>NZ_AP018828.1:709512-1079025 GCF_003966695.1 Asticcacaulis excentricus
CCAGCCCCTGACGGATGGGCGACGGGTCCTTCGGGTCGGGATTGCCGGCCGGGGCGGGCGTCAGCGGCACGTCTATCCCGTCACCCTCAAAGCCTTCGGCCCCCAGAAACTTCGCGAAATCCGACGTTTCCTGAAAATCCCGATAGACCGAGGCATAGCGCACATAGGCCACGGAATCGAGCGAGCGCAGGGCCTTCATGATCAGCTCACCGACCACTTCGGAGCCGATTTCGGTTTCGCCCAGACTTTCGAGCTGACGCACAATGCCCGACACCATGCGGTCGATACGCTCCGGATCAATCTGACGCTTGCGTGTTGCAAGCGAAATCGAGCGTTCCAGCTTTTCGCGGTCAAACGGCGTACGGCGGCCAGACCGCTTGACGATAATCAGTTCGCGCAACTGCACCCGTTCAAAGGTGGTGAAGCGCCCGCCGCATTCGCTGCAAGAGCGGCGACGGCGAATGGCTGCCCCATCCTCGGAGGGACGGGAGTCCTTGACCTGGGTTTCAGGGTTTCCGCAGAAGGGGCAGCGCATTCAGGGCTCCAAGCGCAATCCGAAAAGTGGGCACCGGTTTTCGGATGAATTGCGCGACAAAAATAACTACGCGTAGATTGGGAAGCGCTGGGTCAGGGTCTTGACCTGCGCGCGCACCTTGGCCGTCACGGCCTCATCCGGCGCGCCGGAGTTCGAGGCCATGCCATCGACCACATCGGCGATCAGGTTGCCAATCAGGCGGAACTCTTCCTCGCGGAAGCCGCGGGTCGTGCCCGCCGGGGTGCCCAGACGCACGCCGGAGGTGATGGTGAAGGGCTGCGGATCGAACGGGATACCGTTCTTGTTGCAGGTGATGAAGGCCTCTTCCAGCGCGTGCTCGGTCGCCTTGCCGGTCTGGCCCTTGGGGCGCAGATCGACCGACATGACGTGGCTGTCGGTGCCACCGGAAACGACGCCGAGACCGCGCGCCATCAGGGTTTCGGCCAGCACGCGGGCATTGGCCACGACCTGCGCCGCATAGGCCTTGAATTCCGGTTGCAGCGCCTCACCAAAGGCCACGGCCTTGGCCGCGATAACGTGCATCAGCGGACCGCCCTGAAGGCCGGGGAAGACCGAAGAATTGATCTTCTTGCCCAGCGCCTCGTCGTTGGAGAGAATCAAGCCGCCGCGCGGACCGCGCAGGGTCTTGTGCGTGGTGGTGGTGACGACGTGGGCGTGCGGCAGCGGGTCCGGATAGACGCCGCCCGCGACCAGACCGGCATAGTGGGCCATATCGACAAACAGATAGGCCCCGACGCTGTCGGCGATCTGGCGGAAGCGGGCAAAGTCGATGTGACGGCTATAGTTGGAGGCCCCGGCGATGATCAGCTTGGGCTGATGTTCCTTGGCCAGCGCTTCGACCTGATCATAGTCGATCAGGTGGTTGTCTTCACGCACGCCATAGGGGACGACCTTGAACCACTTGCCCGACTGATTGGCCGGCGAACCGTGCGTCAGGTGACCGCCACAGGCGAGATCCATGCCCATATAGGTGTCGCCCGGTTGCAGCAGCGAGAAGAAGACCGCCTGATTGGCGTTGGCCCCGGAATGCGGCTGCACATTGGCGAAGGCGCAGTTGAACAGTTGCTTGGCGCGCTCAATCGCCAGCTTTTCGACTTCGTCGGCATATTCGCAACCGCCATAGTAGCGGCGGCCCGGATAGCCTTCGGCGTATTTGTTGGTCAGGACCGAACCCTGCGCCTCAAGCACCGCCTTCGAGACGATGTTTTCCGAAGCGATCAGCTCGATCTGATCCTGCTGACGGGTCAGTTCGCCCTTGATCGCCGCCAGAACGGCCGAGTCGGCGTGGGCCAGGTCGCTGTTGAAATAGCCTTGCGGGATGAAGGAAGCGGGAGCGTTCACGAGCTTTATCCTGTCGTCTGGAGGAAGGTCGGCACTATATATAGCGCATCGTCCGAAATTGCGCGTCTGTTAAACCTTTGAGACAGCGAATCCAAGTGAAAACGTCTGATCCTCAGGTTTAGCAGATAATGCCGCCGCGCCCGCGGTTCAAAGGCGGCGGCTTAAGCGCTTCGAGGCGGTTTTTCAGCTTCTGCACCGCCAGCCGCTTGACCGCCTCCGGGTCCGTCGCGGGCCCCAGGGTAGACACCTCTTCGCCCGACACCGGATCAACCGCCGTGACCTTCAGATAGGCGCCGTTGCGCTGAAGTTCGAGGAGAAATTCGGACATGGGTTACTCCCTGAAACGGCTTTGCCAGCGATCGGGGCTTTGCCGAT
Source organism: Asticcacaulis excentricus (assembly GCF_003966695.1). NCBI lineage: Bacteria > Pseudomonadati > Pseudomonadota > Alphaproteobacteria > Caulobacterales > Caulobacteraceae > Asticcacaulis > Asticcacaulis excentricus. The sequence goes on from NZ_AP018828.1 coordinate 711,785, forward strand.
CATGAAAAACGCCCAGAACTTCAATCTCGTTTTCGCTAAAGCGATAGTACAACGTGTACGAATGCCGCCGCAATTTAATGCGTCGAATATTCTCGGCAATCAAAACGTACCGCTGCGGATGTTTTCTTATACTTGTCAGCGCCCGATCAAACGCCTCAAGCCAGAGCTGCACAGCCTCCGGATGTTCGCTATCATACCATCTGCACACAGCCTCGACATCAGCTTGCGCGGCGGGCCCGATGCGGATGTCGTGCATTCGTCAGAAGCCGTATTTATTTGCGAGCCGCTCTCGGAACACGTCCCAAGGCACGGAATCCGCTTTGTCTTGCTCGAAGGTTTCCATGCGGCGTTCGATTTCAGCGAGATGTGACGCAGGCACAGGGCCGCCGATCATCGCCAGATGACGATCACGTTTTTCGATCTGAGCCGGAGACAAACCCGCGTCGTCCTGAAGACTATCCCACAACGCCTCGATCAGTTCGAGGCGCTCCTCAACCGTCAGATCAGAGATCGCAATTCTGGACACGGCGTTCATGGAGTGAGGATACCCCCAAACCCCTGATCTGCCAAGACGTCAGGCCACCGCCGGCATACGGGCCACATTGCAGTGGCTCCACAGCTTATCCATCGCCTTGACCAGTTCATCCATCATGTCGTCATCATGGTCCGGTGACGGCGTGAAGCGCAGACGCTCGGTGCCCTTGGGCACGGTCGGGTAATTGATCGGCTGCACATAGATGTTGAAATCATTGAGCAGCATGTCCGAAATCATCTTGCAATGCACCGGATTGCCGACCAGCACCGGCACGATGTGGCTAACCGACGGCAGGACCGGGATACCCAGTTCGCGGAACCGGCGCATCAGGGTCTGGGCGCGCTCCTGATGAGCGACTCGGCGCTCATTGTGCGCTTTCAGCCAGCGCACGCTGGCCGCCGCGCCCGCCATCACCGCCGGGGGCAGCGAGGTGGTGAAGATGAAGCCCGAAGCCCACAGGCGGATGGCGTCGCACATGGCGGCCTTACCGGCAATATAGCCACCCATCATGCCAAAGGCCTTACCGAGCGTGCCTTCGATAATGTCGATCTGATCCATTACGCCGTCGCGTTCGGCCACGCCGGCCCCGCGCTCTCCGTAGAGGCCCACGGCGTGCACTTCGTCGATATAGGTCAGGGCGTTGTATTTCTTGGCCAGAGCGATGGTCCCGGCGATCTCGGCAATATCGCCATCCATCGAATAGACCGACTCAAAGGCAATGAGCTTGGGCGCATTGACCGGGGCGGCCGCCAGCAGTTCTTCGAGGTGCGCCAGATCGTTGTGACGGAAGACGTGACGCGCTCCGCCGCCATTGCGTATGCCCGCAATCATCGAGGCGTGGTTCAGCGCATCCGAAAAAATGATCAGGCCCGGCAAAATCTTGTACAGGGTCGTCAGGGTCGCCTCGTTGGCAACATAGCCCGACGAGAAGACCAGAGCGGCTTCCTTGTGGTGCAGATCGGCCAACTCGGCCTCAAGTTCGTTATGATACCAGGTCGTACCGGAGATATTGCGCGTGCCGCCCGAGCCCGAACCGGCTTCGTCGATGGCGCGGTGCATGGCCTCAATCACCACCGGGTTTTGCCCCTGACCGAGATAGTCATTGGAACACCAGACCGTGACGTCGCGCTCGCTCCCGTCTTCGCGCTGCCAGGTGGCGCGCGGGAAGGCGCCGCGATGACGCTTCAGATTGGCAAAAACGCGGTAACGACCCTCCTTGCGGACGGCGTCGATGGCGGCCTCGAATGCGGCGTTGTAATCCATGTACTTATCTCAACCCCGTTTCCACAAAAGAAACCGGGCCCTCGGTGGGTTGTTGTCAGGGTCTCAACGCCCTGTTTGACCATAGCCGTTATAGTGGGTTGTCCCGCTTATGGCCAGTATCAATATGCCATAGGTTTCGACCTGTGGCGCATCAAATCTGCCCCTGACGCTGGTGCATAATGACGCACCTCTTCCCAGCCCGCCTATCGGCACAATCGAACTGTGTTTGCATTATAATGAATTTTTTGCAAATATAGGGTTTCATGGGGTGCGCTAACAACCGTCAGCAAAGGTCCGGTCATGAACGCTTCGTCTTCCAAAGCCGTCGCCGATACTGCCTTTACCGGTCAATCCAGTGCCGCCGTCTGCGAAGAGGACGAGCGTAATCTGGCCTATGTCGTCTATGGCCTGTTGTTCGTCAGCCCGTTTTCACTGGGCATTACGGCCCTGATCGGCGCGGCGCTGGCCTATCTGCGCAAAAGCAACTGCACCTCCTATGTTCAGACGCATTTTCGCTATCAGATCAAACACTTCTGGGCGATTTTCGCCCTATGGGGCATGGCGACCTTTATCGCGGTTATCTGTACCGTCGTGCTGACCTGGACGCTCGCTAACCTCATCTGGTCGCAATACGACATCTCCGACTGGCGACGAATCGACCTCGATCTTAGCGACCTCGATATTTCCAGCATCCCGGTTTCGACCATACTCGGCGTCTCTTCGGGCTATGTGGTTTCGGCCCTGCTGACCTTCATGGCCACCGTATGGATTCTGGCTACGTCGGTGAACGGCGTTCTGAAGCTCAATAATCACAAGCCGATTGGCAAACGCTTCAGAACGGCGTAAGCCCCTGCCCCGTTGATCTGGTAATTGCGCGCCGCGGTAAGCGATGCGTTTAGAGCGCATTCCGAAAAGTGTTCAACGGTTTTCGGAATCAAATGCGCGAAAAAAATGGGGTGCCTCCATGACCTTCCCCCCTCTCGTCGGTGCCTACCCTCTGGCCCGCCCGCGCCGCCTGCGCCAATCGGCTTGGGTGCGTGATCTGGTGGCCGAACACCACCTCAGCGTTTCCGACCTGATCTGGCCGATCTTTGTGCACGACAAGGACGTGGCGCGTGACCCCATCCGCTCGCTGGAAGGCGTCGATCGTCTGAGCATCGCCGAAGCCGTCAAGGAAGCCAGAGAAGCCTATGCGCTGGGCATACCGGCCCTGGCGCTGTTTCCCAATATCGATCCGTCGCTGCGCAACGATGACGCGACGGCCGCCTATGACCCCGACGGTCTGATCGCCCGCACTTGCCGCGCCATCAAATCCGCCGTGCCGGAAATAGGCCTGATCGTCGATGTGGCGCTCGATCCCTTCACCTCGCACGGCCACGACGGCATCCTTAGCGGCGGCCGGATTCACAACGAGAAAACCATCGAGATTCTCACCCGGCAGGCGCTGGTGCAGGCCGAGGCCGGGGCCGATGTGCTGGCCCCCTCTGACATGATGGACGGACGAGTCGGTGAGATTCGCAAGGCGCTGGAGGCACAGGGCCTGACCGATAAGCTGATCCTGTCCTACGCCGCCAAATACGCCTCGGCCTTCTACGGCCCGTTCCGTGACGCGGTCGGCACCTCGGCGTTAAAAGGTGACAAGAAGACCTATCAGATGGACAGCGCCAATACGGACGAGGCCCTGCGCGAAGTCGCCATGGACCTTCAGGAAGGCGCCGACATGGTGATGGTCAAGCCCGGCCTGCCCTATCTTGACATCGTGCAGCGCGTGTCGGAAACGTTCAAGGTGCCAACCTTCGTCTATCAGGTGTCGGGCGAATACGCGATGATCAAGGCGGCGGTGAATGCCGGCTTCATGGACCACGACAAGGGCGTGTTCGAAACGCTGCTCGCCTTCAAACGCGCCGGCGCGTCGGGCGTTTTGACGTATTTTGCAAAATACGTGTCGGAGAAGTTAGCGCGATGAGCGATAACGATTACGAGTATCCGGTCAAAACCCTCAATGTAGCCTTAGCGTCCACCGACTGCGTCAAACTCATAACCGATCATCTCGATGATTATAGTCAATATGAAGGTTATGTCATTGCGTTGACGGAGAAGCTTGCCTTGCTCCAAACCATTGACGATTGGCATACTGATGGGTTTGCCGTTTTTGCTCTTAGTCACCTTGTCGGTTGGCGACAAAGCCCGACTGAAACCGGACGTTCAATCATTCTACGTTCTTTCGGTATTCACAAAGGCGTACAACCCGATGGCATAAATTTAAATAGTCTGCCAGAACTCTGTTGGGCACTAAAAACTTTGGAAAAAACCATCGCCGTCAACATAGGTAATGAGTGTGAAGTCGGAGAGATTGCTCAGGTTTCACGTCGCCTTATTTTGAATGGCATTGATGCTGTGGCCGCGCCTTTGGAAGGCCCCGTCGAAATCGATTGGGAAGACATAAGTCAAATTAGCTTTGACGATGAATATACAACCGGCTTCAAGGACTATCTCCAGTCTCTGAAAAGTTGAACATTTACTTCCGCCGCGCCTCCAGACGCGCGTGCAGCGATGAGGTGTCCCAGCGTTGGCCGCCCATAGCCTGCACCTCGGAATAAAACTGATCGACCAGTGCGGCGACGCTCAGGTGCGCGCCGTTTGAACGCGCCTCATCAAGCGCAATCCCCAGATCCTTGCGCATCCAGTCCACGGCAAAGCCGAAGTCGTACCTGCCCTCGGCCATGGTCGCCCAGCGGTTCGACATCTGCCACGACCCGGCCGCGCCCTGTGAGATGGCCTGAAACACCAGTTCCGGGTCAATATCGGCGCATTTGGCAAAATGCAGCGCCTCAGCAATGCCCTGCACCGCCCCGGCAATGGCAATCTGGTTGCACATCTTGGCCGTCTGGCCGGCACCGGCCTCGCCGATCCGGGTCAAAGACTTGGTATAGGGCAGGGTCACCGCGCGCACGCGGGCCAGTTGCGAGTCTTCGCACCCGACCATGACCGACAAGGCGCCATTGACGGCACCCGCTTGTCCGCCGGACACCGGCGCATCGGCAAAATGCAAACCTTTCCCGGCACATAGGACCGAAAGCTCACGCGCCAGTCGGGCCGAAGTCGTCGTGTGGTCAACGATCAGACTGCCCACCGCCATGCGCTCCGCCGCCCGCGTCACCAGATCGCGCACATCATCATCGCGCCCGACGCACAGGACCAGCACCTCGGCATTTTCCACGGCCTCTTCAAAGTCGGTGGCAAAGGCCGCGCGGTGCGCCTCCCCCCACGCCATCGCCTTATCCACCGAACGGTTGAAGCCCACGACCTCGAAACCGGCCTTCAACAGATGACCGGCCATGGGGGCGCCCATGACGCCCAGACCTGCAAATACGATACGCATGGAATGCCTCAAACCGGTAAAGGGTGGGTCTGGCCATAGCGGCCACGGAAATAGGTCAGGCCGTGTTCGCCAAAATGGGTTTCGGACTGATCGAAGGCTTCGACCTCACCGACAATCATCAGATGATCCCCCAGCACCTGTGTCTGGTACTGACGGCATTTCAGCCAGGACAGCGCCCCTTTCAAACGCAGCGGTTCGTCGGCAAACGACAGGTCGTCGGCTTCGCGGCAATAGGGGTTTTCACGGAAAAAGCGGTCAGACAGATCACGCTGCGCTGCGTTGAGGATATTGATGCCAAAACTCTGCGCCTCGGCAAACAGGGCATAGCGCTCAGACTTAAGGTCCAGCGACCACAGAATCAGCTTCGGCTCAAGCGACACAGAGGCGAACGAGTTGATGGTCAGCCCCATGACGCACGGGTGGCCTTCACGGTCCACCACGGGAATGGTGACGACAGCCACGCCGGTGGCAAAGGTGCCCAGGGCGTGACGATAGGCCAGACGATCAGGGTCGCTCAACGGAACCTCATGGCAACAGGAATACCCCCTCCTTTGACCCCAAAAGCCTGCGGGGGTCAATCGCTGAAACCGCCTCAAAACCGCTGACGGCCTCAACCGCCTGTTAAGATTAATGACCGATAGATTGATGAAGTTCCGGAGTTCGTATGGCCAGTCGCGACGCCCCCATTGTCATCAAGAAAGTCAAGAAGGTCGTCGGCGGCGGACACCACGGCGGCGCGTGGAAGGTTGCCTATGCCGACTTCGTGACCGCCATGATGGCCTTCTTCCTGCTGATGTGGCTGATCAACACCACCTCCCCTGAACAGAAAAAGGGCGTGGCCGACTATTTCGCCCCGGCCAGCGTGTCTCAGACGACTTCCGGCTCAGGCGGCATTCTGGCCGGGACCGCCATTGGCCATGACGGCGTCAAGCAGGAAGGCTCGATGGCCTTTATCGAGCATATGGCCCCGGAAGCCCCGGACGTGCAGGATCGTGACGGCACCGCCAAAAATGCCGCCGACCTGTCGCAGACGCCGGAAGAGGAACTGCGCGAAGAGTTGCAAAAGCGCGAGGAGGCTTCGTTCCGCTCGGCCGCCGAATCGCTGCGTCAGGCGCTTCAGGACATGCCCGAACTGGCCGAATTGTCGAAAAACATCCTTGTCGACCAGACGCCAGAAGGGTTGCGCATCCAACTGATCGATCAGGAAGGGCGCGCCATGTTCAATGCCAACTCTACCCAGCCCAATGAACGCGCCCGCCTGTTGCTGCGCGCCGTGGCCAAGGTCGTCAATCAGTTGCCCAACCGCATCTCGATCACCGGGCACACGACCGGCACCCCCGGCATGGGGCAGTCGGATAAGGACTGGAAACTGTCGGCTGATCGCGCCGATGCCTCGCGTCAGGTGTTGCAGGGGGCCGGTGTCGATCAGGACCGCGTGGCGCAGGTTTCAGGCAAGGCGGCGAAGGAACCTCTGTATCCGGACGACCCGACTCTGGCTGGCAATCGCCGCATTGCGATTATTTTGCTACGCGAAGCGCCCGTTCTCCCAGAAAACCCTTCTCTTTGACGGAAAAATGGGGTCTGATGGGATGACAGGATCATCAGGCATCACCCCATGAGCGAGCATTTTCCGGGACGAAAGCTCAGATACTATCTGACCATCCCTGGCCCTTGCCCGTATCTGGAAGGTCAGGAGGAACGGAAGGTGTTTGTGCACCTCCCCCCCCTCGAAGCCATCAATGTCAATGATCAGCTCTCGGCCATCGGCTTCCGCCGTTCTCAGAACATCGCCTACCGTCCAGCTTGCCCGGCCTGTCGCGCCTGTCAGTCGGTGCGCATCCCCGTACACGGCTATCAGCACAACCGAACGGACAAACGCATCCTGAAACGCAATGCAGGGCTGACGCGGCATTTCCGTGAGGCCGAAGCGACGCGCGAACAGTATGATCTGCTTCAAAAATATCTGAAGGCGCGCCACCCCGACGGCGGCATGATGGACATGACCTGGCCCGATCTGGTGGCCATGGTCGAAGACACGCTGGTGCGCACCCACATCATCGAATACCGGCTGGAGGGGCAACTGATCGGCTGCGTACTGGTAGATGCGCTCAATGACGGCCTGTCACTGGTCTATAGCTTCTACGACCCGGACCTGATGAACCGCTCGCTGGGCCGCTTCGTCATTCTGGACCACATAGATCAGGCACAACGCGCGGGTTATGCCTATGTCTATCTCGGCTACTGGGTGAAGGGCTCGCCCAAGATGGACTATAAGGCGCGTTATCGCCCGCTGGAGGCGCTGACCGATTTCGGCTGGACCGAGATCGACCCGGATTTAACTGAAGACTGAGTTCAGTCCGCGCCCGGCGGCAAAAGCGCCATAAATAATCCCGCCGACATACAGCGTGGCCGCCAGTGCAAACACCTGCCCCAGCAGCACAAACAGGCCATCACGCTGGATCATGCCGACCGCCGTCAGCAGAATCGCCACCGCCGGCAGGGTGTTGGAAAAGGGAATAATCCCCAGCGGCAGCATCATGATCACCGCCGCATAGATGAGGACCAGCGCATTAACGCGGTTCGACACTGCGCCGCTGGTCAGCCTCAAAAGGCGGGGCTTGACGAAACGGTCGATCTTCGACACCACGCCAACCCCGCGTTGCAGCACCGGCACCAGCTTCGCCGTCTCGATCTCACGGTCCAGTATCTTTTCCGGCAGCCACGGCAGGCGGTTGAAAAGAATAGCCACGGCAATGAGGATGATGGCGGCGCTGAACGGAATGGAAATGCCCGGCACCGACACAGGGATCAAAAACGGCAGGCACAGCAACACGCAGAGCAGCAGCAGACCCTGCTCGCCCATCATGTCGATCAGTTCCCGTAGTGTTGTGTGCTTACCCTCAATGCGCCCCACCGTATGGGTCAGCATGGCACTGAGGGTTTCGGAAGTGTCGTGAAAGCCAAAAATCTTACGCATGCGGCATATGCACCGAAAGGCGGATAAGGGCGCAAGTGGAAAATCGTTTGCGTGGCTGGACGTTTTTTAGGGTAGAAAGAGAGAACCACAGATTACACAGATTGCACAGATGACGTGCGCAGTGACTACGAGGCTTTCCGCCACACACTGTGCCTGCAAAACCCGACAATCTGAGCGGCATAACCGGGCCTGACAAAAAAGAGACGCGCCGGGGCGCGTCCCAATCTGTGGAATCTGTGTAATCTGTGGTTCCGTAAAGCCTTATGCCGGACGCAGCTTGCGCAGGCCGCGCGGGGCCATCTTGCCGACGCTGGCGCGCTTGCCCACAAAGTCTTTCCAGTCCTTGAAGTCGCGCGCCTTGCCCGATCCGTCGTACCACTGCACCGGCCCGGCCTGATCGAAGATGGCGATGTCCTTCACGCCGCCGTCCTTATAGCCTTGCAGCTTGACGCCCTTGCCGCGCGCCATTTCCGGCAACTCGCTGACGGGATAGACCAGCACCTTGTTGTTTTCACCCAGAATAACCACGTGGTCGCCCGTCACCGGCAAAGCCACAAAGGCCTCGGTGCCATCCGCATTTAGCACCGACTTGCCGGCCTTCTTGTTGCCGACGGCGTCCTCTTCGTTCATCACGAAGCCATAGCCGTTCTTCGACACCATCAGGCGCTTAGCCCCCGGCGTGAACATGAAGACGTTGACGATACGGGTGTTTTCTTCCATCTCCAGCATCAGTTGGAGCGGTTCACCGTGCCCGCGACCGGACGGCAGCTTGTCGCAGCCGAGCGTAAAGAAGCGGCCGTCTGAGGTCATGATCAGCAGCTTGTCGGTATTGTAGCCGGGCACCAGGAAGCCGAGATTGTCGCCTTCCTTGAACTTCAGCTCCGACGGATCATCGACGCGGCCCTTGGTGGCGCGAATCCAGCCGCGCTCGGACAGGATAACGGTCAGGGCCTCCTTGGGCAGGTACGATTCGATGGCCGCCACCTCGACGCCCTGCGGCGCTTCGGCAAAGGTGGTCCGGCGCGCCGACAGAAGTTGCTTGCGCACCTCGGTCAGTTGTTCGTCGATCCGCTTCCACTGCTTCTTTTCGGAGCCCAGCAGCGACAACAGGCCGTCGCGTTCCTTCGACAGCTTGTCGTGCTCGCCCTTGATGGCCATTTCTTCCAGCCGCGCCAGTTGCCGCAGCCGCGTATCAAGAATGTAATCGACCTGCACCTCGGTCAGTTCGAAGCGCGCCATCAGGGTCTGTTTCGGCGTCTCGTCCTCACGGATAATGCGGATCACCTCATCCAGATTGAGGAAGGCGATCATCAGGCCGTCGAGGACGTGCAGACGCTTCTCGATCTTGTCCAGACGCCATTGCGACTGCCGGATCAGCACTTCGCGGCGGTGGTCAAGGAAGGAGGTCAGGATGGTCTTCAGACCCATGACGCGCGGCGTGCCGGTCTTGTCCAGCACGTTCATGTTGAAGGCAAAGCGCGTTTCCAGATCGGAGATCTTGAACAGGCTTTCCATCAGCACTTCGGGGTCGATATTGCGCGTCTTGGGCTCAAGGATCAGGCGCACCTCTTCATCGGATTCGTCGCGCACATCGCCCAGCAGCGGGGCCTTCTTGGCCTCGATCAGGTCGGCCAGTTGCTCGATCAGCCGCGACTTCTGCACCTGATACGGGATTTCAGAAACAAGGATACGCCAGGCCCCGCGCCCCAGATCCTCAACCTCATAGCGGGCACGCACCCGCACGCTGCCGCGCCCCGTCTCATAGGCCTCAAAAATGGCTTCGCGGCGTTCGACGCAGATGCCGCCGGTCGGAAAGTCGGGCCCCGGAATAATGGCCATCAGGCCGTTGGTGTCGGTATCGGGTTCGGCGATCAGCAGCTTACAGGCGTCGATCAGCTCCGCGACATTGTGCGGCGGGATGGAGGTCGCCATGCCCACGGCGATGCCCGTCGCGCCATTGGCCAGCAGATTCGGGAACGCCGCCGGCAGCACGACCGGCTCCTCGTCCTGACCGTCATAGGTCGGGCGGAAATCGACGGCGTTTTCGTCGATGCCGTCCAGCAGCAGCATGGCCGCCGTCGTCATCTTGCATTCGGTGTAACGCATGGCGGCGGCACTATCGCCGTCGATATTACCGAAATTCCCCTGCCCATCGACCATGGGATAGCGTTGGGCGAACCACTGCGCCATACGCACCAGCGCGTCGTAGATCGACTGATCGCCGTGCGGGTGGAAGTTACCCATGACTTCCCCGACGACCTTGGCCGATTTGCGCGCCGCCGCCTGCGGGTTCAGCCGCATATTGTGCATGGCGTACAAGACGCGCCGGTGCACCGGCTTCAGGCCGTCGCGCACGTCCGGCAGGGCGCGGTGCATGATGGTGGACAGCGCATAGGCCAGATAGCGCCGCGACAGGGCCTCGCCCATCGGTTCGCTGAGGATACGGCCGCCTTCGTCAGGAATCACATCGTTGCTCATGCCTTATGCGTAAGGCTTTCGCGCTTTTCGCACAAGCACATATGCAGAACAGGTTGTGGAGGGCGCCCTCACCAATTGTTGCGGCCATCCAGCGCTTCGACCGGCAGGCTGTTCAGATCAAAGCCATCGACCATGCGCATATTGATGGCAACGATGCGCTGTTCCGGCACGACGCCCGCCTCCCCTTTGGGCGTTCCGTCGGCATTATAGGCCGAGGCCCAGTCTGGGCTGTCACCGTGCGTATTGCCGCCACAATGGCCGCAGAAATGATGCTGATTGAGGCCACCACTGGCCGAATAGGTGCGATCGTGCGTCGAACTGTGGATCGTCACCTCACCTGGCGCAAAATAGGCCCATACGGCCCCGACGCGATGGCAGTAGGTGCAGTTACAGGTCCGCACGCCTTCGGGCGCTTTTAAGATGTCGATGCGGGTCGCGCCACAATAGCAGGTGGCTGTGAGGGTCATGGTTCGCTCCTGTTGAGGGAGGGAACGTCGCAGAGCGTGATGACAAAATCTGTCAGCAGGGTTTAAATGCTCAGAACAGGGCGTCCACGGCGTTTTGCAGATCGTTTTCGATGCGCTCGGCCCGCCCGTGAATATGAGCGTCCATTTCAACGACCCGAGCCTTCAGGCTGTCCAGACGCGCCGCCAGATCTTCGCGCGCCGCCTCGTCTTCAAGATTGGAACTGAGCAGAATCTGGATGCCGGACTCGAACTCCTCAAGCGCCTTTTCGCAGGCCTCATCGAAGGGTTTGCGCACCATGTCGGGCGACGCCTTATAGGCGGCGATGACCACGTCTTTTTGCTCAAAGCCGGAATTTTCAAAGTGTTCGACATAGCCGCGACGCCGCCAGTCCATCAGCTCCTCAGCCATGTCCGGCATGTCGAGGCCCATTTCGAACAGCATGATCGCTTCGTTGAACAGGTTGAGGTAGTCCGTCGCCAAACCCGTCTCCGGATTGACGTTGGCTGCCCGCAGTTCCTGTTCGCTATACCCTGACATACCCGTCAAACTACCCGCCCGAATCGAGCCCATCGGCCTAACTTAGTGAAAACACGTTACCAAAGCATGGAGAACGATGTTTTCGCGTATATTTTAAAAACGGAATCAGTAATCCCGTACACTGTCGATAAGGCGCGTGCGGATTTCGGGCAAGGGTTGATTGAGCGGATGAAAGATATGCCGCTCCAGAAAATAGCCGGTCAGGTCCAGCCCGCGGCGCAGATCGTCGGCCTGAACGCCGCCTTGTGACGACAGCAAAAATCCCGGTAAAGGCAGCAGCTTATCCTTATAGGGCTCGCCTTCGCGGCGGCTGACAGCGCGGGCCGAACGCGGCGAGACATAGATCAGATCGTCGCGGCTGCCGCTCACCGCACAGACCGACAGGTCGAGGCCAAACCCGACGGCTTCCAGCAGGCCCATCTCGAAGCGCACATAGACATAGGGCCAGACGCCGGGCAGGCCGAAGGCCTTGATCAGCGCTTCAAAGGCATAAAACGCCCCCGGATAGGCCTCGCGCTCAGGCAGGACGGCCCGCGTCATGACGCAGGCGCACTGCACGCCGATCAGGGCCATCGGGTCGTCGAAAATGTCAGCCGTAGCGTCGCCTTCGGGCTCGAGCGTGGCCGAGCCCAGTTGGTCGGCGGTGCGCGCCCGATAGGACAGGCGCACGCGGCTGGCCGGTTGCAGATAGGGCTTGAGCCGGCGCGAGGCCCCGCCGGGCACATGGGCGGCGATATGACCGTGTTCCAGAGTCAGAAAATGCACCACCGCACCGGTTTCCCCATGCGGCCGGGCGCTTAGGACAAAGGCATCGTCTTCGAAGGTCAAATCCTCCTCCCCTGCGCCAGCGGGGGAGGTGGCGAGCCCGCGAAGCGCGGCGAGACGGAGGGGGCCGGACGGTAACGTGAAGCCCCCTCCGACACGCCTTCGTTAGGACTCCGGCGTGCCACCTCCCCCGCTTCGCCTAAAGGCTCGCAAGGGAGGAGAAAGGCGGAGCGTCTACCGGCCAGCCTCACGTGAAATTACTCCCCGAACTCCAGACCAAACTGCGCATATAAAGCCCGGTCGTCGCTCCAGCGCTCATTAACCTGCACGTGAAGGAACAGGTGCACCTTGCGGTCGAGAATATCCATCAACTCCTGACGGGCGCGCTGACCGATCCATTTCAAAGTCTGGCCGTTCTTGCCCAGCACGATGGCGCGCTGACCGTCGCGTTCGACGAAGATGGTCTGTTCGATGCGCGCCGCGCCGTCCGGCATGTCCTTGAAGTCGGTCGTCACCACGGCGCAGGCATAGGGCAGTTCCTCATGCACGCGCAGGAACAGCTTTTCGCGGGTGATTTCGGCGGCCAGAATACGCACCGGCGCATCGGCGGCCTGATCTTCCGGATAAAGCCACGGCCCCGAAGGCATTTTATCAGCCAGCGCCTCCATGAGGTCGCCAATGCCATTGCCCTTTTCGGCCGAGATCATGAAGACCTGATCGAAAACACCTTCCTTGAACAGGCTGTCGGCCAGAGCCAGCAGGTTATCGCGGCGCAGAAGGTCGATCTTGTTCAGCACCAGAATGGCGCGGCGGTTATTAGCCTTCAGCCCGGCAATGATGGTCTCGGCGTCTTCGACCGCCAGCTTGTCGGCACCGGTCGGCTTGGTGTCGGGGGCCGGGAAATGCACGGCCAGATGCGCCGGAGCGTCGATCAGCATGACGACGATGTCGGCATCTTCGGCTCCGCCCCAGGCCGATTTGACCATGGCACGGTCCAGACGCCGGCGCGGCTTGAAGATACCCGGCGTATCGACCAGCACGATCTGCGCTTCGCCATGAATGGCGATACCGCGCACCGGAAAGCGCGTCGTCTGCACTTTCTGGGTGACGATGGAGACCTTGGAACCGACCAGGGCGTTGACAAGGGTGGATTTGCCCGCATTGGGCGCGCCGATGATGGCGGCGAAACCCGCGCGCGTTGTCGCGGGAGAAGAAGAGGTGATCGTCAATTAAGACCTGCGTGTTCGATAAAGCTGAGGGCCGCCGCCTTTTCGGCGTCCTGACGGGACTTGCCGCTGGCGACGACGGGATCATAGCCTTCTAGCGTGAGCGCGACCTTAAAGATAGGGGCATGATCGGGACCAGTGCGTTCCACGATCTCATATTTCGGTGAAGCCAGCTTCTGCTGCGCGGCCCATTCCTGAAGGTGCGACTTGGGGTTCAGGTGCGAACGGGAGTGGCTGGCGCGGATATGCGGTTGCCACAGGGGGGCGAAGATGCGCCGCGCCGTCTCAAAACCGCCGTCGAGATAGACCGCTGCGATCAGGGCCTCACAGGCATCGCCCAGAATGGTCAGGTTGGAGCGCCCGCCGCTTTTGGTTTCGCCGGGGGCCAGACGCATGGCCGCCCCGACGCCCAGAGACGTGGCCACCGCCGCGCAGGTTTCGCGGCTGACCAGCCCGTGCAGGCGTTGCGACATCTCCCCTTCGGCGGCCTGCGGAAAGGCCTGCATCAGGGCTTCGGCCACCAGCAGGCCCAGCACGCGATCCCCAAGAAACTCCAGCCGCTCATTATCGCCGGAGACGGTCTTTTTGGGGCGCCCATCGCTGACACTGGCGTGGGTAAGCGCGCTGTCGAGCAGTTGACGGTCCGCAAAGCGGTATCCGAGTTTCGCCTCCAGTTCATCCAGCACCTTCTGCCGATGACCGGAGGCATCCCTTTGCATACGTGTCATTATTTCAGGGACTTGAAGAAACGGTCCCAGCGCAGGTCGAGCCACGTCCACGGCTTGAACAGCGAGGCCCCCTTGTTCCACGAGATCAGCACCATAACCGCCTTGCCCTCAAGGTTTTCGGCGGGCACGAAGCCAACGCCCGGCTGGAACGGATCGGCGGGCGAGAAACGGCTGTCGAGCGAGTTGTCGCGGTTGTCGCCCATCACGAAATACTGACCTTCGGGGACGGTAAATTCCTGCGTATCGTCGGCTTCGGGCTTATAACCCATATCCTGCGTGAGGTGGGTTGCGCCGTCAGGAAGGTCTTCCTGCATCACCTCAACATCCGGCGTCGCATAGGTGATACCGGCGGAGATCGGCCCCTTGTCGATGGTGGTCACCGGCTGATCATTGATAAAGACCTGACCATTCTTCACCTGAACGCGGTCGCCGGGCAGGCCGATGACGCGCTTGATGTAATCGACCTTGGTGTTGCTGGGCAGCTTGAACACCACGATGTCGCCGCGCTTGGCCTGCTTTTCGAAAATGCGGCCCGAAATCACCGGCGGCGAAAACTGGATGGAGTGCTTCGAATAGCCATAGTCCCACTTGCGCACCACAATGTAGTCGCCCTCATAGAGGTTGGGCTCCATTGAGGCCGACGGGATGGTGAAGGGCTGGAAAAACAGCGTGCGGAAAACCAGAGTGATGATCAGGGCGATCGCCACGGTCTTAATAATATCCGACCATTCGTCCTTAACCGTCGACTTTTCGTCGCTTTCGACAATATCTTTTTCTACGGCCACGTCTTCCGTAACCTTGTCCTCAGCGCTCATAAACAGCCCCATTCCTTTAACGCCTATAGCTTTAAGCGCATTCCTTCGGCCTGTCTATTTTTAGATTCCGGCCAAAAATAGACGTTACATTTTATTCAGGGAGCGCCTCGATAATCACATAGGCCCCGGCCAGATCGCCCTCATCCGTCAGGCTGAGGTGGATGCGCGCCGCGCAGCCCTGCGGTAACAGCGCCTGAAGCCGGTCAAGCGCGCCGCTTTTAAGTGTCACCTCAGGCTTGCCCAGCGCATCATTGCGCACCTCTATGTCGGTGAAATGAAAGCCGCGCAAACCGCTGCCCAGCGCCTTCATCACCGCCTCCTTGGCGGCGAAACGCTTGGCCAGGGTCGGATGCACCGGCGTTTTCGACAGGGCATAGGCCTGCTCGGCGGGCGTGAACACGCGGTCGAGGAATTTCTGACCGAAACGTTCGACCGATTGCCGGATGCGCCGTGCGTCGGTCAGGTCCATGCCCACGCCAAGGATCATAGGCGCGCAGCGTCCATCAGGTGCCGCATACGGCTGACCGAAGCCTCAAGCCCCACAAAGATGGCTTCACCGATCAGGAAGTGGCCGATATTCAGTTCTTTGATCTGAGGCACACGCGAAATAAAGGTCACGGTATCATAGTCGATGCCGTGGCCCGCATGGACCTCTATGCCGACCTCGGCCGCCATGTGCGCCGCCCATTCGAGCTTCTTCATCTCGGATTCGACGATGGAGCGTTCACCTTCGCGCCAGGCGTCGCACAGGGCCCCCGTGTGGAATTCGACCACGGGCGCGCCGATGTTCGACGCTGCCGATACCTGAAGCGGGTCGGTGGCAATAAACAGCGAGGTACGGATACCCGCCGCATTGAGCCGCGCGACCGCGGGCCCCACGACGTCTATATTACCCGCCACATCCAGACCGCCTTCGGTGGTGCGTTCCTGACGCCGTTCGGGCACCAGACAGCAGGCGTGCGGCTTGAGATCGAGCGCAATGCCGATCATCTCATCGGTCACCGCCATCTCGAAATTCAGCGGCTTTCCAAACGCATCACAGACGGCTTTCAGCGCCCAGATATCCTTATCGAGCACGTGGCGGCGATCTTCGCGCAGGTGCGCCGTGATGCCATCGACCCCGGCCTCAAGCACCTGGCGCGCGCCGCGCACCGGGTCAGGCGCATGGCCGCCGCGCGCATTGCGCACCGTGGCGATGTGGTCGATATTGATACCCAGACGGATGCGGTTCATGGCATCAGGCCTTTTGCGACAGACGACGGCTGCCGGGGTCCTGCACCGGAATAGCGGCCAGTTCCGGCGGCAGGGCATCGGCGGGATAGGCCGGGACTTCGAGGCTGGCCAGCGAGATCAGCGGCACGCCGACATCTGCCTTGCCCCCCGACCGGTCAACGATACAGGCCGCCGCGACGACTTCGCCGCCCAGCGCCTGAATGGCCGCGATACATTCGCGCGACGACAGGCCGGTGGTGACGATGTCTTCGACCATGACCACTTTCGCACCGGGTTCGATGTGGAAGCCGCGACGCAGCTTGAACTCACCCTCGACGCGCTCGACATACATGGACGGGACCTTCAGGTGCCGCGCCGTCTCATAGCCGGGAATGATGCCGCCCACGGCCGGCGAAATCGCCACATCGACGCTACCGGCCTGCGCCACGATCTTTTCGGCCAGCGCCTTGCACAGGCGCTCACAGCGGTCGGCATTCATGAAGACGAGGTTTTTTTGCAGGAACAGCGGCGAATGCAGCCCGCTCGACAACACGAAATGCCCCTCTCTCAGGGCATTGGCGTCACGGAATTCATTGATCACGTCTTCAGAGGTCATGGGAGGGTCCCGGCAGTATGTGTTTTGCCGCTACATAGGCCAAATCGTCGTCCGACCCAATAAGTATTTCAGGCGCATTCGTACACACTCGTGATTTGCTTACTTTGATCCCTTACATTAAAGTAAGGCGTTGGAGGCCGAAAAATGAGTACCGCAACGCTCACCACCAAAGGTCAGATCACCATTCCCGCTGAGGTGCGCAAGGCCATGTCGGTCAGTCAGGGCGACCGGGTGGAATTCGTCGAGATCGAACCCGGAAAGTTTCTGCTGTGCGCCGCCACGCGGTCCATGACAGAACTCAAGGGCCGCTTTGGCAAGCCGGACCGCCCCGTCAGCGTCGAAGAGATGAATGAGGCCATCGGACAGGCTGCGTCCGGCAAATGATCGGGCTCGATACCAACGTGATCGTTCGCTACATCATGCAGGACGATCCGGCCCAGGCCGCTCTGGCTTCGGCGCTGATCGAAGGCCTGACCGACGATCAGCCGGGTTTTGTATCGGTGGTGACCTGTGTCGAAACCGTGTGGGTGCTGACGCGCAGTTATAAACTCACCCGCGACGCCATCATTGAGACGCTGGAGATTTTACTGGGGGCCTATCAGCTCCGTTTTGAGCATAAGCCAGACCTCTATCGCGCGCTTGCCGATTACAAAGCCGGCAAGGCGGACTTTTCTGACGCCCTGATCCATCGGCTAAACCTGAGCGCTGGATGCGAGAGGACCCTGACCTTTGATGTGGCGGCGGCGGAGCACGCGGGCATGACCCTCATCACGCCGGAATAAACCCGGCTCAGCCTCTGATCCGCTCAACCCCTTCGACCGAGGGATTGGTGCGGATGGCGGCCGTAATATTGGTCAGGTGGCGGGCATCCAGCACCTCGACTTCGAATTCGGCATCGAGGAAATCGACCTGCTGATTGGACAGTCGGATATTGACGATATTGCCTTTCGCCTCACCGATCAGGGTACAAACCTGCCCCAGAACACCCGGCTTGTTGCGCATATTGGCGCGGATACGGGCGGGCGAGACGGTGTTCTTTTCGGCGTTGAGCGTCCATTGCAGGTCGATCCACACCTCTTTTTGTCCCTCATAGGACTCAAGTTGCTCGCATTCGATGGAATGGACGTGGACCACCGCGCCTTCGACAATGCCGACGATACGGTCGCCCGGCACCGGCGTGCAGCAGCGCGAAAAGACGATCTTCTGCTGCAGCCTTAGGGCATGGCCGCGCACAAAGGCCGTGGCGTCTTCACCATCCTTGATGCGGCTGAAGGAATCCGTGGTCAGGGTGGCGGGCAGTTTCAGGCCGGGGAACAGGGCCTCCAGCACCTTGGCCGGCGCGATCTTGCCACGGCCACACAGCTCAAACAGCTCGTCTTCGCTCTGCACCTGAAAGCGTTCAAAGGCCGGACGCCAGGACATGTCGGTTAGGGTCTTTTCGACCTGCGCCGCCCCGCGTTCCAGCGCCGAGCGCCCCATACGGATGAAGTCGTCGCGCTGGGTCTGACGGATGCTGCGGCGGATGGCGGCGCGCGCGCGACCGGTAATGGTCAGGGACTGCCAATCCGGGTTCACCCGCGCTTCGACGCCGGTGATGATTTCGACCTGATCGCCGTTCTGCAAGGGCGTGCGCAGCGGCTTGTGCTCGCCATTGATGACGGCGCCGATGGCCTTGTCGCCCACCTCGGTATGCACCGCGTAGGCGAAGTCGAGGGGCATGGCCCCGCGCGGCAGGGAGATCAGGCGGCCCTTGGGCGAGAAGCAGAAGACCTGATCAAGGAACATTTCCAGCTTGGCGTGTTCGACCCATTCATCGGAATCTCCACCATTTTCGGCGATCTGCACGATGGCGCGCAGATTGGCGATGGGGTTACGCTCAGCCCATTGCGTCGCCGCCGCCTCATCGAAACCATAGGACTGGTTCTTATAGCCCCAGTGCGCCGCCAGCCCCTCTTCGGCCACGCGGTCCATCACCTCGGTGCGGATCTGCATTTCGATGCGCGCGCCCTTATGGCCGATAACGGTGGTGTGCAGGGACTGGTAATTGTTGGATTTCGGCGTCGAGATAAAGTCTTTGAAGCGGTCCTGCACGCAGGGCCACTTGCGGTGCAGCACGCCCAGAGACAGGTAGCAGTCGTCCGGGCTATTGACGATGACGCGAAACGCCACAATATCCGACAGTTGTGAGAATCCAATCGACTTGCGTTGCAGCTTGCGCCAGATCGAATAGGGCGATTTCTCCCGACCCGACACCCGCGCCCGGATACCGGCGACCGACAGCGTGTCCTGAATGTCGCGAGCAATATCGGCAACCGCTGCGCCCTTTTGATCGCGCAGATCGGCCAGTCTTTGCAGGATCGCCGCCCGCCCGCGCGGATTGATAAAGGTGAAGGCCAGGTCTTCCAGCTCAGTAGCGAAGCGGTTGCAACCGATCTGCCGGGCCAGCGGCGCATAAACCTCCAGCGTCTCGCGCGAAATGCGCTCACGCTTGTGCTCCGGCACGTATTGCAGGGTGCGCATATTGTGCAGACGGTCGGCCAGCTTGACCAACAGCACGCGCACGTCCTTGGAAATGGCCAGAATGAATTTGCGCAGGTTTTCCGACTGCTTGGTATATTCGGACTTCAGCTCCAGCCGCGTCAGCTTGGTGACGCCTTCGACCAGTTGCGCGATCTCTTCGCCAAACAGCGAAGCGATTTCCTCGCGCGTGGCAGGCGTGTCCTCGATGGTGTCGTGCAGCAGCGCCGTGACAATGGCGGCCGCGTCCAGCTTGTAGTCGGTGAGAATCCCCGCCACCTCGATCGGATGGGCGAAATAGGGGTCGCCCGAAGCGCGCAACTGCGCGCCGTGCATCCGCATGGCATAGACATAGGCACGGTTGAGCAGCGCCTCATCGACGGTCGGATCATAGGCGGCGACGCGGTCGATCAGCTCCATCTGACGCAGGAAACGACGCTTCGGAGCGGGGGTAGGCGCAGGCTTGGGAGCCTGCGCCTTATCCGTCATTGACGGCATTTCGGGGGGGGCTGGATCGGAGGCGCTTCCGCCGGCGGATCGAGCGGTGGGGTTTCCACCGGATCGATTGGCGGCGTTTCGGGCGGGGGGATGTCATCCCCCTCCTTTGGCTCACCGGGCGGCACTTCCTGAGGCGTTTCTTCCGGGAAACCGGGCGGCACGGCAGGCGGTTCGTTTTCAGACGAAACCCGTGCCGTGATTACCGATTGCCCTTCAGTTGCCATGTCCAGAACCGTACTCTTCTCATACATGCAGGCTCCTTAGATAAGAGCCCCGCCACGCGAGTCAAAGAGTAACCCCGCAAACCTTTAATCGCCAATAAAAAAGCAGGGTTTACAGGCAAAGTTACGGGCAAGAGGGCACACAAAGAAAAACACCGGCCTGAGCGACAGGCCGGTGTTTTCAAAATGCGTTGAATAGCAGAGGCTTAGTAGCGTTCTTCCTGACCGCCGTCACGATCGGACTGAAGCGCGCGGATCAGCTCGCTTTCCGACATCTGCTGGTGCTGCGGATCAGCCAGCAGGGCCAGGGTTTCGGCCTCTTCCTCGGCCTCGGTGCGCTCATCGACGCGCTGCAGCGAGGCAATCAGGCTTTCGGTCAGGCTTTCCGGCGGCAGCTTGTCCTCGGCGATCTCACGCAGGGCCACGACCGGGTTCTTGTCGTTGTCGCGGTCGAGCAGGATCGAGGCACCCGAAGAGATGGCGCGGGCGCGATGCGCCGCCAGCAGCACCAGATTGAAACGGTTATCGACTTTCTCGACGCAATCTTCGACGGTGACGCGAGCCATGCAGAACCCTTTGCAAATAATGACAAAAACGCCGCCGCCAAGACGCACTTCGCCTTGACCGACAGCGTGAGCCGTGTTCGTTCACCCTGTCTTTAGCCAGTGTCGCTGCAAAACACAAGAATTACTTGTCATTTACGTTCAAGCCGCCGTGCAGCGGTTGCACCGCCTGCCCGCCTCGCCTAAGAGACGCGCATCATGTCCGCTGCGTCCTCTCCTGTTGCGTCCCCGTCCGCCCTGTCGCGCTGGAGCGGCTATGCTCTGGCTCTGGCCGGGGCCTTTCTGTTCGCCACCAAGGGCATCTTTATCAAGCTGGCCTATGCCTATCAGGTCGATGCCTCGACTCTGCTGACCCTGCGGCTTCTCATCGCCACGCCGTTCTTTATAGCCGTCGGCCTGATCACCCGCTATCGCCAGCGCAAGGCCGCGCCCCTGTCGGGCAGCCTGTACCTCAAGGCGCTGGCGGTTGGCGCGCTGGGCTACTGGTTCGCCAGCTATACCGATTTCGAAGGGTTGGTGCACCTGTCGCCGCAGTTTGAACGCCTGATCCTGTTCACCTACCCTCTGTTCGTCATCCTTCTGGGCGCGTGGTTGTTCCGTCAGCCACTGAAGATACTGGCCCTGCCCGCCTTTGGAATTGCCTATGCCGGTCTGGCCCTCGTCTTCTGGTCGGAAGCGGGCAGCGGCGGACCGGACGTCGCCATCGGTGCCGGCTGGGTCATGGCCTCCTCGGTCGCCTTCGCCCTTTATCTGCTGCTGGCCAAGCCTTTGATCGCGCAAATGGGCGCCGCCCTGTTTACCTCGGTGGGCATGGTGGGGGCGGCCATCGCCACCTTCATCCATTTCGGCCTGACGCATCAGGCCAGCGCCATACCGGCCGATCCGGGACTGTGGGGGCTGGCGCTCGGTCTGGCTATCGGCGCGACCGTCCTGCCCGGCTATCTGGTGAGCTTCGCTCTGGCGCGCATCAGTTCTCAGGCCAATGCCGTCATCGGCTTCATCAATCCCATCTTCACCATGGGACTGAGCGTGCTCATCCTGAAAGAAAGTCTCTCACTGATCGACCTGATCGGCACTGCACTTGTGCTGGGCGGCGTCGGGCTCTACACTTGGCTGGAACAGCGCCCTCAGCGGCCTAGATCATTATGATTTCTGGAAGAAACATAATGATCTAGATTTTTGTTTAGCCCCTCGCCGGGCGGTGGCTTCGCCACCTTGGCCGCCGCCTCAATGGCGGCTTGAGCGGAATGATTCCACTAGAAATCATTCCGCTCTAATAAGGCGGACGTATCCTCCGCCGGATAGGCGTCCGTCCCCACCGTCACCCGCGCGTACAATTCCCGTGCGCTCAAACCCAACGCCGGATGCCGCCAGTCCGGCGCGATCTCCGCCATCGGCCCCATAACGAAGCCCCGCTCATGGGCGCGCGGATGCGGCAGGACCAGGTCGCCTTGTCGCACGACATCGCCATAGACAATCAAGTCGAGATCAAGCACGCGCGGCAGATTGCTTTTTTCGCCCCGCACGCGACCGGTTTCGGCCTCCAGCGCGTGTAAGTGCGCGAGTAAATCGTCCGGTTTCAAAGTGGTGCAAACCGCCATGACAGCGTTGTGGTAAGGTGGATGGTCCGGGTCCGGCCAGGCCTGAGAGCGCCACAGGGATGAAATCCGCGTAACCTTTATGTCATCAAGGCACAAGCGCTTGACAACCCTCTCCAAGGCCTGCAAAGGATTTAAATACTCGTGAGGCAAATTCGCGCCATAGGCAATGTAGATGTCAGGCCGGATCGCCGATAACGCCGCTACTGTTTTAGACATTTTTTTCTTCGATTTTTTAAACGAAAGCCATTTAAATGAGTTTTTATCCCACCGACAAGATTGCTCTGTTTATTGATGGCGCCAACCTCTACTCGGCAGCCAAGGCTCTTAACTTCGATATTGATTACCGCAAGCTTCTCGATGAGTTTCGTAAACGCGGCGTTCTGTTGCGGGCCTACTATTACACGGCGTTGGTCGAAGGCGACGACTATTCGCCGATCCGCCCGCTGGTGGACTGGCTGGACTATAACGGTTTTGCCCTGATTACCAAGACCGCCAAAGAATATACGGATGCGCAGGGGCGCAAGCGGTGGCGCGGCGATATGGATATCGAAATCGCCTGCGACATGATGGAAATTGCTGACCACGCTGACCATCTGGTGCTATTCTCCGGCGATGGCGACTTCCGCCGCCTGATCGAAGCGGTGCAGCGCAAGGGCTGTCGCGTTACGGTCGTTTCGACCGTCAAGTCGCAACCGCCTATGACCTCCGATGAACTGCGCCGTCAGGCCGACACCTTTGTCGATCTGGCCGATCTGGCCAGCGTCGTCGGCCGCCCCCGTCAGCAGCCCGCTAATACGCGCCACGACGAGTTTGAGGATTAAACAGGAAAAGGCCCCACCATCCGGCGGGGCCTTTTGTTTATCCGTGGTCCTTCAACAGACGGGCCTTTTCGCGGCCCCAATCTCGCTTCGCTTCCGTCTCGCGCTTGTCGTGCAGCTTCTTGCCCTTGGCCAGCGCGATCTCGACCTTCACCCTGCCCTTGTCATTGAAATAGAGCTTCGTCGGCACGATGGTCATGCCTTCGCGCTGCACGGCGATCATGAAGCGCGCGATCTCACGCCGGTGCATCAGCAGCTTGCGATGGCGGCGCGGCTCATGATTGAAGCGGTTGGCAAAGCCATAGTGCGGAATATCGGCATTGATCAGCACCAGCTCATCGCCATTTTCGATCGAGACGTACGATTCGGCGATATTGGCGCGACCCTGACGCAGCGACTTGACCTCGGTGCCGGTCAGGACGATGCCCGCCTCGGTATTGTTTTCGAGGAAATAGTCGAAGCGCGCCCGCCGGTTATCGGCGATGACCTTATAGTTGGATTGCTCTTTTTCGGCCAAGTCAGAGCCCCGCGGCTTTCATGGCCTCATCGACCAGCGGCCGCACGGATTCGGCGCAGGGCACGATGGGCAGGCGTACCTCGTCAGTCGTCTGACCCAGACGGCTCAGGGCGTATTTGGTGGGGGACGGAGACGCATCGGCAAACAGCACCTTGTGCAGCTTGATCAGCTTGTCCTGCCAGGTCCGGGCGGTGGCGAAATCACCTGCCTTCGCGGCATTATAGAGTGCCACCATCTCCGCCGGTGCAACATTGGAGGTCACCGAAATCACGCCGTGACCGCCGTGCGCCATATAGCCGAGAAGCGTCGGATCATCGCCGGAGATGAACGAGAAGCCGGGTTCGATAGCGATTCGCAACTGGCTCATGCGCACCAGATCACCGGTGGCGTCCTTGATACCAACGATGTTGGGTAGCTTCGACAAGCGCACAATGGTGTCATTTGAAATGTCGATCACCGTGCGGCCGGGCACGTTGTACAGCATCACCGGTATCTCAACCGAATCGTTCAGCGCCTTGAAATGCTGATACAAACCTTCCTGAGACGGCTTGTTGTAATAGGGCACAACGACCAGCACGGCATCGGCGCCGACCGTCTTGGCATGACGCGCCAGCTCCAGCGCCTCGGCGGTGTTGTTCGACCCGGCCCCGGCGATGACCTTGACCCGCCCGGCGGCGACTTCGACGCACAGGCGCACGATTTCCTTGTGCTCCTCCATCGACAGGGTCGAGGTTTCGCCCGTCGTGCCCACGGGCACCAGACCGTGCACACCCGCCTTGATCTGCGTCTCCACCAGTTGTTTGAACGCCGCATAGTCCACCTCACCGTTTTTGAACGGTGTCACCAGCGCGGTAATTACGCCGGAAAACAGGGGCAGGGCATCAAGGTTCGACATGGAGGTCATCATCCGGATTAAGCAGATCGAAATGTGGGGATGAGCCTTAAAACCACAATGGATTTGCTGCAACGACTTTGTAAAAAGAAAACGTCGGAATAAGGCGCGACTTGCGTCGAACCTAAATATCCGCACCATTACGCCGTTACGTTTGCTCTGACGGTTTTTGTGATCGAAGCGTGACCACCGCACCGCGGAAATCACGGTACAAAACCCGGACACATAATTGTGCTGTCATGTACGGCCATTATGACCTGCCCCCTACGCTTGAGGAATTTGTGATGACCAAGGCTTTCCGGACATTCAATGCGCGCTCGGTGACGTCGTGGTGCCGCTGGATGGGCGGCGCGGCCCTGATCGCGCTGACGGCCGGGATGGCCCTGTCGCCCGTTCTGGCGCAGGATACGACATCGGCACCGCGTCCTTATCAGGCGGGGCTTATCACCGAAGCCGACCGCGCCACGCTGAAACAGGCGCTGGAGGCGGCGCGCAGCAAGAATTTCGCTCTGGCCGAGTCTCTGCGCGGCAGCTTAAGCGATCCGGTAGCGCGCAAAATCGTGCAGTGGGCCATTATCAACACGGACGGCGACATCTATGGGTTTGCCGCGCTCGATGGCGCGCGCCGTGATCTGTGGGGCTGGCCGCGCGAGCAGAAGCGCCAGTTGGCGGCCGAAAAGCAGATCGGGAACGGAAGTCTGACGCCGCAGCAGACCATCGACTGGTTCAAAGGCGCGCCGCCCTTGTCGGTCGATGGGGCTATGGCCCTGATCAGCGCCTATGAGCGCGTAGGTCAGACGACCGAAGCCGCAGCGCTGGCGCGCGCATGGTGGCGGGATCAGGCCTTTGACGCAACCGATCAGTCGCGCTTTCAGGCCAGCTTTGGCCGCTATCTGACGACAGAGGACCACAAGGCGCGCCTCACCACCCTGTTGCTGGGCACGCAAGGGCCCGCCACCAATGCCATGCTACCGCTGGTCGATGAAACCAGCCGCAAGGTGGCCACGGCCGCCATGGCCCTGCGCTCCGGTTCGGCGGCGGGTGTCACCCTGTACGAACAGGCGCTGGCCGTCAGCCCGCGCAACCCGGTGCTGGCCTATGAGCGCCTGCGTTCGCTGCGCCGCGCCAAGCTGGAGACGCTGGGCTTTGGCCTGCTGGCCGACCTGCCGCCTGCCCCGGCGTCGGACGCGGCCATGAGCAATCTGTGGGTCGAGCGCCTGTCCTATTTCCGCGCCGCGCTCAAGGCCCGCAACTATCAGGCCGCCTATGAGGCGATGAACGGCGGCGGCTTCCCCAACGGCGAAAAGAAGGCCGAAGGCGAGTTTTTTGCCGGATGGACCGCCCTGATTCGCCTCAATCGCCCCGATCTGGCCCTGCCCCACTTCGAAAAAGTCCGCGAAGCCGGCACCTCGCCCATTACCCGCAGCCGCGCCCACTACTGGCTGGGTCGCGCCTATGAGGCCCGCGCCCAAGCCGGTGACGCCGAAAAGGCGCACACCCATTTCGTCGAAGGCGGTCAGTTCATCTACGCCTTCTACGGTCAACTGGCCGCCGAAAAGGCCGGTGTGAAGGCCATCACCCTGGGCAAGGACCCCGTGCCGACCGCCGCCGACCGTGCGCGTTTTGAAAACCGTGACATGGTCAAGGCCGCGAAGATTCTGGGGCAGAGCGGAGAACGCGACCTGTTCAACGCCCTGATTCTGGCGCTGGACGACGTGCTGCCGTCCGCCGAGGAGCAGGCCCTGCTGGTCGATCTGGCCGGGACCTATGGCACGCAGGATCTGGCCATGCGCGCGGCGCGCGTCTCTCAGCAACGCGGCTTCTACCTGCCCGAACGCGCCTATCCGCTGCGTGCGCTGCCCGCTGTCAAATCGCCCGAAGGCTCTTTTGTACTGGCCATCACCCGTCAGGAATCGGGCTTTGACCCGATGGTGCGCTCGGGCGCCAATGCGCGCGGCATGATGCAACTTATACCCCCCACCGCAAAAGGCGTGGCGCGGCGCATGTCGCTGACCTATTCCGACTCGATGCTGTACGATCCTGACTACAATATGCAGTTGGGGGCCTATCACCTCGGGGAACTGGTGGATCGCTTCGGCGGTTCCTACGTCATGGCCGCCGCTGGCTACAATGCCGGGCCGAATCGTCCGCCGCAGTGGATCATCGACTGCGGCGATCCGCGTGGCGAAACGGCCGACCCCATCGCCTTTATCGAGTGCGCCCCCTTTACCGAGACGCGCAACTACATGATGCGGGTAATGGAAAACAACGCCGTCTATCGCGCCCGCCTCAATGGCGGCACCGCGCCCCTGACGCCAATGGCCGACCTGAAACGCGGCATGATCATCGCCTACACACCGCAAACGGGCGACAGCGAGGATACGGGCAGCCTGCCAACCGGACCGGTCAACTATAATGACCTGAAAGCGACGTCAGGGAACTGACCGGGCTGGCCGCAAGGTGCAGGGCGGGGCCGTCATCACTGGGGCGGAACCCACCGTTCAGGTGGAAAACCTCAGCCAGCAAAGGCGGTGTGAAGACCTCTTCAGGCGCGCCAAACCCCGCCACGCGCCCGTCGTGCATGACGCACACCGCATCGCAGAAGGCCGCCGCCAGCCCCAGATCGTGCAGGCTGGCGATCACGACATGGCCGCGTGCGGCGGCGGCCTTCAGCACACCCAACCCCTGACGCTGCCATGCCGGATCAAGCGCCGTCAGGGGCTCATCGAGCAGCAGGACCGGACAGTCCGTCGCCAGCAACCGCGCCAGCAGCACCCGCGCCTTTTGCCCGCCCGACAACGAAAAGACCCGCCGATGCGCCGCCTCGCTCAAGCCCACGTCACGCAATGCGGCCTCGGCGCGCGCTTCGGCATCGCGAAAGCGCTGCGCGCCCAGTTGCACAATCTCACGCACCGCCAGATCCCAACTGATGCTGCGCGTCTGCGGCAGATAGCCAATCCGCGCCGCGCGTTCGGACAGGGAGAGGGACGACAGGGCGTGATCGTCGATCCGCACGGCACCCTCTGACGGCGCCACCAACCCCGCCAGCGCCCGCAAAAGCGTTGTCTTGCCCGACCCATTCGGCCCGACCAGCCCGTAAAGGCGTCCGGGCTCGAAACGCAGAGACACGTCGCGGACGGCTTCGGTCTGCCCCAGACGGACGCTAAGGCTGTGTGTCTCGATCATCCCTGCACCCATTCCTTCGCGCTTTTCCAGGCCAGAATTGCGAACAGCGGCGCGCCGATCAGCGAGGTCAGCACCCCCAGTCGAATATCCGTCGAGGTCGGCAGCAGGCGCACCGCGCCATCGGCCAGCAGCACCATTACCCCGCCCGCCAGTCCAGAAGGCGCGATCAGTCGATAGGGGTCGCGCACGCCCAGACCCCGCACCAGATGTGGCGCGGCCAGCCCGACAAAGCCGATTACTCCCGACACGGCGACGGCCAGCCCGGCCAGTACGCTGATGGCGACAACCGACAGGGCCGCCAGTTGGCGCAGATCGACGCCTTGCGAGCGCGCCGTGTCTTCGCCGAGCGTCAGCAACCTCAGGCCCGGCCCCACCCGCCACAGCATAAGCGCGGACAGCAAAAGCCCCCCCGCCGCCATGGCCGCATCCGTCCAGCTACGGTTTTCGACCGAGCCCATCATCCAGCCCAGAATTTCGGCGGTGGTCACCGGCGAGGGCGACAAATTGAAGACCAGCGCCATCAGCGCCCCGGTCAGGCTCGACAAACCGACCCCCAGAAGAATCAGGGCCTGCCGATCCGGAAAGCGGCTGACAAAGGCCAGAATAATCAGCGAAACGCCGCCGGCAAACAGCAGGGCAAAGCCTTCGACCGCGCCGGGCGTCAGGCCCAGCCCCAGCACGATGGCGACCGCTGCCCCCAGACCGGCCCCGCCCGACACGCCCATCAGGCCGGGCTCGGCCAGCGGGTTGCGGAAATAGCCCTGCGCCACCGCGCCGGCCACCCCCAACATGGCCCCGACCAGCAGCGCACACAGATTACGCGGCAGGCGTATCTGCCACAGGATGTCTCCGGCCAGACTGCCGGGCGCGCGCAAGGCCTCGGCATAGTCGGCGGGCCTCAGCGCCACCTCGCCCATGCCCATCAGCAGGACCAGCAACAGAGCCGCCGAAAGGGCCAGAATGATTCCTATTTTCAAGATATTTTCTCCGCCAGCTCAGGCAGGCCAAACGCCGCGTACCACGCACTGCACGCCAGCATCGGGCTGGGGATGGTCACTTGCGCCGCCCGCTCGATTCGCGCCCGCACGAGCGGATGCCGCCCCGGCGCCCGCCGCATGGCATAGGCATCCTCATAGAAGCCCAGCGCATAGACCTCCGCCTTTTCGCTTAAGAACACTTCGGGTGACAGATAGTAGAAATAGGGTTGCGACGCCACCAGCCTGTGGCCGGTCGCACCGATAACCTGACCCACCCAGGTCTCGGCTCCCGCCGAAAAACCGGAAGGGGTGTAATAGAGGACCGTTCGCGGGCGTTCCGGTACCGGCACCTTTGCCAGAGCCGCCGTCATGTCTTGCGCTTCGCGTGCCCCGGCCTGCGCCACGCCCAGTTGTGCTGCCACGTTTTTGACCTCGGCCTCCGCCTCAGAAAAAGTCGAAATCTCATTGATTTGTATAATTTTTATGCCATTTGCCTGTGCCTGCTTGATCAGTCGGGCATCGCCGCCCCAGGTGCGGACAAGGGCATCGGGTTTCAGCGCCAGTAGCGCCTCCAGCGTCGGCCGACGCAGCGGGGTCGCCCCGACCCGTGCGCGGTAAAAACTGTCCTGATGGCGGGCGCGCGGCGACAGGCTGAGGATACGGTCAGGAGGCAGGAGCGCCAGCGCGTACTGATCGGCGCACATATCCAGAGATACGACACGCAAGGGTTTAGCCCCGGCGCCACACGCAAAAAGGCCAAAACCGCCCAAAAACAACCAAAGAATGATATTTCTCACCCGATTTACCACCTTAGGTTAGTTATCCACAGGGCTATTTTCGGTCTTAAGTTGTACCCCTCAGGCCGTGGGGGGGAAACATGCCGCCGGAACCTAAACGCATAGCCGTCGAGCACGCGGCCCTCGCCGACAGCGCGCGGCCGAACCTATACGTCGTCTCCGATTCCGCAAGAGGCATAGCCGCACTTGATCCGCGTTTTTCGGCGCAATCACCCCCGGTCGTCTGGCAGTGGGCGTCGCTGATGGTGTTAAGCCTGACGCTCATCAGCGGTCTGTGGCTGGCGTTCGATGCGGTAACGCAATGTCTTTACGGTCTGTGCTGGGCGCTATTCATGACAAATGCGACCTTCAGACTGACCGCCTCTCTCACCCCCCGCAGACCGTACACCGTCCCGCCCCTGACCGATGGCCAACTGCCCGTCTATACGGTGATTGTCGCCCTGTACAAGGAAGCGGCCATAGCGCCGCAACTGATCTGCGCCCTCGAAGCTCTCGACTATCCGCGTCACAAACTGGAAATTCTGTTTGCGCTCGAAGACGACGATGCCGAAACGCTGATCGCCTTTGAGGGCCTTCTGGACCGCGACCGCCATCCGCATCGCCACCATATGCGCGTTGTACGGGTCGAAAGCGGCACGCCGCGCACCAAGCCGCGTGCCCTGAACCTTGCCCTGAGCCGCGCGTGCGGTGATCTTATGGCCATCTATGACGCCGAAGACATCCCGGCATCGTCACAGTTGCGCGAAGCGGCCGCCGCCTTTGCCGACCTGCCTGAGGATATCGCCTGCCTTCAGGCCCCGTTGCGGCCCGCCGGGTCGCGCGGCTTCATAGCCCGGCAATTCGCCGCCGAATACGCCGTGCATTTCGACGTGTTGCTGCCGGCCCTGCACCGCTTCGGCCTGACCTTCCCGCTGGGCGGCACCAGCAACCATTTCCGCGCCCCAGCGCTGAAAGCCGTCGGAGCCTGGGATGCCCACAATGTCACCGAAGATGCCGACCTGGCCTATCGTCTGGTGCGGTGTGGCTATGGCTGCGGCCTGATTGAGGCCCCGACCCGTGAAAGCCCGCCTGAGGATACACGCGCCTGGTTGCCTCAGCGCACACGCTGGATCAAGGGCCATATGCAAACCCTGCTGGTGCACACCCGTAGCCTTAGCGATTTACCCGTCATGACCATCCTTGGTCTGATGCTGAGTCTTGGCCTGAACGTCTTCTCGGCCCTGTGCTACGCCCCGTTCATGGCGCTGACGCTCGCTCAGGGACTATTGCATCTGTGGCAACCCGATCTTGGCGGCATAGGCTTGCCCGATCTGATCCTTCTGGTGTGCGGGATGGGCTTTGCGCAGATCGCGCTCGATATCGGCGCCCGCCGCGCGGGCTTGAAACTCAGCCTATGGGATCGTCTGGGGCTGCCTGTCTATTGGGGCCTGCAATCCTTCGGCGCGTTGTTCGCGCTTTATCAGCTTGTCGTTCGGCCTTTCCACTGGGACAAGACCGAGCACGCCCCGTCCGAAGCCGCGATGACAAACCCCTCATAGCCTTGACAGGAAGATTTGACGCGGGCGGCGGCGGGCGGTATGGCCAGCGCATGACCGAGATCAGCCCGACGCCCCTGACCCTGCGCACCCTGCCGTGGCGCGACTATGCCCTGATTGACTCCGGCAAGGGACTGAAGCTCGAACGCTATGGCGACTATCTGGTCATCCGGCCGGAGCCACAATGCTGGTGGTCGCCGAAATATCCTGAGTTGTGGGACAAGGCCGACGCGGTTTTTGACGCCGAAAACGAGGACGAGGATGGCGGCCGCTGGTCCTTCCGTCGCCGCCCGGACGAGCAATGGGCCTTAGGCTATGACCGCGTCAAATTTTATGGCCGCTTCACCGCCTTCCGCCACCTTGCCTTCTTCCCGGAACAGGCCGCCAACTGGGCGTGGCAGAAGACCGCCATCGAAGCGCGCAACGACCAGCCGCGCGTCCTCAACCTGTTTGGCTATACGGGCGTCGCCAGCCTTGTCTGCGCCGCCGCCGGCGCGCGTGTCACCCACGTCGATGCCTCCAAGAAATCCGTCGCCTATGCCCGTGACAATGCTGCCCTGTCCGGCATGGAAGACGCCCCCATCCGCTGGATCGTCGAAGACGCCCGCAAATACGTGCAGCGCGAGGTCAAGCGCGGCTCCAAATACGAAGGCATCATCCTCGATCCGCCGAAATACGGACGCGGCCCGACCGGCGAAGTGTGGCGGCTGTTCGAAGACCTGCCCGAACTGCTCGACCTGTGCGCGCAGCTTCTGTCGGATGATGCGGCCTTCTTCTTGCTCAACGCCTATGCGGCGCGTGTCTCAGGCCCGGCCCTGGCCCATCTGATGGCCGAAACGATTGGCCAGCGTCACGGCCGTATCGACTATGGCGAACTGACTTTGTGCGAAGACCCGAAGACGCCCAAAGGCGCGAAAGCATCCCCGGTCGCCCCGCGCGAATTCGGCATGTCCTTCTTTGCGCGCTGGATGAAGGACCCGGTCTAAGCCCATGTCTATAAAGCAGATTACTTCCCTAACCAACCAGACAATCAAGGACATCCGCGCCCTGCATATGCGCAAGGAGCGCGAGGCCACCAAGCAGTTTCTGGCCGAGGGTCTGAAGATCATTATCGACGCGCTGGATCAGGGGATCGCGCCGCAGATCCTGATCTATGGCAAGGACGCCGATCACCACCCTCTGCTTCAGCGCGCCATTGACGAGACGCTGAAAGCCCGCGGGCAGGTGCTTGAGGTGACGCGCGACATCCTCGAAAAGATCTCGCGCAAGGAAAACCCGCAGATGGTGCTGGCGGTCTTTGCCCAGCGCATCCGGCGTCTGTCGGAGATTGACCCGGACAGCCATGAGGTCTGGGTAGCGCTGGAGCAGGTGCGCGATCCCGGCAATCTGGGGACCATCATCCGCACCGCCGACGCGGCAGCCATCGGCGGCGTCATCCTGATAGGGGATTGCGTCGATCCGTTCAGCGTCGAAACCGTGCGCGCCACCATGGGCTCGATCTTCGCCCTGCCCATCGTCAAATGCACACGCGAGGAATTTATCGCCGATCGCGGCCGCTGGACCGGCTCCGTCGTCGGCACCTTACTGACCGCCAAACACGATCACCGCAGCGCGCCGTACAAACGCCCGACGCTGTTGCTGATGGGCACCGAGCAGTCGGGCCTGACGCCGGAGATTGCCGATACCTGCGACCTGCACGTCAAGATCCCGATGCGCGGCCGCGCCGACAGCCTCAACCTGTCGGTGGCCACGGGCATTATGATTTATGCCGCCTGCGGCCTGTAGGTCACCTCTCATACCAGCGGTCATAAAGAATGACCGCTGGTATGAGCCGGTCCATCGAACAGACGGGTTTCATTACATATTTGTCATTCAGTTTACGTTCAGATTCAGGGCAGTATGCCTCAGGTGGGGCTTGGGCTGGGTGCTTGGTCCCCTGTACCAACAATGGGATCAACACCAATGAAACTGACCTTGAAACTTCTGGCGGTAGCGGCCGTGGCCGTGACGCTTTCCGGATGCCTGATGTATCTGGAAGGGAGGGCCGACGACAGCCAGGCCTTGCAGCCCAAAAGCGCTCTTACCCTTAAAACGCGCGGATAAACCGCCGTTCCTTCCTCCCCTTACCCAGAAAGATCAGACATGAAATCGCTTATCCTCAAAGTGGCCGCCCTCACCGTCCTCGCCGCCAGCCTGTCGGGCTGCGTCGTCATCGTCAAAGACGATCAGTCGAAGCCCATCCACAACCACGAAACCAAGACGACCACGACCAAGACTCAGGCGTAGTCGTAA
The DNA here is from genome assembly GCF_003966695.1 of Asticcacaulis excentricus. Lineage (NCBI taxonomy): Bacteria > Pseudomonadati > Pseudomonadota > Alphaproteobacteria > Caulobacterales > Caulobacteraceae > Asticcacaulis > Asticcacaulis excentricus. The sequence goes on from NZ_AP018828.1 coordinate 745,201, forward strand.
GGCCCGCCACGGGACAGGGCGCGTTGATAGGCCTCGCGGGCGTGGATACGCTCGACAAAGCCCCGCAATACCGCGCTCTGTCCCGCTCCGGCGCGGCTCACCGCCGCCTCGACCGGAAAGCTCATCATGATGTCGGCGGCGCTCAAGGCCTTGCCCGCAAACCAGCCGGTGTCTTTCAGCGACGTTTCCCAGAAGGCCAGATGCGTCTTCAGGCCCGGCGTGACCATCTTGGCCTCCAGCCCCTTGGCGATCAGCCCGGCAATCGGACGGATCAGCCCCGGCACCTTGGCCGGAAGCTGGCTGGTGATCAGTTTCAGCAGCAATAGCGGCATGGCCGACCCTTCGGCATAGTGCAGCCAGTAGCGCATCAGAAGCCGCGCCTTGGGGTCTTCGGGCACCAGTCGCCCTTGCGCATAGGTGTCCAGAATATAGTCCACAATCGCGCCCGTTTCGGCGATGGTCAGGCCATTATCAGTAATGACCGGTGACTTACCCAGCGGATGGATGGCCTTCAGTTCGGGCGGCGCGAACATGTCGGGATCGCGCTGATAGCGCACGATCTCATAGTCGAGACCCAGTTCTTCCAGAAGCCACAGCACGCGCTGCGAACGCGAATTATTCAGGTGATGGACGGTGATCATGGCAACTCCTGCGGCTTATACGTGAAGTGTGAGAAGATAGTTTTACGTACCGCGCGGCTTGGCCCGCGTGGTGGGATCAGCGTCGCGTGGGTTTTCCGGCCAGACATGACGTGGATAGCGGCCCTTCATGTCGCTGCGCACCTCCGTCCATGAGCCATCCCAGAAGGCGGGGAGATTTTTCGTAATCTGGATAGGGCGATGCGCCGGCGACAACAGGGCGAGCGTCAGCGGCGTCCGCTGCGGTCCCACCACGGGGTGTTGCGTCACGCCATAAAGCTCCTGCACCCGCACCTCCAGCCGCGGCCCGCCCTCGGCCCCATAGTCGATGCGGATATTCGACCCCGTCGGCATCCGCCAGTGTTCGGGCGCCAGCGTGTCGAGTGCGCGTTGCTGCTCATAATCGAGCCGCCCCAGCAGAGCCTGAGACACGTCGCTGGCGGTCAGCGACAACAGGGGCCGCCCCGCCGCATAGGGCCCTAGCCAGTCGGCCAGACCGCTCAGCAGGGCCTCATCCGACAGATCGGGCCAGGTCGGGTCCTGCGCGTGCAGAAAATTGACGCGCGCGCGCAGGCTTTCGGCATTCTCAGAAAATTTCAGGACTTTCAGCCCCTTGGTGCGGATTTCTTCAGCCTCGGCCTCAATCAGCAATTCCGGCGGCACGGCGGGTAAAGGCTGGCTCGACAGGATCAGTTCGCCAAAGCGCACCTGCGCCAGCGCGCGGTAGCGGCCATTGAAGCGCTCCAGCACGGTGCGCTTTTCGAGCCGGTCGGCAAACAGGGTCAGCACCTCGGCCTCGCTCAAGGCCGCGCCCAGCAGCACGCGGTCGCGCCCGCCCCCGCCGCCCAGATCACCGACCGCGATATAGGCCGACCGCGCCAGTGGATCATGTTCATCGACATAGACGCCGCGCCCATTGGCCATGACAAATTCGCCGGCCTTCCCCCGCGCCTTGGCCACGCGCTCAGGGAAACATTCGGCCAGCAGGGCATGGACCGATTTGACGGCGGTTTGCGCCGACGCTGCGTCCTTTCGCACGTCACGCACCAGTTGCCCGGCCAGCCGCGCCCAGGTCTGCGCCAGTTGCCGCGCCTGCGTCACCTTGGGCGAACGGTCCTTCGACAGGCCCTCCAGCCGCAGGTCAAGATCGGTCGCCTTGCCCCCCAAGCCATTCTCTGACAACAGCACGGCCAGCGAAGCCCCCTGATCGCTCAAGCCGTCACGCGCGGCCAGCAGCAGCATATGCCCCAGACGCGGCGACATGGGCAGCCGCCCGACCAGCCGCCCGTGCGGCGTGACTTCACCCTTTGCGTCAAGAATATCCAGCCCACGCAGCAGCTTTTCGGCCTCGTGCAGAGCCGCCTTCGGTGGATGATCAAGCAGGGCGAGGCCATCAGTCGATTTCGCCCCCCACAGGCGCAGATCGAGCACCAGCCGCGACAGGTCGGTATCGAGGATCTCCGGCCGCGCAAAGGGGATCAAAGACCGGTCGTTTTCTTCATCCCACAGGCGGTAGCAGTCTCCCGCCTGCGTCCGCCCGGCCCGCCCGCGCCGCTGATCGGCGGCGGCCTTTGAGACGCGCTCGGTCACCATACGTACCACGCCGCGCGCCGCATCGAAGCGCCCCAGTCGCGCCACGCCGCTATCGACCACCATCGACACCTTGTCGAGCGTCAGCGAGGTTTCAGCAATGGCGGTGGCCAGCACGATGCGCGGCGTGCCGGGGGCGTTTTTGGCCAGCACCCGCGTCTGATCCTTCGCCTCCATCGCCCCGTAGAGCTTGTGCACCTCGATGAAGGGCGGCAGGCCCTTTTCGGCCAGCAGAGTCGCCACGCGGTGGATTTCGCCCTGCCCCGGCAGGAAGACCAGCATCGTCTCGGCGCGCTCGGGCGTCAGCCTGACCGCCACCCGCGCCACGACCTTCGCCACATTCTCTTCCAGCCGCAGAGTCAAATCGCGGCCGGTATAGTGGGTGGTCACCGGAAAGGCGCGGCCCAGCGAATGAAACACCTCGGCATCGGGCAACACGCCCCGGACCCGCTCCCCGTCCAGCGTCGCCGACATGACAAGAATACGCAGATCGTCGCGCAGGACGCTCTGACTGTCGCGGGCGAAGGCCAGCCCCAGATCAGCGTCGAGGCTGCGTTCGTGAAACTCGTCGAAAATGACGCAGCCAATGCCTTCCAGCGCCGGATCATCGACGATCAGCCGCGCAAACACCCCTTCGGTGACGACTTCGATGCGCGTCTGTTTCGACACCCGGCTGTCGCCGCGCACGCGGTAGCCGACTGTCTGGCCCACGGGTTCGCTTAAAACCTCCGCCATACGCATGGCCGCCGCCCGCGCCGCCAGCCGCCGCGGCTCAAGCATGACGATCTTTTGCCCGGCCAGCCACGCCTCATCGAGCAGGGCCAGAGGCACGCCCGTCGTCTTGCCCGCCCCCGGCGGCGCGATCAGTATGGCGGTCGTGCGCTCAGCCAGAAAGGCCCTCAGCGGCGCAAAAATCTCTTCAATGGGCAGCATATGCCTCATCTACTCCGATTTGGGGCAAAGTGTGAGCGTCCTTTGTCGACAATCCCAAACAGTTTGCAGACGCAAGGCGCGAAATGTGTAAATATATGTCGTTGCCAAAGCGACAAGATGACGTTAGCGTCACGGTTTCGTTAAGGGTTTGCGTCAGGGCGCAGCCCTTCTGTCGCACCATTTGGGGGACGCATGTCCAATATATTTGCTCGGCTGGGCCTGAAAAAGTCCATCGCCAAGATTCAGGCAGAAGCGGCCAAGAGCCCGCTCAAGCGCACGCTCGGCCCGATCAACCTCATGTCTCTGGGCGTCGGGGCCATTATCGGCGCCGGTATCTTCGTGCTGACCGGACAGGTCGCCTCGGCCAATGCTGGTCCGGCGATCATGATTTCCTTCGTTGTGGCCGGTATAGCCTGTGCGCTTGCCGGCCTTTGTTATGCCGAACTGTCTTCGACCATGCCGGTATCGGGCTCGGCCTATACCTATGCCTATGGCACCATGGGCGAAGTGTTCGCGTGGATCATGGGCTGGCTGCTGGTGCTGGAATACGGCATCGCTGCTTCGACCGTCGCCGTCGGCTGGTCAGGCTACGTGGTCAGTCTTCTGGCGGATTTTGGCGTCCACCTGCCAGCCTTGGCCGGAGGCGACCCCTCGCACCCGGCGGCCATGTGGGCAACGCCGCTGGTTCAGGCCGTGACCAATGACTCCGGGCACACCACCATGATGATGACCGGCACCTTCAACCTGATCGCGGCCATCGGTATCGCTCTGGTGACCGGCCTGCTAATTCTGGGCGTGTCGGAATCGGCCAATGTCAACAACGCCATCGTCGTCCTGAAGATCATTGTGCTTCTGGCCTTCATTGCGGTGGGCGTCACCTATATCAATCCGGCCAACTGGCACCCCTTCATCCCTGAGCCGACCGGCAATCCCGGCGAGTTCGGCATCGGCGGCATCTTCCGTGGTGCGGCCATCATCTTCTTCGCCTATGTCGGCTTCGAAGCCGTTTCCACCGCCGCCGCCGAAGCCAAGAACCCGTCGCGCGATGTGCCCGTCGGCATTCTGGGGGCGCTGATCATCTGTACGCTCATCTACATGGCCGTCGCCGCCGTCATGACCGGCGTCGTGCCGTACAAGGAACTGGCCAGCCCGGCCCCGATCGCGGTGGCTATCGACCGTATGGCGCTGACGTGGGCCAACTTCTCGGCCCCGTGGACGGAAAGCGGCACGATGAACGCCATCAGCCTGCTGATCAAGATCGGCGCTGTGGCCGGTCTGTCGTCGGTGATGCTGGTCCTCTGCTTCGGTCAGACCCGCATCTTCTACACCATGGCGCGCGACGGCCTGATTCCCGCCGTCTTCGCCAAGATTCACCCGAAGTTCCGCACGCCTTGGCTGGGCACCATCGTTCTGGGCATCATGATTGCCATTGCGGCGGCCTTCCTGCCGATCAGCCTGCTGGGTGATCTGGTGTCGTTGGGCACGGCGGTCGCCTTCTCGATCGTCTGCTTCTCGGTGATCTTCCTGCGTATTACCCACCCGGAAATGGAGCGTCCGTTCAAAGTGCCCGGTGGTATCTTCACGGCGGTCCTCGGCATCCTCGCCTGTCTGTTCCTCGCCTGGCAGAACTTTGCGCCGATGGTCGATCATGCCATGAAGGGCAATACCCTGCCGCTGACCATTCTGGTGGTTTATGCCATCGTCGGTGCGCTGATCTATGCCCTCTATGGCTTCTGGCAGTCGAAGCTCGCCAAAGGCATCGACATTACCGAAGACACCGATCTGGCGTCTCCGGCCGAAGCCTTTGGCAAGGGCGTCGATGACGTGAAATAGGCCGTCTGAGGCTTGTAGTTTATCAAGGCTCCGGTCATATCTGGCCGGAGCCTTTTCATTGCCGGAAACCCGATGACCGCTGAACCCCCTATCCGTCTGTTCGTCGCCCCCGTCACGCCGCTACAGCAGAACTGCACCGTCGTGTGGTGTACAAAAACGCAGAAAGCCGCCGTGATCGACCCCGGCGGCGATATCGAGCCGGTGCTGGCCGAAATAAAGCGGCGCGGCCTGACGGTTGAGAAAATCTGGGTGACGCACGGCCACGCCGACCACGCTGGCGGGACGCAGGCCCTGCATGAGGCGACGGGCGCGCCTATCGAAGGCCCGCACGCGGACGACCGCTTCTGGATCGAGCGCATCCCGGAAGACGCCAAACGCTGGGGCATTTACGATGCTCAGAGCTTCGAGCCGACGCGCTGGCTCACGCACGGCGACACAGTGTCCTTGGGTGAAACCGAATGGCAGGTGATCCACTGCCCCGGCCATACGCCGGGCCACGTCATCTTCTACCACCCCGAAAGCCAGTTCGCTCAGGTGGGGGATATTCTGTTTCGCGGCTCAATCGGGCGTACCGATTTTCCGCGCGGCAACCACGCCGACCTGATCAACGCCATCACCACGCGGCTTTGGCCGCTGGGGGATGTGCAGTTCGTCTGTGGCCACGGCCCGATGTCGAGTTTCGCCGCCGAACGCGCGCACAATCCGTTTGTCGGCGACCGCGTGATCGCGCAATCGGCTCCCAATCGGTCGGGACCAGGCTAACAAAAAACCCCGCCGAAGCGGGGTTCCAGATGTTTAGCCTTTCAGCAGCGGCACCAGCTTCTGGGCGATGCCCATATCGCCGATGATCTTCAGCTTGCCCTGCATGAAGGCCATCATCGGATCGAGCTGGCCCTGCGCCAGCGCCTTCAGGTTGTCGATGGAGACGACGACCGTGGTATCGGCGGGGCCGTCTTCGTTGGAGACAACGTTCGGCACATTGGCGGCATTGATCAGGATCTTGCCATCGTCACCGAAGTCGAGCTTGACGATCTTGCCCAGACCGGAGTTTTCGCCCACGGCGGCGGTGATTTTTTGCGTAATGGCGGCCAGATCGGACATGGTCATTTCCTCTGAGTGTGTGTAAGGCGCTTGAGTTGACGCCGTCGGGCTTGACCTTAACGGCAATTTTTTCAGACACAAGCGTGACCAAGCGTCAGGTCGCGGTAAATTTTTCGGGATAAGTCCATGCGTAGCTTTGATGCGGTCATAATCGGGGCCGGTGCCGCCGGATTGATGTGCGGCATCGAAGCGGCAAAGCGCGGTCGCAAGGTGGTCGTCATCGACCATGCGCGGGCCCCGGCGGAGAAGATCCGCATTTCCGGCGGCGGGCGCTGCAACTTTACGCACCTTGAAGCCGCGCCCAAACACTATCTGTCGCAAAACCCGCATTTCTGCAAATCGGCGCTGAAACGCTTCGGGCCCTGGGATTTTCTTGACCGCGTCATCGCCCACAACATCCCCTATCACCACAAGACCGAAGGTCAGTTGTTTTGCGATAATTCGGCCAAAGATATTATCGACATGCTGCTGGGTGATCTGCGCGCCCACGGCGGCGAACTGTGGCTGCAAAGCCCGGTGCAGGGGCTCGACAAAACGCCAGAGGGGTTTCGTCTGTCCCTGCCGGATGGCGTGATCGAGACGACGAAGCTGGTGCTGGCCACGGGGGGGCTGTCGATCCCCAAGATGGGCGCGACGGGCTTTGCCTATGAGGTGGCGCAGCGCTTCGGGCATGGGCTGATTGCCCCGCGTGCGGGCCTTGTGCCCTTTACGCTGGGCGGACAAAAACTCGATTATATTTCAGGGCTTTCCGGCGTCTCTCTTCAGGCACGCGCCCGCATCGGCAAGACGGTGTTTGAGGATGGATTCCTGTTTACCCACCGCGGCCTGTCGGGGCCAGCCATGTTACAGATTTCCTCCTTCTGGACGCCGGGACAGACGGTGGAAATCGACCTGTTGCCGGGCACCGATGCCTTGGCCGTTTTGAAAGAGCGCCGCCAATCCACGCCGCGCCAGCATATCGGTAATGTTCTGCCCGACCTCGTACCGGCGCGCCTCAGTGAGCGCATTCTGGAGGCCACGATCATCGCCCCTGAGACGCGCATTGCCGACCTTTCGGACAAGCGCTTAAGCGCGCTGACGGTTCTGATGCAGCCGTGGGCGCTGATCCCGGACGGCACCGAAGGCTACCGCACCGCCGAGGTGACCGTGGGGGGCGTCGATACGGCCCAAGTGTCATCGCAAAGCATGGAAAGCCAGCTTTGCCCCGGCCTCTACATCATCGGCGAAGCGCTGGATGTTACGGGCTGGCTGGGTGGCTATAATTTTCAGTGGGCCTGGTCGTCGGGCTGGGCGGCGGGACAGGTCTTATAAAAAAGCCTCCGGAGCGAACCCCGGAGGCTTTTTTGTTTGGGGGTCGAGGGGTCGAGACCCCTCGCCTTTCTTTCCTTACTATTCAGCCACAGGGCCTTCGAGCAGGACTTCCGCCGGCAGCGGCTCCATCGTCTCTTCGCGCTGATGGGCCAGAGCCTCGTCGCGCTTCATGGCGATGCGTTGCAGGCGGCGCAGGTAGGCGCCGGTGCCGACCGGGATCAGACGGCCGACGATGACGTTTTCCTTCAGGCCGTCGAGGGTGTCGATCTTGCCCTGCACCGAGGCTTCGGTCAGGACGCGCGTCGTTTCCTGGAACGAAGCGGCCGAGAAGAAGCTCTTGGTGTTGAGCGAGGCCTTGGTGATACCGAGCAGGACCGGGGCCGTGAGGGCCGGACGACCGCCACGCTTTTCGGCCTTGAGGTTCTCAGCTTCCACTTCGCCCTTGTCGAGCTGATCGCCCTTGATGAGGCCGGTATCGCCGGGCTCCAGGATTTCGACCTTTTGCAGCATCTGACGGACCACGACTTCGATGTGCTTGTCGTTGATCGGCACGCCTTGCAGACGATAGACCTCCTGCACCTCGTTGACGAGGTATTCGGCCAGCGCCTCAACGCCCTGAATACGCAGCAGATCGTGCGGATCGGGGTTGCCGTCGATGATGTAGTCGCCCTTCTGGATGATATCGCCGTCGTGGACGGAGATATGCTTGCCCTTCGGGATCAGGAATTCGACGGGTTCGCCGCCATCCTCCGGGGTGATCTTGATGCGCCGCTTGTTCTTGTAGTCGCGACCGAATTCGACGCGGCCATCCATTTCGGCGATGACGGCGCAATCCTTCGGACGGCGGGCTTCGAACAGTTCGGCGACGCGCGGCAGACCGCCGGTGATGTCGCGGGTCTTGGCGCCTTCGGTCGGGATACGGGCGATGATTTCACCCGGACGGACCTCGTCGCCATTGCCGACGGAGAGAATGGCCCCGACCGGCAGCAGGTAGCGGGCTTCGGCCCCGTTCGACAGACGCTTATAGGCGCCGCTGTCATCGACCAGACCGAGCGTCGGACGCAGATCCGCCGCGCGCGAAGAGGCGCGGAAGTCGGTGACGACGCGGTTGGTGATGCCGGTGGCTTCGTCGGTTTCCTCGCGGACCGACTGACCTTCGGTCAGGTCTTCGAAGCGGATCTTACCGCCGACTTCGGTGATGATCGGGGTGGTATAGGGGTCCCACTCCGCCAGACGCTGGCCCTTCTTGACCTCGGTGCCCTCTTCGACACGCAGACGCGAGCCGTAGGGCACCTTATAGGTTTCGCGATCCTTACCATCGTGGAAGATGGTGATGATCAGGTTGCGCGACATGGAGATCAGGTCGCCGTGCGAGCCGCGAACGGTCGGAGCCGCCGACAGCTTGATCACGCCGTCCGACGTCGTCTCATAGAAGGACTGCTCGGCCACCTGAGCCGTACCGCCGATGTGGAAGGTACGCATGGTGAGCTGCGTGCCCGGTTCACCGATCGACTGAGCCGCGATGACGCCTACCGCTTCACCCATATTGACGCGGGTGCCGCGGGCCAGGTCACGACCGTAGCAGGCGGCGCAGGTGCCCTGTTCGGCCTCACAGGTGAGAACCGAGCGCACCTTGACCGACTGAACGCCGGAGGCTTCGATCTGATCGACGACGTTTTCATCGACATAGGTGTCAGCCGGCACCACGACTTCGCCCGAAGCGACGTCCTTGATGTCTTCGGCCGTGGTACGACCGAGAACGCGCGCGCCTAGAGACACCAGCACGTCACCGCCTTCGACGACGGCGCGCATGGTGATGCCCTTGGTCGTGCCGCAGTCCTCTTCCATGATGATGCAGTCCTGAGCCACGTCCACGAGACGACGGGTCAGGTAACCGGAGTTCGCCGTCTTCAGAGCCGTATCGGCCAGACCCTTACGCGCACCGTGGGTCGAGTTGAAGTATTCAAGAACGGTCAGACCTTCCTTGAAGTTCGAGATGATCGGCGTTTCGATGATCGAACCGTCCGGCTTGGCCATCAGGCCGCGCATCCCGCCGAGCTGCTTCATCTGGGCCTGCGAACCACGGGCACCGGAGTTGGCCATCATGTAGATCGAGTTGATCTCTTTTTCACGGCCATCATCGGTCTTCAGCTTGCGGCTGATTTCCTTCATCATCTCGTCCGACACACGGTCGGTCGCCTTGGACCAGGCATCAACCACCTTGTTGTACTTCTCACCCTTGGTGATCAGACCGTCGGCGTATTGCTGCTCGTATTCTTCCACCAGCTTGCGCGTCTCTTCGACGATGCCGTGCTTGGTTTCGGGGATAACGATGTCGTCCTTACCGAACGAGATACCGGCGCGGGCGGCTTCCTTGAAGCCCAGAGCCATCATCTGGTCGGCGAAGATCACCGTCGCCTTCTGACCACAGTGGCGATAGACCACGTCGATCAGGTTACCGATTTCCTTCTTGGTCAGGTTCTTTTCCAGAACGCGGACGCCGATGGAGGCGTGCAGCGGCAGCAGGGCAGCGATCTTCATGCGGCCCGGCGTCGTGTCGATGACGCGGGTGCGCTGAACGCCGTCCGGGTCCACTTCGGTGAAGCGGCACTTGACCTTGGCGTGCATGGAAACCACGCCGGCATCAAGCGCCGACTGGATTTCGTTGAGGTCGGCGAAGATCATGCCTTCACCCAACTCACCGTCCTTGACCAGCGACAGGTAGTAGAGACCCAGCACGATGTCCTGCGACGGCACGATGATCGGCTTGCCGTTGGCGGGGCTGAGGATGTTGTTGGTGGACATCATCAGCACGCGCGCTTCAAGCTGCGCTTCGAGCGACAGCGGCACATGGACGGCCATCTGGTCGCCGTCGAAGTCGGCGTTGAACGCCGAACAGACGAGCGGGTGCAGACGGATCGCCTTACCTTCGATCAGCTTCGGCTCAAAGGCCTGAATGCCGAGGCGGTGCAGGGTCGGGGCGCGGTTGAGCAGGACCGGGTGTTCGCGGATGACCTCTTCGAGGATGTCCCACACCTGCGGCTGCTCGCGCTCGACCATGCGCTTGGACTGCTTGACGGTGCCCGACAGGCCCTTGGCGTCGAGACGCGCATAGATGAAGGGCTTGAACAGTTCCAGCGCCATCTTCTTGGGCAGGCCGCATTCGTGCAGCTTCAGTTCCGGACCGACGGTGATAACCGAACGACCGGAATAGTCCACGCGCTTACCGAGCAGGTTCTGACGGAAGCGACCCTGCTTACCCTTCAGCATGTCGGCCAGCGACTTCAGCGGACGCTTGTTGGCGCCGGTGATAACGCGACCGCGACGGCCGTTGTCGAACAGGGCATCGACCGATTCCTGCAACATCCGCTTTTCGTTGCGGATGATGATGTCCGGCGCGCGCAGTTCCATCAGGCGCTTCAGACGGTTGTTGCGGTTAATGACGCGGCGATAGAGGTCGTTGAGGTCCGAGGTGGCGAAGCGGCCACCGTCCAGCGGCACCAACGGGCGCAGTTCCGGCGGAATGACCGGCACGACCGTCAGCACCATCCATTCCGGGCGGTTGCCGGATTCAATGAAGTTTTCGATCAGCTTGAGGCGCTTGGAGGCCTTCTTGGCCTTCATTTCCGACGGATTGTCGGCCAGCTCGGCGCGCAGCTTGTCGGCGACCTCGTTGAGGTCCATCGACATCAGCATATTGCGGATGGCTTCGGCCCCGATTTCAGCGGTGAAGCTGTCGTCGCCGAACTCTTCCTGATAGCGATAGTACTCGTCTTCGCTGAGCAGCGAGTTGAGCTTCAGCGGCGTCAGGCCCGGCTCGGTGACGATGTAGTTTTCGAAGTACAGAACGCGCTCAACGTCCTTCAGCGCCATGTCGAGGAACATGGCGATGCGGCTGGGGAGCGACTTCAGGAACCAGATGTGCGCGACCGGCGACGCCAGCTCGATATGGCCCATGCGTTCACGGCGAACGCGCGACAGGGTCACTTCGACGCCGCACTTTTCGCAGATAATGCCCTTGTACTTCATGCGCTTGTACTTGCCGCACAGGCATTCGTAGTCCTTGGTCGGACCGAAGATACGGGCGCAGAACAGGCCGTCACGTTCCGGCTTGAACGTGCGGTAATTGATGGTTTCCGGCTTCTTGATCTCACCGAACGACCACGACAGGATCTTTTCGGGCGAGGCCAGGGTGATGCGGATCTGGTCGAAGGTCGGGGCGACCTGGACCGGATTGAAGATATTGAGGACTTCCTGGTTCATATGAATTCCAGCTTTCCGTCATTAGAACTTAGTGGGCAGCGATGCGGGAGAAGGCCCCCTCCACCACTTCGTGGTCCCCCTCCCCCGCTTCGCAGGGGAGGAGCGTAGGCGAAGGTCAGGACTATCCCTGCCCGTTTTCCAGTTCCACGTTCAGACCCAGCGAACGCATTTCCTTGATCAGGACGTTGAAGCTTTCCGGGATACCGGCTTCGAAGCTGTCGTCGCCGCGGACGATGGCTTCGTACACCTTGGTCCGGCCGGCGACGTCGTCCGACTTCACGGTCAGCATTTCCTGCAGGGTATAGGCGGCACCATAGGCTTCCAGAGCCCAGACCTCCATTTCCCCGAAGCGCTGACCGCCGAACTGCGCCTTACCGCCCAGCGGCTGCTGGGTGACGAGCGAGTATGGCCCGATGGAGCGTGCGTGGATCTTGTCATCGACAAGGTGGTGCAGCTTCAGCATGTAGATGATGCCGACGGTGACTGGACGCTTGAACTGCTCACCCGTCAGACCATCGTACAGGATCGACTGACCCGAACGATCAAGACCGGCAAACTCAAGCATGTTCTCGATGTCGTTGATGTGCGCACCGTCAAAGACCGGGGTCGCAATCGGCACGCCACGCGCGAGGTTCTTGGCCAGTTGGATCAGCTCTTCTTCCGTTTCCGGCAGTTCCTGATCAGCACCGTAAGCGCCCTTCAGGTGGTCGATAAGCGCCTGCTTCTGACCGCCGTTCTGCCACTCTTCGAGCAGGTTGGTGATCTGCTTGCCGATATTGGCGCAGGCCCAGCCGAGGTGGGTTTCGAAGATCTGACCGACGTTCATGCGCGACGGCACGCCCAGCGGGTTCAGCACGATATCGACGTGCTCACCATCGGCGAGGAACGGCATGTCTTCGACCGGGAGGATCTTGGAGATAACCCCCTTGTTGCCGTGACGGCCGGCCATCTTGTCGCCCGGCTGAAGCTTGCGCTTCACGGCCACGAAGACCTTGACCATCTTCATGACGCCCGGCGGCAGTTCGTCACCGCGTTGCAGCTTTTCGACCTTGTCCTCAAAGCGACGGTCCAGACGCTTGCGGGCGTCTTCGAACTGGCGCTTCATGGCCTCCAGTTCGCCCATCAGCTTCTCATCTTCGAGCGCGATCTGCCACCACAGGCCCTTCGAGATTTCGGAGAGCTTCTCTTCGGTGATTTCACCGCGACCCAGACCCTTCGGGCCCGAAACGGCGGTCTGACCGAGGATGACTTCCTTCAGGCGGCCATAGATGTTGCGTTCAAGGATCGACAGTTCGTCGTCGCGGTCCTTGCCCAGACGCTCGATTTCGGCGCGCTCGATAGCCATGGCGCGTTCGTCCTTGTCCACACCGTGACGGTTGAAGACGCGGACTTCGACGATGGTACCGGCAACGCCGGGGGGCAGACGCAAGCTGGTGTCGCGCACGTCCGAAGCCTTTTCACCGAAAATGGCGCGCAGCAGCTTTTCTTCCGGCGTCATCGGGCTTTCGCCCTTCGGCGTCACCTTGCCGACAAGGATGTCGCCCGGCTGCACTTCGGCACCGATGGCCACGATACCGGCTTCGTCGAGGTTGCGCAGGGCTTCTTCGCCGACGTTCGGGATGTCGCGGGTGATTTCTTCCGGCCCAAGCTTCGTGTCGCGGGCCATGACTTCAAACTCTTCCAGGTGGATAGAGGTGAAGATGTCGTCGCGCACGATGCGTTCGGAAATCAGGATCGAGTCTTCGAAGTTGTAGCCGTTCCACGGCATGAAGGCCACGAGGACGTTGCGGCCCAGAGCCAGATCGCCGAGATCGGTAGACGGACCGTCCGCGATGATGTCACCGGCCGACACCTTGTCACCCACGTTCACGATCGGACGCTGGTTGATACAGGTGTTCTGGTTGGAACGCTGGAACTTCGACAGACGGTAGATATCGACGCCCGGCTTGGTGGGGTCGAGCTCATCCGTGGCGCGCACGACGATACGGGTGGCGTCCACCTGCTCGATCACGCCGGTGCGGCGGGCGGCGATGGTCGCGCCTGAGTCGCGGGCGACGACCGATTCCATGCCGGTGCCGACGAAGGGCGCATCGGCCTTCACCAGCGGCACGGCCTGACGCTGCATGTTCGAACCCATCAGCGCGCGGTTGGCGTCGTCGTTTTCGAGGAACGGGATCAGCGCAGCGGCGACCGAAACGACCTGCTTCGGCGACACGTCCATATAATCGACGGTCGGGGCTGGTTGCAGACCCGGCTCACCGTTGACACGGCCCGGCACGAGGTCTTCGACAATGCCTTCGCTGCCCAGCTTGATATTGGCCTGAGCGATGACGTGCTTGGACTCTTCCATCGCCGACATATAGACGACTTCGTCCTGCGGCTTGCCGTCGATGACCTTGCGGTACGGGCTTTCGATGAAACCGTACTTGTTGACGCGGGCGTGGGTGGCCAGCGAGTTGATCAGACCGATGTTCGGGCCTTCCGGCGTTTCAATCGGGCAGATACGGCCATAGTGGGTCGGGTGCACGTCGCGGACTTCGAAGCCTGCGCGTTCGCGCGTCAGACCGCCCGGCCCAAGGGCCGACAGGCGACGCTTATGCGTGATTTCCGACAGCGGGTTGGTCTGGTCCATGAACTGCGACAGCTGCGACGAGCCGAAGAATTCACGCACCGCCGCCGCGGCCGGCTTGGCATTGATCAGATCGTGCGGCATGACGGTGTCGATATCGACCGACGACATGCGCTCCTTGATGGCGCGTTCCATGCGCAGCAGGCCGACGCGGTACTGGTTTTCCAGCAGCTCGCCCACCGAACGCACGCGACGGTTACCGAGGTTGTCGATATCGTCGATTTCGCCGCGACCGTCGCGCAGACCGATCAGGATGCGCAGGATCTTCAGAATATCGTCCTTGCGCAGGGTGCGCTCGGAGTCAGCGACGTCCTGCTCAAGACGCATGTTCATCTTGACGCGACCCACGGCCGACAGGTCGTAGCGCTCCAGTTCGAAGAACAGGCCTTGGAACATGGCTTCGGCAGCTTCGATCGTGGGGGGCTCGCCCGGACGCATGACGCGGTAGATGTCGAACAGCGCGTCTTCGCGCGACGTGTTCTTATCGACGCGCAGCGTGTTGCGCAGATAGGCGCCCACGGTCACGTGGTCGATATCGAGCACGTCGATAGTGGTGAAGCCCTGCTCTTCCAGCACCTTGATGGCGGCGGGGTCCAGCTCGTCACCGGCTTCGGCGTAGATTTCACCGGTCTCGAAATTGACCGCGTCGCGCGCCAGATACTTGCCATTCAGGGCGTCCGGCGACAGCAGCAGCGCCTTGACCGTGTCGCCCAGCTTCTTGGCGGTACGCGCCGAAATCTTGGTCCCGGCCTGCGCGACCACTTCGCCCGAGTCGGCGTCGATCAGGTCGAATTCCGGCTTCACCCCGCGCCAGCGCTCGAACTTGTACGGCGTGACCCAACCGGCATCGCGCTTCTCATAGGGCACAACGTCGTAGAAGGTGGTGAGGATTTCTTCGCCGTCCATGCCCAGCGCCGACAGGAAGGTCGTGGCGGGCAGCTTGCGGCGGCGGTCGATACGCACATAGACGATGTCCTTGGCGTCGAATTCGAAATCGAGCCACGAACCGCGGTACGGGATGATACGCGCGCCGAACAGGAGCTTGCCCGACGAATGGGTCTTGCCCTTGTCGTGGTCGAAGAAGACGCCCGGCGAACGGTGCATCTGCGACACGATCACGCGCTCGGTGCCATTGACGATAAAGGTGCCCTTGTCCGTCATGAGCGGGATATCGCCCATATAGACGTCCTGCTCCTTGATGTCCTTCACCGAACGGGCACCCGTGTCCTCGTCCGTTTCAAACACGATCAGACGCAGCTTGACCTTCAGCGGGGCGGCATAGGTGATGTCGCGCTGAATGCACTCTTCGACGTCGTATTTCGGCTCTTCGAACTCATAAGAGACGTATTCGAGGGTCGCACGCTCGTTGAAGTCCTTGACCGGGAAGACGCTCTTGAACACGGCTTCCAGACCGTCGTCAACGCGCTCCGAAGCGCGGACGAAACGTTGCAGGAATTGTTCGTAGGAGGAGCGCTGAACCTCGATCAGGTTCGGCATACGGATCGCTTCGGGGATTCGGCCAAAAGACTTCCGAATCCGCTTCTTTTCGGTGAACGATAAGGCCATCGTTGTTCCTGTAAAGCGTTTGAGACGCAGTGAATGTGTCGAGAGACCCCGGATGGGGCATTGAGAAACAGTTGGATGCGCCCGCTCTTTTATGACCGCTTGCGGTCAAAGACGCTGTTTTTCAATAACTTTCCAAAACAGAAAGTCAGGCCCCATCGCCGGTGGAAAGAGCAGAAGACCGGCATTCGGGCAGGCTTAAAGACGCAATACGCCTTAAAAGGGAGGATGCCATAGCGCAACCGCCCCCGCTTGTCGAGGGGGTGTGGGGGATTATTTTTTGTGATCGTCGCTTCGATGGTCAGGCACACATCACGGTAAGGGCAGCTTCACCGCACGGCCCGTTTTAATCGTAGGATGACCATTGCGCAGGATCACCTCGGCACCACCGAATCTGAAAAATATCGGCCCAAACCCGTATGAAGCCAGCGAAGGCCCCTTATCGAAAGCGCCCGTTTCAAGTTCCACTCGGCACGGCGATTGACCTAGTGATCCGTAAACACACCTGAGTTGCAATCCTCCTGACAGAATACCGTCCAAAGCCTCAGCAATCGCTGCCTCTACTTTGGCATCGTTCATAGGAAACCACGAGAATGTAAAAAAGCGGCTCACTATCCAAAGCTCATCATTATTCTGCAAACACAACCATAATGGCCAATCAAGGCCAGGCTGCTGGGGCAGCGTCGCCGCGAGTTCAACCGGAGACGTCTCATCCCACTCCAACTTTAAG
Organism: Asticcacaulis excentricus; assembly: GCF_003966695.1. Taxonomy (NCBI): domain Bacteria; kingdom Pseudomonadati; phylum Pseudomonadota; class Alphaproteobacteria; order Caulobacterales; family Caulobacteraceae; genus Asticcacaulis; species Asticcacaulis excentricus. The sequence goes on from NZ_AP018828.1 coordinate 761,792, forward strand.
GCATACTTATCGGCTAATTGAAAGAAGAGCGAACGGGCGCGCTCAATATTGCGCTCGACATTTTGTGTTGCGGGATCAGGACGTTTCATTGCGTTTGCCGCCCGTAATCCCCGTCCAGCAGGTCTTTAAACCCCGGATCGGCAATGGCCTCCCCGGCCCCCAGTGGCTGACCCAGCAGGGCGGCGGCGTCCCCGTCCGGCGACCAGTAGAGATTGGCGCTGTGCGTGGCCGACATAAAGCCGTGCGGATTTTCCGGCCCCAGATAGATGCGATGCGGGGCCGTCAGATAGAAGATGTTGTTGGTGATGCTCACCCCGGCGTCGCGGTCGCCGGCGCAGCCGTTCCAGCAGATCGACCAGAAGATCGCGCGCAACGACCAGAAGTCCTTGTCCGTGATGTCCGGAATCCGTGTACGGATGATAATATTGCCGTCGATCTTCAGATTACGGATGCCATTGGTGCCGACGAACTTATCGACATCGTCGCTGATATTGTTGGCGATGGTCACGTCGTGCGTATTGCCAGCGATTTCCAGAAAGCCGCCCTTGGTATTGCGCGACAGATTGTGGTGCACAAAGGTATGGTGCGCGTCGAAGAAACGGTCCTCGCCGTCCAGTTCGACCGCCGCTCCGTCATTGACATAGGCCCCGCCGTAAAAGCCGTAGTTTTCGATGCGGTTGTGCGCCACCTCATTGTGCGGCCCGACGATGACAATGGCCATCGCGCCCCAGTATTCAGTGATGCGCGAGGCGTCGTGAAAATAATTGCTTTTTACAAGTGAGTTCGCGCCACGCACGCGAACACCCACCGGCATGTTGTTGAATTCATTGTTTTGCAGGGTGACGTGGTGAGTGGCCGCATCGGTATAGATACCGGCCATATCGGTCACCAATTTGTGCTGGTGGCTTTCCTTCCACGGCAAGGGCGGCTCATCCGGCGGCGGGGTGGCCCCGTCATAGAGGTAGAGGTTTTCGACGGTCACATAGCTGCCGTACACCGATACGACCCGCCCGAATTCCAGCCCGAAGCGCGGGTTCATCAGCTTCGGCGCGGGCCCCTCGCCATAGGCGCTGACCACGATGGGTTTGGCCTCGGTGCCGGACTGGGCGATAGTCAGATGCCCGACAAAGGCCGTGCCACGCGCCAGCAGAATACGGTCGCCGGGTTCAAGCGTCTGGGCATTGACGCGGCTGAGGCTGCGCCAGGGTTGCGCCTGAGTACCCGGCTGGGCGTCGTTACCTGTCGTCCCATTGACGTAGTAGTCCGCCGCTATCGCCGGTCCGGCCAGACACCACAGCACACCGATCCATTTCCACATCTCCGCCTCCATTGCCCCTCAGTAAGGCAGGGCGCGCAGGAAATGACAAGGCATCCAAGGCGTATGGACGCCTTAGCAGATTTTGAACCTGCGCCCACGATCAAAGGCCGAGCCAGCGCATCGCCACCTGAGTTACAGCCTTTGTCCGTCGATTTTCGGGCGTGCGATCTGTCAACCAGACAAACACAATCATCGTGTAGACCAGATTCAGTGATGCCAGATGAAAGAACCTCGGTGCTGGACGGGCCCCGAGGCAATCCATCATAACACCGGCCGTCCGTTGCATGCGTTTCAACGCCTGAATTGGATGTCGAAGATCGTAAATCATCACCTGCCAGACAAACCGCTTTAAGTCGCGGTTCTGCTCAAATCGCGTGTCTATGACCGCCTTCATGTCGTTGGCTGGCACCATAGAAAAGGCCGACGCCATACTGGCGTCTGATACCTCACTAATGAACCAGAGAACTTCGGTCACACCGGAGGGGAATATCTTTTTCCAATAGCTTGAATGGCCAAAAGTTTCGATAGATGCCAGACACAGGGCTTTTCTATTTGCACCTACCTCCTCGATCGTGACCAACAACTGTTTTGCAAGAGCCCGCCGATCAGCAGGCATCACAAGTGCGAACCAATCCATGACTATCTTGCCCCTAAAATACGGGCCGTCACCTGCACCCAAACCCCAAGGCGCCGGTATGGCGGTTTATCTGACAGCCAGATAAGCACACACAGGCTGTAGAAAATAACCAGCAACCCTGTTTTCAGATTTTGCCAGAGGGTTGCCCCGGATATGGGCCTGTCTTGAACCTGCCAAAACAGCGAAGCTGTCTTCCACGTTCGCCGAAACGTATCGACAGGGTGCCATAGATCTGATCGGGCTAAGCTGAGGACAGAGAATTTGAAAGGCTCATTTTGTTCAAACCGACGTCTCAGGATAAGAGACAGAGGCTGTTTCCCCTTTTGCTGAAAATCGGCCTGCGTATGAGCGTCCGCATAGATATTCAGACCATGGCCAAGGCTACGAATGCCGTTAGGCCAGTATTGCCCCTGCTCTGTGGCCGTTATCCCGTGCTCACGGCAAAAGCGCGTCAGCGTCTTTTCCGTCCAGCCTTCTGTGGCCGCCAATCTGGCAAAGGCCAGTATCAGGACGTCTTTATCACAGTGTTGCTGATCCTCGGCATCGGGCATGATCAGTACAGAGCCTTATTCAGGCACCGCAACACCGCGGCGCGCTCTAAATCTTTTTTGCGGGCGAATAGCTGCAAGATCGCTAATTGGTCAGGGATTGACGGCACCCGCACCCCTTCGATCCATGCATCACTTTCGATTTGCAATTCACACCAGTCACCCGCTGAAAACACCTGCAATCCGCCCATAAAGTCGATCTCCAGCCCGCCCGGTGGACGATACTGGAAATAAGGGCGGGAGCGAAAGCGATCGTCGGCGCGCGGCGCACTCACGGGCACGCCCAGGGCGATCCGGGCGGCCTCAATGACCTCTGAAGGGCCATAAACGTCCACGTCGCGCACCGTAACCCGCACCCCGCTCAGAAACAGGGCCGCCGAGCCGATCAGCCACCACGGCTGTTCGGGGGGCATCAGACGACGGATCAAATCCAGTGAGCGGCGAAGGGCGGGCGGCATGGGCGTATCGGCTATGAGTACAAAAAAAGCCGGGGTTTGTGCCCCGGCTTTCGGTTTACTCTTCGACGGCATCGCGGGTCGCGCCGACCCGCTGGGCCAGAGACGCCCCCATGAAGGCGTCCAGATCACCGTCCAGAACCCCTTGCGAATCCGAGGTTTCGACGTCGGTACGCAGGTCCTTGACCATCTGATAGGGCTGAAGCACGTAGGATCGAATCTGGTGACCCCAGCCGATATCGGTCTTCTGGTCTTCGAGAGCGGCTTGCGCCGCCTCGCGCTTTTGCAGTTCCAACTCGTACAGGCGTGCGCGCAGCATCTTCCACGCTTCGTCGCGGTTGGCGTGCTGCGACCGTCCGGCCTGACAGGCCACGGCGATACCGGTCGGGATGTGCGTCAGACGCACCGCCGAGTCGGTCTTGTTGACGTGCTGACCGCCCGCCCCCGACGCGCGGTAGGTATCGGTGCGCACATCGGCCGGATTGATGTCGATGACGATGGTGTCATCAACCACCGGATAGACCCACACCGAGGCAAAGGAGGTGTGGCGACGCGCATTGGAATCGAAGGGCGAGATACGCACCAAACGGTGCACCCCGGCCTCGGTCTTCAGCCAGCCATAGGCATTGGTGCCCTTGACCATGATGGTCGCCGACTTGATGCCCGCCTGTTCGCCGGGCGTCTCTTCTTCGATGGTTACCGTCATACCGTGCTGGGTGGCCCAGCGCGTGTACATGCGCAAAAGGATACCGGCCCAGTCGCACGACTCCGTGCCCCCGGCCCCGGAATTGATTTCGACATAGGCGTCGTTGCCGTCGGCTTCGCCGGACAGGAGCGCCTCAAGCTCGGCGCGCGCGGCCTTGTCCTTGATGGCTTTCAGCATGGCGCGGGCTTCTTCGAGCAGTTCCTCGTCGCCCTCCATATCGGCCAGCTCGGCATAGTCGAGCGCGTCCTGAAGCTCTTTGGTCAGGCTGTTGACCGCATCGACGCCACCGCTCAGCTTGGTGCGTTCGCGCATCACGGACTGCGCCTCTTCGGGCTTGTCCCACAGCGTCGGGTCTTCGACCCGCGCATTCAGTTCGTCGAGACGTCTTAGAGCGACGTCCCAGTCAAAGACGCCTCCTGAGCAATCCGATGGATTGCTCGATGTCCCTGGCCGAAGCCTCAACATCCAGTCGCATTACAATGTCCTTACGGTAAAAAAGATAGCCGTGGGGGATAGCCGCGCCCGCGCGAAATGGCAACACGTTTCGCGGTCAGGCGGCCGCGAGCGGAAGAAGTTCAGTAAAGAACCTCTTCCTCGATTTCATCGACGTACTTCTTCTTTTTCGGCTGTTCCTGCGGCGTCGCCTGATTGGACGGCTGCCCGGTCAGGCCATCGCGCCACACCTCGGTATAGGGTTTGGGCCCATCCACCACATCGGGTGTGCGCTCGATGGGCTTCGGCTCAGTCCCCGGACGGAAGGCTTCTTCGTGGCCACGGATGGACACATAGACCGCGTCCTTTGGCTTGCGGAAGTCCCTGACAGGCTTGTTCTTGGTGGCCGCCGCCATGAAGTCGATAAAAATCGGCAGGGCCGCCGAACCGCCGGTTTCCGACTCACCCAGAGAACGGTTGTCGTCAAAGCCGACAAACACCCCGGCCACCAGATCGGGCGTAAAGCCGACGAACCACGCCGAGCGGTATTCATTGGTCGTGCCGGTCTTGCCGCCCAGCGGGATGCCCAGCGCACTGGCGCGCGCCGCCGTACCGCGCTGCACCACGCCTTGCAGGAAGGAGTTGATCTGATAGGCGACGATGGGGTCCATCACCTGCTGACCTTCGGGGGTCAGGCGCGGCGATTCCGTACCGTCAAAGGCGCGGGTGCAACCCGCCGGGCACTTGCGCTGATCGGCGCGGTAGATGACCTTGCCCTGATAATCCTGCACCAGCTCGATCAGGTGCGGCTTGATGCGCCGCCCGCCATTGACGAAGGCCGAATAGGCGGCGGTGAGCTGATAGGGCGTCGTTTCGGTCGAACCCAGCGCGTTCGACAGATAGGGTTCCATACTATCGACCGCACCATATTGCACGACCTTCGCCGCCACCGTCTTCATACCCACCTTATCGGCGAGGCGCACGGTCATGGCGTTACGCGACAGCTCCAGCCCCTTGCGCAGGGTTTGCGGCCCGTAATAGGTGCGCGAATAGTTCTTGGGCGACCACGCCTCGCCATTGGCCCCCTTGAAGGTGATCGGGCCATCGACCACGATCGAGGCCGGCGTGAAGTCACCCTCCAGCGCGGTGGCGTAGATGAACGGTTTTATGGCCGAACCCGGCTGACGCTTGGCCTGCGTGGCGCGGTTGAACTTCGACAGCGAGAAGGAGTAACCGCCGACCATGGCCACGACGCGGCCCGTCCACGGATCAACCGCGACTAGCGCGCCATTGACCGCCGGCACCTGCTTGAGCGCATAGGCGCCTGTGGCGTCGCGCGCCACATAGATCAGGTCGCCGGCCTTGAGCCCCGCCCCGCCCTGCGCCCACGCCACATCCGAAGCGCGAAGAGTACCGTGATTTTCGCCCGCCGGGGCCTCGGCCAGACGGATGGAGCCACCGGGGCGTTCGACCACCGCAACCTGCCAGTCGGGACGCTCAAAGGGGGCGCGACGCCGCTCCGGCAACTTGGCCTCGACGGCGGCGGCCTCCTGCTGCCAGCCTTCGTTGATGCTGCCGATATTGCCCCACGCGCCGCGCCAGCCGTGACGACGGTCGTACAGCTCAAGCCCGTCCATCAGGGCGATGCGCGCCGCCGTCTGGAGCTTGGGGTCAAGCGTGGTCTTCATATAGTAGCCGGCGGAGTAGATATCTTCTCCGAACAGGGCCTTGGAGCGACGCTCAACCTCAGAGACGAAGAAGTCGGCATCGCGATACTTGGCGCGCTGCGGGGCCGACTGCACCACCAGGTCCTCACGCATGGCGGCCTCGGCCTCGGCCTTGGTCACCCAGCCTACCGACGCCATCTCGCCCAGAATCCAGTTGCGGCGGGCAATGGCCTGATCCTTGCGACGGATGGGATGGTAGTTGTGCGGTCCCTTGGGCAGGGCCGCCAGATAGGCGGTCTCGGCGAGGGTCAACTGATCGACCGACTTGCCGAAATAGTTATAGGCCGCCGTACCAATCCCGTTCGAGCGATAGCCCAGATAGATGTCGTTCAGATAGAGTTCGAGAATCTGTTCCTTGGTCAGCGAGGTTTCCAGCCGCCGCGCCAGAATAAATTCTTTCAGCTTGCGCCCGATGGTCCGCTCGTTCGACAACAGGACGTTCTTGGCCACCTGCTGGGTGATGGTCGATCCGCCTTCGAGGCGGCGGCCCTGCACAAAATTGATGACATTCTTGACCATGGCCCGCGACAGGCCCCCGACATCGACGCCGGAATGGTTGAAGAAGTTGCGGTCTTCGGCAGCCAGAAAGGCGCGGCTGACGCGCTCAGGGATGCGGTTATAGGGGATGAAGATACGGCGTTCCTGCGCGAACTCACCGATCAGCGTGCCGTCCCAGGCAAACAGGCGCGTCGAGGTGGGCGGGCGATAATCGACAATTTCATTGCCGTCGGGCAGGTCGTGGAACAGCCATGCGGCATAGATGGCGATAGCGAAGCCAGCGATGGCCACCATCGACATCAGCACCACCCCCGCCATGGCGAACCAACGCTCAGTGGACTTCACAAACACCCTCCGTCACCGCGACGCGGTTCCGTTACGAAGAGCGTCCGCATCATATTGCGTCGTGTGTATCAAAGCCCGCCCCTCGCGCAAAGCCCTGATCACGGTCATATCCGGCTTATTGCGGGCAAATGCGGCTTATTGGCGACGCTTTACCGCAGGGCCCGGCTACGTGCCGAGGCGAAACACAGCCTGTCCCCAGCGCTTAGCTCGTTTGAAGCAGACTGATTCCCAGTGGAATTATACCAAGGGTCATTGAAAATGACTCTTGGTATTCCGTTCGAGAATTTCTCATGTCACTGATACATATGAGACATTCTCGAGTTCTCAACGGCCGGATGCGGTCAGCATCTTCGGCCGTTGGTATTATAGCGTTCAAACCACCATTTCAAACAACATCACGATGGCGAAGTCACCGACCGGCAGAATGCAAAATCCGCATTATGACGTCTACGGCAGACACATAATGAGCTAAATATCTTCACCCATCAGCTCATCGACGAACGGAGCGATCCACAGGCCACGCGACCGGCGCGCCGTTTCTGAATGATAGATATGCACCAGCTCGGCATAGGAGCGGTCGAAATCATCATTCAGAATGACATAGTCGTATTCGGCCCAATGCGCGATCTCGCCCTTGGCACGGCTCAGACGGCGCTGGATCACGTCGTCGGCGTCCTGCGCGCGGGCATAGAGGCGACGCTTCAGTTCTTCCATCGACGGCGGCAGGATGAAGACACGCACCACGTCCGACGGCGCCTTGGCCGAGATGCGCTGCGCCCCCTGCCAGTCGATGTCGAACAAAACGTTCTGGCCCTGAGACAGGGCTTTTTCCACAGGTTCGCGCGGCGAGCCATAGCGATGGTCGTGCACCGCCGCCCATTCCAGCAGGGCGTCGTTTTTGACCAGATCATCCATCGCCGCGTCGCTGATGAAGTGATATTCACGGCCGTCCTTTTCACCGGGGCGCGGTGAGCGGGTGGTCACCGAAATCGACAGATCCAGATCGGCGTGATCGGCCATCAGGCGGCGGCACAGCGAGGTCTTACCCGCGCCCGAAGGCGAGGAAACGATCAGCATGAGGCCGCGGCGAAGACGTTGGGAATTAGGCATATTACTCTACGTTTTGAACCTGTTCTCGGAACTGGTCGATAACCGACTTTAACTCCAGCCCCACCTTGGTCAGGTCGCTGAAGGCGGCTTTCGAACAGAGGGTATTGGCCTCGCGCATGAATTCCTGTGACAGGAAATCGAGCTTGCGCCCCTGCGACTGGCTGTCGCTGAGGAGCGTGTGCGCGGAGGTGATATGGGTGCGCAGTCGGTCCAGTTCCTCGCGCACATCGGCCTTGACGGCCATGACGGCAGCTTCCTGAAGGATGCGCTCCTGAAGGTCAGCATCGGGCAAAAGCTCATTCAGACGCCGGGTGAAGCGTTCGCGGATCACTTCGGTCTGCTGCGCCGCCAGCGCCTCAGCCCGGTCCACGGCGTCTGTCATGGCGCTCAGGTGCTGCCTCAGCACCTCAAATAGCGCCCGCCCCTCGTCCTGACGCGCGGTTTTCAGGTGTTCAAGCACCGCTCCCAGATCGGCCAGCAGGGGCGCTTCCAGCGCCGCCACGTCGGTACTGGTTTCCGCGCTGGCCGCTTCGATGACGCCGCGCAGGGACAAAAGCCCGTCCAGCGACGGCATGGTCGCCTGACCGGCCTGCATCAGGCCCTGCCCCACTTCGAGATACTGGTTGAGGACAGCGTGATTAATGCTGTATCCCGTCTGGACCTCGGTCGTCTGGAGGCTGAGGTTCAGCGACACCTGACCGCGCTGAAAACGCTGCTTGACCAGATCACGCGCCGCCCGCTCCACATAGTCGTAGCCTGACGGCACGCGCGTCTTGAGGTCCAATGAGCGCCCATTGACCGAACGCACCTCATAAACCCAGGCGACCGTCCCATGATGGCCTTCCACCCGGCCAAAGCCGGTCATGCTCGACAGGGTCATTTACCGGTGTCCTTGACGGGTTGGGCCGAAGCGGGCGTGGCCTGCGCCTCGATCTGACGCCATTTGGCGACATTGATCAGGTGCTGCTCGTAGGTTTCGGCGAAGACGTGGCCGCCCGTGCCGTCCGCAACGAAATACACGTCCTTGCTCGACGGTGGATTGAGCACGGCCTTTAAAGACTCCTTGCCCGGATTGGCGATCGGGGTGACCGGCAGACCGTCGATCAGATAGGTGTTCCACGGGCTGGGCGTATCCAGTTCGGAGCGCCTCAACCCACGCCCCAGAGGCTCGCCCTTGGACACCGCATAGACCACGGTCGGGTCAGATTGCAGACGCATCCCCTGACGCAGGCGGTTCACAAACACGGCCGCGACCTTCGGGCGCTCATGGGCCAGACCCGTTTCCTTCTCGACGACCGAAGCGAGGATCAGCGCTTCTTCCTTGGTTTTCAGCGGCAAGTCCTGCGCGCGTGTGGCCCACAGCTCATCGAGCGTTTCACGCCCGGCGGCCAGCATACGATCCAGCACCGACTGACGGGTTTCACCGATCTCGTACTGATAGGTTTCAGGCAAGATAGACCCTTCCGGCGGCACTTCGACATCGCCGGTCAGGCCCTTGGTCGCCATCAGAATGCGTACCGCCTGCGCCGAGGTGCGGCCTTCAGGGATGGTGATGAAGTGCTGCACCACACGGCCCTCAAGGATCTGATTGAGGACACCGATCATCGACAGGCGCGACGGAAATTCATAGGTCCCGGCGCGTAGGGCATTGTCGCGGCCATCCAGCTTGGCAGCGATTCGGAAGAAGGTCACCGAACGGATGACGCCCTGCTGCTTCAGCTTACGTGCAATGGCATTGAGCCCCTGCCCGCGTTCGACCGTCACGGCGGTGACATTTCCGGATTTCGCCGAAGGTCCGGGGCCATAGGTATTGGCAAAAACGAACAGTCCTGCCGCCAGAAGCAGCAGGACGATACCGGACAAGAGGCCCGCCACCGGCGCCATCAGACGCCGGTCTTTGCGCCGCGGGGCTGGGCGGGCCTTCTGCTTCGCCATCTTAGTCCACTTTGCCGAGGATCAGGGCGGCATTGGTACCGCCGAAGCCGAACGAGTTCGACAGAACCTTGTTGATCGTCATCGGCTTGGCCTTATGCGGCACAAGGTCGATGGGGGTTTCATAGGCCGGATTGTCGAGATTGATGGTCGGTGGCGCGATCTGGTCGCGGATGGCCAGGGCGCAGAAGATGGCTTCGACCGCGCCTGCCCCACCCAGCAGGTGGCCGATCGCCGACTTGGTCGAGGACACCGTACCGGTGGCCGCGCGCTCACCCAGAAACTTCTCGATAGCCTTCAGTTCAATGCCGTCGGCCATGGTCGAGGTGCCGTGCGAATTGACGTAGTCGATCTCGGCCGGGTCAATACCCGCGTTTTTGGCCGCAGCGACCATGGCGCGGTAGCCGCCGTCGCCGTCTTCCGACGGTGCGGTGATGTGGTAGGCGTCACCCGACAGGCCGTAACCCAGCACTTCGGCGTAGATCTTGGCACCGCGCGCCTTGGCATGTTCGTATTCCTCCAGCACCACAATGCCCGCACCTTCGCCCATGACGAAACCGTCGCGGTCCTTGTCGTAGGGGCGCGAGGCCTTGGTCGGCTGATCGTTGAAGGCGGTGCACAGGGCGCGGCAGGCGATAAAGCCCGCAATACCGATGGGCACGATGGCCGATTCGGCCCCGCCTGCGACCATCACGTCGGCATCGCCGCACTTGATCAGGCGGGCGGCGTCACCAATGGCGTGCGCGCCGGTGGCGCAGGCGGTAACGACCGAATGGTTCGGGCCCTTGAGGCCGTGACGGATCGACACCTGACCAGAGGCCAGATTGATCAGCGAGGACGGGATAAAGAAGGGCGAAATGCGCTTCGGGCCCTTGGCCTGAAGCTCAAGCGCCGTATCAGCGATAATTCCAAGGCCACCGATGCCCGACCCGATCATGACGCCGGTGCGCTCCTGATCCTCGGCGCTTTCGGGGTGCCAGTTGGCGTCATTGAGCGCTTCATCGGCCGCCGCAATGGCGTACAGGATGAAGTCATCGACCTTGCGGCGTTCCTTGGGCGACAGGACGGTGGACGGATCAAAAGAGCCTTCGATGTCGGGGCCGCCACCGCCGCGGCCATCAACCGTCGGGACTTCGCAGGCCACCGTGCAGGCATAGTCTGTGGTATCAAAGGCGGTGATGTTTCCGGCCCCCGACTGCCCATCAAGCAGACGCTTCCACGAAATATCCACACCCGCGCCCAAAGGCGACAAAAGACCCAATCCTGTGATGACGACGCGACGAACCATTTAAAATCAGCCCTGTTATGCAAATAGCAGAAGGGCGCGGCTTCGATGCGGCACAGACCGTCGAAACCACGCCCTCAATCCGGTAATTCAGATTAAGCGGAGAGCTTTTCCTGAATGTAGTTGACGGCGTCGCCAACGGTCAGGATGTGCTCAGCCGAGTCATCAGGAATTTCGATGTCGAATTCTTCTTCGAAAGCCATGACCAGCTCAACGATGTCGAGGCTGTCGGCCTCAAGATCGTCGATGAAGCTCGCCTTTTCCGTGACCTTATCCGGATCGGCGTCCAGATGATCAATCACAATCTTGCGAACACGTTCAAGAACTTCAGACATATCAGGCCCTCTAACAGGTTATATAAACACGACCCAAAGCGGCTTATGGCTTTGCAGGGGCCGGGTATCGGAATCTAAGCCAACTGCCTTTTATGCACACACTGTGCAGGTTTCAAGCCATTTTCAGCGGCCCGAAAGGCAGTCTTTCACAACAAAGACGTGATGGCGGGGTTAAATCATCACCATGCCGCCGTTCACGTGCAGGGTTTGACCCGTAACGTAACCGGCTTCATTGCTGGCGAGATAGACGGCGGCGGCGGCAATATCGGCCCCTTCGCCCAGAGCACCGGCCGGGATTTTCGACAGGATGCCTTCGCGTTGTTGCTCATTGAGCACATCGGTCATCGGCGAGGCGATGAAGCCCGGCGCGATGCAGTTGACGGTGATATTGCGCGAGGCGACTTCCTGCGCCAGCGCCTTGGAGAAGCCAATCATGCCGGCCTTGGAGGCCGCGTAGTTGGTCTGCCCGGCATTGCCCATGACGCCCACCACCGAGGTGATGCCGATGATGCGACCGTGGCGGCGCTTCATCATGCCCTTCACGGCGGCGCGTGACAGGCGGAAATAGGATTCGAGGTTGACCTTGATCACCGCATCCCAGTCCTCATCCTTCATGCGCAGGATCAGGCCGTCCTTGGTAATGCCCGCATTGGCGACGAGGATGTCGAGCGGCGAACCGGCCGCCGCTTCGGCCTTGGCGATCAGGCCATCGACCTCAGCCGGGTCCGACAGGTTACAGGCGGCGACGAAGGCGCCTTCGCCCAGCTCGGCGGCCAGTTCCTGAAGCACGGCTTCGCGCGTACCGGACAGCACGACCTTAGCCCCTTGCTTATGCAGGGCACGGGCGATCTGCGCCCCCAGCCCGCCGGTGGCCCCGGTCACAAGCGCCGTCTTGCCGGTCAGTTCAAACATAGGTGTCTCCTGTGAGAAGGAAAAAAATCAGAGGCTTTTGGCAAACGCTTCAAAATCCGCCGCGCCATTCAGCGCCACGGCTTCGGAGTCGGGGGCCAGACGCTTGATCATGCCGCTCAGCACCTTGCCCGCGCCAAGCTCGGCAAACTGCGTCACGCCGCCGTCCTGCGCCAGCCACTGCACCGACTCGCGCCAGCGCACGCGGCCCGTCACCTGCTCGATCAGCAGCGGCGCAAACTGCGCCTTGTCGCCGACCGGCTGGGCCGTGACATTGGCCACCAGCACGGACTTCGGGTCATGGAAGGTGGTCTTGGACAGGGCCTCAGCCATTTCCTCGGCCGCCGGCTGCATCAGCGGACTGTGGAAAGGTGCAGACACATTGAGCAGCATGGCCTTGGCCCCCAGTTCCTTCGCCTTTTCGACCGCCAGATCGACGGCGGCCTTTTCACCGGAAATCACCACCTGCCCGGCATTATTGTCATTGGCCACGACGACCACACCTGCGGCACGTCCGGCTTCGCAGGCGGCTTCGGCCAGGGCCAGATCGGCCTTGGCCCCGATCAGGGCCGCCATAGCGCCCTGCCCCACCGGCACGGCGCGCTGCATGGCCTGACCGCGCAGTTTCAACAGTCTGGCCGCGTCCGCAAGCGTCAGCACCTCCATCGCCGCCAGCGCCGAATATTCGCCCAGCGAGTGACCGGCGCAGAAAGCGGCCTTCGACACATCAACCCCGAAATCCGCCTTCAGCACGCGAACAACCGCCAGCGAAACGGCCATCAGGGCGGGCTGCGCATTTTCGGTCAGTGTCAGGTCGGCTTCCGGGCCTTCGCGCATCAGCCGGAGCAGGTCCTGCCCCAACACCTCGTTGACTTCGCCGAAGACCTCACGGGCAGCCGCGAAATTATCGAACAGCTCGCTCCCCATGCCGACGCTCTGAGAGCCCTGTCCCGGAAAAACGAATGCCAGAGTCATGTAATGCCTTGTCCCGACCAGTTGATTTGAGCGGCATGGGTTAGGGCAATCCGCCCCCAAGGGCAAGAGGCTTGCGCCCCGCCCCGACGGACACCGCTGATCTGATCGACATGAAAAACGGTTGTAGGTGACCGCAAATATTCGTAAAGATAGAAGCGATTGAGGACGGTTGGGCCGTCCACGGAGAAGGGTCTAAGGGGGATTTCATGCGTATGCTCAAACACAGCGTCTTTGCAGGCGTTCTGGCGGCCTGTGCCTTTTCGACGGCGGCCGAAGCTGATCCGGCCAATACACTGGGGCCACCGCCGCCACTGACGGCCTTTAGCAAATTACCGGACATTGATAAGGTCGCCCTGTCGCCCGACGGGAAGCGTATCGCCCTGATTAAAGGGTACGGGGCCCAACGCCTCTTGCTGGATATTGACCTTGAAAAGGATGACTTCAAAGCGCTGAAGGTCGGCGATGTGAAGGTCCGCTCGCTGTTTTGGGGGGATGAGACGCGCATCATCCTGATTTCGTCGCAATCCGTTTATCTGCGCGACTTTGTCGGCGGCAAGGATGAGTATTATTCGGGACAAATACTCGATTTGTCGCGCAACAAGACCTTCGCGATGTTTGATAATGTGGAGGGTTTTTATCCCATCGTTATGGGCGATTATAACCGCATCAAGATCAAGGACGCTTACCGGGTCACCGCCTCCAACGTCAAAATTCAGGGCGAGGGCCTGCGCAGTCTGTATAATTTCGATCTGAATACCGGGCGCGGTCGTGAAATGGAGGTTGTGCCCCATCACGTTCAAAACTGGATCGTGCGTCCGGATGGCGAGATCATGGCGCGGGCCGAATATGATCGTGACACCAGGGTGTGGACGCTGCGTTACCGGCAGAATGGCAAGTATCGTGCGATCTACTCGGAAAAGCAGTTGCTGGACGCCCCGTCTCTTTTGGGACGCGGCCGCGATGACGAATCGGTGCTGGTCTATATCAATGCTGGCGAAAAGGCCGGCAACTATTACGAAGTCTTCCCGGATGGCCGGTTCAGCGAGCCTCTGGATACCAAGGGCAGCAATGTCGGCACCTTCTATCATCCGGCGACGGGCAAGCTGGCGGGATTTATCAACTACAGCCCCGATGGCCTCGCCTATACCTTCTTTGCCCCTGATCTGGCCAGCCTGCCACGTCTGATCGAAAAAGGGATGCCAGACTATACCTACCGCAGCCTTGTGGACGTTTCGGATGATGGCAAAAAGATTATTGTCTATGGCGAAGGCCCTGGCGATCCCGGCTCCTACTACTTTATCGACTACACCACCAGAAGCTTCAAGATCGTAGGGCAAACGCGCCCCGAAGTGCCTGCAGAATGGGTCGCCGAAAAACGCAAGGTGACCTATAAGGCGGCGGACGGGCTGGAGATTAACGGCTACCTGACCCTGCCGCCGGGTCGGGAAGCGAAAAACCTGCCGCTTATCGTGCTGCCGCATGGCGGGCCAGAGTCCTATGACGACATCAGCTACGAGTGGATGTCTCAGGCCATTGCCTCGCGCGGCTATGCCGTCCTGCAACCCAATTTCCGCGGCTCCAGCGGCTATGGGGAGGCCTTTACGGAAAAGGGCTATGGCGAATGGGGCCGCAAAATGCAGACCGACCTGTCGGACGGCGTGCGCTATCTGGCCAAGGAAGGCACGATCGACCCCAAGCGGGTGTGCATCGTCGGTGCCTCCTACGGTGGCTATGCGGCCATGGCGGGCGCGACGCTCGATCCCGGCGTCTATCGCTGCGCCAGCGGCATTGCGCCCGTCACCAATCTCAAGAAGATGATTTCTTACGAAGAAGAGTCCGTCGGCTATGATAAAAAGGCTCGGAAGGTGCTCTACTGGAAGCGTTTTCTGGGCGATGAAAGCCGCTGGGCGGAGGTGTCTCCGGACCTGAAAGCGGCCAATGTCACCATCCCCATCCAACTGATTCACGGCAAGGACGACACGGTCGTGCCGATTGATCAGAGCTACCGGATGCGCGACGCCCTCAAAAAAGCCGGTAAGGAGGTTGATCTGATTTTATTGAAAGACGAGGATCACCACCTGTCGCGTGAAGCGACCCGTGTGCAGACCATGGATGCCGTGGTCAGCTTCATCGAAAAGCACAACCCGCCTTACCAATGAGGACCACTTGTCCATTGCAAGCTTTTACGTTGCAATGGACAAGTCAAATCCGGCCAGATTATCTGAGCCAAGGGCGGCAAACCGTCGTATAAGACGTTACAAATCCAATGGAGACGTCCCATGATCACCCGTGCCGCTCTGATTGCCGCTGCCTTTGCCCTTACCGCCGCCTCCCCCGCCCTTGCCGCGCTCAAGGTGGGCGACAAGGCGCCCGACTTCATGGTCAAGGCCGCCACCAATGGCAAGGTTCATGATTTTTCGCTGAAATCGGCCCTGAAGCAGGGCCCGGTGATCGTGTACTTCTATCCCAAGGCCTTTACCGGTGGCTGTTCGCTGGAGGCGCGTCAGTTTTCCGAGAACATGGACAAGTTCGCCGCCAAAAAGATCAGCGTTGTGGGCCTTTCGGCGGATGATGTGCCGACGCTTCAGAAGTTCTCGACCGCGGACTGCGGCGGCAAGTTCCCGGTGGGCTCCGACAAGGGGGCCAAGATTGCTGAAAAATACGACGCCAAGCTGCCGGCGGTGCCCATGTCGGGCCGCGTTTCCTACGTGATCAGCAAGGATGGCAAGATCGCTTTCGTGCATGACTCGAAAGACGCTGCCACCCACGTCCCCAGCCTGCTGGCCGCCGCGAATGGCCTGAAATAACGGCTTTTCCGAACCGTAATCGCGTCAAAACGCGGCGAAACGGGTGTGTTTCGAGAACCGGCGCGCAGCTTAACCTTGTACGTGAGCACCGTAAGCGCAGAAAGCGCCCGTTGCAGACCGTTTTCTCGCGATTACCGAGACTTGATTATGCGGGAGTTATAGACTATAGCGCCCGCTTCGCTTGCGTGGTGGTCATCCCTCATTGTGAGGAGCCATGATCCATCGTGTGTCCGGGACTTCCGCCCGGATGCGCGCCACCCCGCTCAACGGAAGAGGACCAAATGGCACTTTATGAACACGTCGTGCTCGCACGGCAGGACATTTCGCCGCAACAGGCGGAAGGTCTCAACGATACCCTCAAGGCGCTGATCGAAGAACTGGGCGGCTCGGTCGCCAAGATCGAATACTGGGGTCTGCGCAACCTCACCTACCGCGTGAAGAAGAACCGCAAGGCGCACTACTCGCTGCTGGCCATTGATGCGCCGGCCGCCGCCGTAAAGGAAATGGAACGTCAGTTGTCGATCAACGAAGACGTCATCCGCTTCCTGACCGTTCGCGTCGAAGAGCTGGATCTGGAACTGTCGCCGGTTCTGTCGCGTCGTGACCGTCCGGAGCGCGCTGAGCGTTCCGAACGTGCTGAATTCGCTGAGCAATAAGGAGATCTGAAGATGGCTGAAGACACTATCGCCGCCACTCCGGGCGCTCCCGTCGGCTCCGCTCCGGCTCGTCGTCCGTTTTTCCGCCGCCGCAAGGTGTGCCCGTTCTCCGGCGCCAACGCCCCGAAGATCGACTACAAGGACGTGAAGCTGCTGCAACGCTACATCTCCGAGCGCGGCAAGATCGTGCCGTCGCGCATCACCGCTGTGTCGCAAAAGAAGCAACGTGAGCTGGCCAAGGCCATCAAGCGCGCCCGCTTCTTGGCACTTCTGCCCTACGTCGTGAAGTAAGGAGACGCACCCATGAAAGTTGTTCTCCTGGAACGCGTTGAAAATCTGGGCGTTATCGGTGACGTCGTGTCGGTTAAGGACGGCTTTGCCCGTAACTTCCTGCTGCCGCGTCACAAGGCCCTGCGCGCCACGACCGCCAATCTGAAGTTCTTTGAAGCTCAGAAGGAACAGATCGTCGCCCGTAACGCCGCCGCTCGCTCGGCCGCCGAAACGCAAGGCGCCGAACTGGACGGTCAGCAGTACGTGATCATCCGTCAGGCGGGTGAAACCGGTCAGCTCTACGGTTCGGTCACCGGCCGTGACGTCGCCGACGCGGTCGCCGAAACCGGCGGCAAGGTCGAGCGCAATCAAATCGTTCTCGATACCCCGATCAAGACCCTCGGCCTGCACACCCTCAAGGTGCGCCTGCATGCCGAAGTCACGATCTCGATCACGGTCAACGTCGCGCGTTCGGCTGAAGAAGCCGAGCGTCAGGCCGCGGGCGAAAACGTTATCGCCTCGCAGTTTGAAGAAGACCGTCTGGCTGACGAAGCCGCCGCTGCCGACCTTCTCGAAGGCGGCGCCGGTCAGGCCATCGAAGAGTCGTACGAGTATTAATCCCAAAAGGATTTGTACCTTTTCTACGGAAAACCCCTGAGCCTCACGGTTCAGGGGTTTTTTCGTATATTGTCTCCACAGACATAAGATTCACCAAAAAACTTACCTATGGGGGAGCACCATGAAGGAAGTACCGGCACCTGCCACACTGATGCCGTTGTTCGTCACAGAGGTCTATCGCACCGATCTGGCGGACAGTCCGGCAGAGCCCCTTCTGACACGACTGGAAGCCGCTTCGATGCGTCTGGCGCAAACCGACACGGCCGGGCGTAACTGGTCCAGACGTCAGGGCTATCTCGGCTACACGTCTTATGAAAGCATAGTTGACCTTAGGACCGAAGACCCGGCATTCAGCGAACTGATAGATATGCTGGACGTTCAGGTGACTCTATATGCGCGTCTGATTGAACTGGACCTTCGCGGTAAAACCCCGCGCATGGCGACTATGTGGATCAACCTGCTTGAGCAGGGTGGTGCCCATTCGGCGCACATCCACACCCACAGCGCCTTTTCTGGCACGCTGTACCTGACAGTGCCCAACGGGTCCGGTGCCCTGCAGTTTGAAGATCCGCGACTGGGCTTTATGATGTGCGCACCACAACGCCTGCCCTCAGCACTCCCCTTTCGTCAGACCTTCGTGCCTGTGCCCCCGGCCCGCGGCACCTTGCTCCTGTGGGAAAGCTGGCTTAGGCATGAGGTTGCGACTAATCAAAGCCCGCACTCACGCTTGTCGATCAGCTTCAACTACACGCTTTGATTGCAAGCCAAGGTCAAGGGGGAGCCCGCACCCGGCGAGGGGCAAAACAATCACGGCGCTTTTTCAGCGTGTCAGGAGCCTTTTTTGCCGCGTGTTTCGTTTTAAACTTTACCTGATCAACGACTGCATTTAATTTCAGGCGCAATCATATCGGGTTGCACTGCGCCTATGATCAGACACCCAAAAGGGGAAATCAGCTAACAGGCGTATTTTCCTTTTGAATTCGCTCTCGTCTGGGTCTAAAGGCAGGACGGGTGCGCTCACGCATCGTAATAAATCTTTACAGTCAAGTGAGCTGTTTCACCGGAATCTGGCTTGCATTCTGTCGCAATGCAAAAGATTTTCGCTGTTAACGGTCGTGATCAGGATTGCTCATGAAAAAGATCGAAGCTGTTATCAAACCCTTCAAGCTGGACGAAGTGAAGGAAGCCCTTCAGGAAATCGGCGTGCAGGGTATGACCGTTCTGGAAGCCAAGGGCTACGGCCGCCAGAAAGGACATTCCGAACTCTACCGGGGTGCGGAATATGTTGTTGATTTTCTGCCGAAGATCAAAATTGAACTCGTGGTTGCCGACGATCTGGCACCGGCCGCACTTGAGGCCATCCAGACCGCCGCACGCACAGGCAAGATTGGCGACGGCAAGATTTTTGTGAGCGATGTCATTGATGTCGTTCGCATCCGCACCGGGGAGTCCGGACCGCAAGCGGTCTGATCCTCCCCAAACTACCCAACCAAAAACCCAGGGCGTCAAAAAATGACCGCAGCAGACATTCTCAAGCTCATCAAGGAAAAGGACGTCAAGTACGTTGACGTTCGCTTCACCGACGTTCGCGGCAAGATGCAGCATGTGACCTTCGACATCGATCTCGTCGATGAAGACTTCCTCAATGACGGCACCATGTTCGACGGTTCGTCGATCGCCGGCTGGAAGGCCATCAACGAATCCGACATGAAGCTGCGCCCGGACCTGAAGACGGCCTATATCGACCCCTTCTATCAGCAGACGACCCTCTTCCTGTTCTGCGACGTCATCAATCCGGACACCAACGAGCCCTATAACCGCGACCCGCGCTCGATCGCCAAGAAGGCGCTCGCCTACGTGCAGTCGGCCGGCATCGGCGACACCGTCTATTTCGGTCCGGAAGCCGAATTCTTCCTGTTCGACGACGTCCGCTGGTCGATCGCCCCGAACAATACCGGCTTCTCCTTCGACTCTTCGGAACTGCCGATCAATTCGGCCAAGGAATATGCCGAAGGCAATATGGGTCACCGTCCGGGCCCGAAGGGCGGCTACTTCCCGGTTAACCCGGTCGACTCGTGCCAGGACCTGCGCGGCGAAATGCTCGCCGTCATGGGCGAACTGGGCATGGAACCGGAAAAGCACCACCACGAAGTGGCTCCGGCCCAGCACGAGCTTGGCCTGAAGTTCTCGGACATGCTGACCATGGCCGACCGTACCCAGCTCTATAAGTACGTCGTGCAGAACGTCGCCCACGCCTATGGCAAGACCGCGACCTTCATGCCGAAGCCGATGTTCGGTGACAACGGTTCGGGCATGCACGTCCACCAGTCGATCTGGAAGAACGGCAAGCCGCTGTTCGCCGGTGACAAGTATGCCGGCCTGTCGGACCTGTGCCTGTGGTACATCGGCGGCATCATCAAGCACGCCAAGGCCATCAACGCCTTCGCCAACCCGACGACCAATTCCTACAAGCGTCTGGTTCCGGGCTACGAAGCCCCGGTGAAGCTGGCCTATTCGTCGCGTAACCGTTCGGCCTCGATCCGTATTCCGTGGGTCTCCTCGCCGAAGGGCAAGCGTATCGAAGCGCGCTTCCCCGATCCGCTGGGCAACCCCTACCTGACCTTCACCGCCCTGCTGATGGCCGGTCTCGACGGTATCGAAAACCGTATCGATCCGGGCCCCGCGGCCGACAAGAACCTGTACGACCTGCCGCCGCAAGAGCAAAAGGCCGTGCCGGAAGTCTGCGGCAGCCTGCGTGAAGCCCTTGACAACCTCGACAAGGACCGCGCCTTCCTCAAGAAGGGTGGCGTGTTCGACGACGACTTCATCGACTCCTACATCGAATTGAAGATGGAAGAAGTGATGGCCTTCGAACTGCGTCCGCACCCGATCGAGTTCGAGATGTACTACAAGGGCTAATCTGAACATCTCCCTGCAAAGGGTTGATTTCAAAGAACAAGCCGCTCCTGAAAAGGGGCGGCTTGTTTGCGTTTGGCGATCCAAACCACCACCAGATACCGTTACGTCAAGCCGGGTGGAAATTTAATTTCAAATGATACCTTTATCGTATCACATGATACCAAAACGTTTTTCTGGGTTTGCGCGTTTCAGACGGCCATATTGACACATAAATGACGCATTGCGCCCCGCGACGCCCGCTCCTCGCCTCAAGTCTTAATAAAACTCTTTGCGAAACAATCGGATGGCGGCACTCTTCGCGAGTGCAACATCCGCTTATCCAAGGGGGATAACTTGAAAACGTGGATTAAATTCTCAAAGGTGCTTGCGGCCTCCGCAGCCCTCCTCATGACGGCTCCGGTCGTCACCGTCGCCCACGCGGCGGCTGTCACTTCCGAAGCTGCGGTTTCGGAAGTGGCCCCGGCCTCAGAGGCCGCTCCGGCTGAAGCGGCTGCGGCCGAAGCGCCGGCTCCGGCCCTGCTCGCTCACCAGAAGCCGCTGGAACTGGACCTTGCGTCCTCGTCCTTCGTCTTCCTTTCGACTGCCCTCGTGCTGATGATGACCCTGCCGGGTCTGGCCCTGTTCTACGGCGGTATGGTGCGTAAGAAGAACGTCATCGCCACCGTGACGCAATCCGTCGCCGTGTCGTGCGTCGCGGGCATCCTGTGGTATGTCGTCGGCTACAGCCTGTCCTTCGGGGTGGCTGATAAGGCGCTGTTCGGTCTTCCGGCCGAGACCGTCAACAAGTTCATCGGCGGTTTCGATACGGTCCTGCTGAAGGGCGTCACCAAGGATACGGCTTTCAATCTGGCTCCCGGCCTGCCTGAAATGCTGTGGATCTCCTATCAGATGACCTTTGCCATCATCACCCCGGCCCTGATCACCGGCGCCTTCGCCGAGCGTATCAAGCTGTCGGGTCTGCTGTTGTTCATGGCCCTGTGGTCGGTCTTCGTCTACGCGCCAATCTGTCACCAAGTGTGGGGCGGCGGCTTCATGGGCAGCATGGGCGTGCTCGACTTCGCCGGTGGCGCCGTTGTTCACGTCAACTCCGGTGTGGCTGGTCTGGTTGCGGCCCTCTTCCTCGGCCGTCGTAAGGGTTATGGCACCGAAGAAATGGCGCCTAACAACCTGATCTTCGTTATGATCGGCGCCGCGCTCCTGTTCGTCGGCTGGATCGGCTTCAACGCTGGCTCGGCCTGGACTCCGGACGGCATCGGCGCGGCCGCCCTGCTCAACACGATCCTGGCGGCACTGGCTGCGGCCCTGTCGTGGAAGCTGGTCGAATGGACCATCCGTCGCAAGCCGTCGCTGCTTGGCATCCTGTCCGGTCTAGTCGCTGGTCTGGTCGCCATCACCCCGGCTGCGGGCTTCGTCAACCCGACGGGCGCCCTGATCATCGGCCTGATCGCGGGTCCGGTCTGCTACGTCTTCGCTTCGTGGGTCAAGAAGCTGCTCGGCTACGATGACTCGCTGGACGCCTTCGGCATCCACGGCGCGGGCGGTGCCCTCGGCGCGGTCCTGACCGGCGTGTTCGCCGATCCGGCGATCAACAGCCTTTCGGAAGGTGCAAGCGTCGGTACGCAGATCATGGGTCTGGTTTACACGATCCTGTGGTCGGCCATCGGCACCCTCGTCATCCTCGTCATCTGCAAGTTCACTACGGGCCTGCGCGTGTCGGAAGCGGATGAAGAAGCGGGTCTCGACTCGGCTCTGCATGACGAAGTGCATCACTAATATTTAAATACAAAATAAATGACATGGATGGAGCGCTTTCGGGCGCTCCATTTTTTTATATCGTATAATCTATATGTAGTTTCCATGAATACAATTCTTTTAAATTTTGCATTTTTGATACAGTCCATTTGTTTGTTGAACGGGGAATAGAAATTTCTTTTCTTACATGTACTATGAAAACTGTGGCGTCACAAAAATTCTATAGCGCCAATACTGTGCAGGAGAAGCGTTCAGGTGGCTCCATAAAAAATGAGGAAGTCATCATGAAAAAAGTAATTATCATTGCCGCAGCCACTACAGCTCTGTTCACGGCGGGTGCCGCCTCGGCCGAAGGTACGGTCAGCTATAATGTCGGGGTTACGTCCGACTACGTCTGGCGTGGCGTCACCCAGACTGACGAAAACGCGGCTATTCAGGGCGGTATCGATTACACCAACGGCATCTTTTACGCCGGCACCTGGGCGTCCAACGTCGATTTCGGTGGCAAGGCCGATTATGAGCTGGACCTTTACGCAGGGGTAAAGCCCACAGCCGGTAATTTTACCTTCGACATCGGCGTGCTGGCCTATCTCTATCCGCAGGAAGACGACCTGAATTTCGAGGAAGTCAAACTGGGCGTTAGCCACCCCCTCGGCAAGGGCACGATCGGTGCAGCGGCCTATTTCAACACAGATGACAATTTCGAAGACTATTTCGAAGTCAACGCCGCCTACCCCCTGACCGATAAGGTGTCCGTTTCCGGCGCATTTGGTGACTATGGCACCTACAATACCTGGAACCTCGGTGGGGCCTACGCCTTCACCTCCAACCTGTCTGTGGACCTGCGTTACCACGATACCGATGTCGATACACGTTACAGCGACGAACGTGTTGTGCTCAGCCTGAAGGCCGCGTTTTAAGGCGTAAAGACGGTTGGATCAGGAAACCGCCCTCTACTCGCGCGGGCGGTTTCTCTGTCTGAGACCGATTCGCTTTTTTGCGCACTGCGGCGCAAAAGTAACGCTGCGCCGCAGGAAAACCTCGCCACATTTGCAACACACACAAAAGAGAACCCGCCTCAACGCGAATTTTTATTATTTAAAATCAATTATATAATTTATGTTGACCTGTGTGAATATCGCGTTAGAGATTCGTGACAATTTTACATCAAGCGCCACCAAACCTTCCGCAGGGGGTAGTACGCAGCGTAAAAATTGCTACATTAAACTTCGATTTACACCGCAGTTGCGTGCTGCGGGCTATAATCTGAACCATAAAACAGGATACAGATCATGAAGAAGTTCCTCCTCGCCGCTACGATCGCCGCCAGCGCTCTGGTCGCCGGTGCCGCCTCCGCTGAAGGCGCCCTCAGCTACAACATCGCCGCCACCAACAACTACGTCTGGCGCGGTATCTCGCAATCGAACAAGGAAGCCGCTGTTCAGGGTGGTATCGACTACACCAACGGCTCCTTCTACGCCGGCACCTGGGCGTCGAACGTCGATTTCGGCTCGGACGCTTCGCTGGAAGTCGATCTGTACGCCGGCGTGAAGCCGACCGTTGGCAACTGGTCGTTCGACTTCGGTGCCATCTACTATGCCTATCCGGACGAAGACGCGCTGAACTTCGGCGAACTGAAGGCTGGTTTCTCGCACCCGATGGGCAAGGGCACGATCGGTGCAGCCATGTACACCAACTGGGAAACGCTGGAAAACCCGTACTATGAGCTGAACGCGGCCTATCCGCTGACCGAAAAGTGGTCGGTTTCGGGTGCCATGGGCAAACAGGAACTGTCGGCAGGTGACTATACCACCTGGAACATTGGTGCTGGTTACGCCCTGACCCAAAACCTGTCGCTCGACGTCCGCTACTGGGACACCGGCGACCACGCTCTGGGCCTGGCGGCTAACGGCCGCAACCTCATGAAGGAGCAGATCGCTGTGACCCTCAAGGCGGCGTTCTAAGTCTTCCGGCTAAGCCATCTGGCATTAAGCCACAGAAATCGGCCGCAAGCCCCTTGGGGTTTGCGGCCTTTTTGTTTATGGATTGTTCACGTCCTCCATCGCCTGTCGGATGGAAATTCACCGAATCGGTCCACAGTACGCGCATGTCCACTACGCCTCCCCAGCCCTCTCTCTTCGGCGGCGACGCCCCCGTGCCTCAGACGGATACGCCAGCCATGCCTGCTGCCAAACCCACCCCGGCCAAAGCTGAGCCCATCAAGGCCCCGCCTGTCGCCGCCAGCAAGCCGTCCGCCATGACCGCCGAAGGTTATGGCGCAGATGCGATCGAGGTGCTGGAAGGGCTGGAACCGGTGCGCAAGCGTCCGGGCATGTACATCGGCGGCACTGACGAAAAGGCGATGCACCACCTGTTCGCCGAAGTGCTCGACAACGCCATGGACGAGGCTGTCGCCGGTCACGCCAAGGCCATCTGGGTCGAACTGGACGCCGACGGCTATCTGTCGGTACGCGATGATGGTCGCGGCATCCCCGTCGATCCGCACCCCAAATACCCCGGCAAGTCGGCGCTGGAAGTCGTCATGACCGTCCTGCACTCCGGCGGCAAGTTCTCCGGCAAGGCCTATGAAACCTCCGGCGGTCTGCACGGCGTCGGCGTCTCGGTGGTCAATGCCCTGTCCGAAACACTGGAAGTAACGGTGTGGCGCGACGGTTTTGAATGGCAGCAGGTCTTTTCGCGTGGCCTCAGTCAGGGGCCCATCCAGCAGATTGCGCCGTCGAAGAAGCGCGGGACACGTGAGCGCTTCAAGCCGGATGAAGAGATTTTCGGCGTCGGCGCGCACTTCAAACCGGCGCGCCTGTACCGCATGGCGAAAGCAAAAGCCTATCTGTTCCGCGGCGTACAAATCCACTGGAAGTGCGACCCCAGCCAGATCAGCGACCATACGCCGGCTGAAGACAAGTTCTACTTTCCCAACGGGCTGGCCGACTATCTGGCTGAGCGCGTTCAGGAGACGGAAACCGTCACCGACATCTTTTCCGGCCGCGTGGAACGGCAAGGTGA
The DNA here is from genome assembly GCF_003966695.1 of Asticcacaulis excentricus. Taxonomy (NCBI): domain Bacteria; kingdom Pseudomonadati; phylum Pseudomonadota; class Alphaproteobacteria; order Caulobacterales; family Caulobacteraceae; genus Asticcacaulis; species Asticcacaulis excentricus. Next base: position 787,050 of record NZ_AP018828.1, read on the forward strand.
AGCCGGGGCCGTAGAGTGGGCCGTTACCTGGTCCGGGGCCGGGTTCGGTGAATTTGACGGCTTTACGCAGTCCTATTGTAACACCATCCCGACGCCTGACGGCGGCACGCACGAGGCGGGCCTGCGCGCCGCCCTCACCCGCTCGCTGAAGGCCTATGCCGACATGACCGGCGACAAACGCGGCGGCATTATCACCGCCGAAGACGTGGTGGCACAAGCCGGCGTGGTCATCTCGGTCTTCATCAAGAACCCTGAGTTTCAGGGCCAGACCAAGGACCGCCTGTCGTCCAGCGAGGCTCAGCGTCTGGTCGAAAAGGCGTTGGCCGATCCGTTCGATCACTGGCTGATCAGTTCGCCAAAGCAGGCCGATCGCCTGTTGCAGTTCGTCGTCGAACGCGCCGAAGACCGCCTGAAAAAGCGCAAGGACAAGGAGGTGCAGCGCGCCTCAGCGACGCGCAAGCTGCGTCTGCCGGGCAAGCTGGCAGACTGCGCGCGTCAGGACGCCAATGGCACCGAACTGTTCATCGTCGAAGGCGACTCGGCTGGTGGTTCGGCCAAGCAGGCGCGTAACCGCAATACGCAGGCCATCCTGCCCCTGCGCGGCAAGATCCTCAACATCGCCTCGGCGACCGCCGACAAGGCCAAGTCCAATCAGGAACTGTCCGATCTGGGGCTAGCTCTCGGCGTACAGCCGGGGGCGCGTTTCAAGGAAGACGACCTGCGCTATGAGCGCATCGTCATCATGACCGACGCCGACGTCGACGGCGCGCACATCGCCTCGCTGCTGATCACCTATTTTTACCGCACCATGCCGTCGATGATCCGCAATGGTCACCTCTATCTGGCCATGCCCCCGTTGTACCGCATCAGCCACGGCACCAAGATCGTCTATGCCAAGGACGACGCGCATCGACTTGAAATCCTTGAAAAAGAGTTCAAGGGCAAGAAGCCTGAAATCGGCCGCTTTAAGGGGCTGGGCGAAATGATGCCGGCGCAGCTCAAGGAAACGACGATGGACCCGAAGACGCGCACCCTGGCGCGCGTCACCTTGCCGGAGAATGAGAGCGACATCGAGGATCTGGTCGAAACCCTGATGGGTCGTAAACCGGAACTGCGCTTCAAGTACATTCAGCAAAACGCTGAATTTGTCGGCGATGATCTGGACGTCTGAGCCGCCGCAGCGCAATAAATCTCTGTCCTTTTATGTAAAATCTGATACTAGAGGCCGCAAAGCCTTTACCGGCGTATTTATCGCCGTGTCCGCGCTTACGCGGCGGCTGATTTTTTTCCTGCGACTGTCCGAAACGGCAACCCTTCAAAGCTGAATGACCAAATTTACCGATCTAGGCCTGAACCCCGATATCCTGAAAGCCGTGGCCGATACCGGCTACGATACGCCGACCGCCATTCAGGAACAGGCCATCCCCATTGCCCTGATCGGACTGGACGTTCTGGGGATCGCCCAAACCGGCACCGGCAAGACGGCGGCCTTCACCCTGCCAATGATCGAGAAGCTGGCTTCAGGACGTTCACGCGCCCGTATGCCGCGCGCCATCGTGCTGGCGCCGACGCGCGAACTGGCCGATCAGGTGGCCGAAGCCTTTGAGAAATATGCCAAATATTGCAAACTGAACTGGGCCCTGCTGATCGGTGGTGTCTCCATGGCCGATCAGGTGGCCAAGCTGGACAAGGGCGTCGATGTGCTGATCGCCACCCCGGGCCGTCTGCTCGACCTGTTTGAGCGCTCCAAGGTGATGCTGAATGGCGTGCAACTGATGGTCGTTGATGAAGCCGACCGCATGCTCGACATGGGCTTCATCCCCGACATCGAGCGCATCTTCAAACTGACGCCGCCGTCGCGTCAGACCCTGTTCTTCTCGGCGACCATGCCGCCGGAAATCACGCGCCTGACCGAACAGTTCCTGAAGAACCCGGTCCGCATCGAAGTCTCGCGCCCGGCAACGACCAACGAAAACATCACCCAATACGTCTATCGCGTGCCGTCGGGCGACTCCAAACTGCTGGCAAAGGCCAAGCGGCTGGCCCTGCGCACCCTGATCGGGCAGCTCGAGATCAATAACGGCATCGTCTTCTGCAACCGCAAGACCGATGTCGATATCGTCGCCAAGTCCCTGTCGGTACACGGTTTTAACGCCGCACCGATCCACGGCGACCTGGATCAGTCCCTGCGCATGAAGACGCTTGATGCCTTCCGCAGCGGCGAACTGAAACTGCTGGTGGCCTCGGACGTCGCGGCGCGCGGGCTGGATATCCCCAGCGTCAGCCATGTGTTCAACTTCGATGTGCCGCACCATGCTGATGACTATGTGCACCGTATCGGTCGGACAGGTCGCGCTGGTCGCACGGGTGAGGCCTATCTGATCCTCGCGCCCAACGATGAAAAGAACTACGACAAGGTTCTGAAGCTCATCAAGAAAGAGCCCAATCCGCTGGAACTGGACGTCGATTGGAGCCCGCTGGCCGATGCACGTCCGGAGCGGGAAAAGCCCGCGCGCGGTCGTGGTGAGCGCACGGAGCGTGACCGTTCGGCCCGCCCGCGCCGTGAGCGTGGCCGCAAGAGCGAATCAGCCCCTGAGGCCGTCGCCGAAGTCGTGGTCCCGGAAGAGGTCGTTGTGGACGCCGCTCCGCTGCCGGAGAAAAAAACGCGCCGCCGCAAATCTCCCGTGGCAGACACCCCGCCGCCGCGCGCAACGGCGGTCTCTGACGATTTTCCGTTGAAAGACAACGAAGACAGCCTGCCCAAAGGTCCGGACGGTCTGGGTTTCGGCGGCCATGTGCCGGCCTTTATGCTGCGCAGCGCCTACCGCTGAGGGCTAGGGTAAAGCAAAATAAGTTCCCGCGTTAACCGCCTGTCAGAGAAATTGACTTAATGTGTTTCTCGTCACCCGATTCGTGACACAAGGAAGCCTTTATGAGCAACGACATAGAAGTGAGCGTTCGCAGTTCCAATGCCTATAGTCTGGCCGTGGAGGCCATTCGGCTGATGGAAGTGCACGGGGTCTGGCCGACGCCGCTCAATTATGAAATCTGGCTCTATGTCGCGGGCGATCCCAACTCGGCTCTGGCGCAGGAGATTCATCGCCTGATCGGTTCGGGTGAGAAGATTACCGAGGAAATCTCCGAAAGCCTCGCTTCGAAATTCATTTCTCGCCTCAAGCTGAATGATGAGGTGCGCGACGCAGGCCTGCGTCTGACGCGCGAGCTGGCCTCGGTCAGCGAAGTCATCAACGAAGCCCAGAAGGCGCAGAAAGACTATAACGAGACGCTTGAAGGCGCACGCACCAGCATTGATGGGGATTCCGACGCGCAACGCCTACGCCAGCTTGTCGGGCGTCTGACGGACGCCACCTCACAAATCCTCAACCAGCACGCCCATTTCGAAGTCCGCCTTAGCGAATCCTCACGCGAAGTGGCACGTCTGCGCAAACACCTTGATCAGGTGCGTCTGGAAGCCATGACCGACGCCCTGACCAATCTGGCCAATCGTAAATCCTTCGACGAAGCGCTGGAACGCCATTGCGACAGCGACGAAGGCAAGAATATCACCCTGGCCGTTCTCGACATCGACCATTTCAAACGCTTCAACGACACCTGGGGCCATCAGACGGGCGATCAGGTCCTGCGTTACGTCGCTTCGGTCCTGTCACGCATCGGTCGCGCCCCGCGCATGGCCGCCCGTTACGGCGGTGAAGAATTTGCCATGATCTTCCCCAGCGAAAATATGGCCGTTGTCGAGCGCCTGCTCAACGAAGCGCGGCAGGAAATCGCCTCTCGCGTGCTCAAGCGCCGTTCCACCAATGAAGATCTGGGCACGATCACGATTTCCGTCGGCATCGCCGAACGTGACTATGGCGAAGACGCCTACGACCTGCTCGACCGCGCCGACAAGGCCCTCTATCAGTCGAAGAACAATGGTCGCAACATGGTCACCTGCGCCAAATCCGCCTTGAAAGCGACCGACGCCGCCTGAGAAATATAACTGGGAAAATATAATTTGAACATTGTTCAAATTTATGCGACAAGAAGCTGGTGACGACTCCGTCACTGGCTTTCTTTGTGGATACCTCCATGCGCGCCTTTGCGTTCGCCCTCGCCTACTGGGTTTTCTCCATCAGCTACAGCCTTATGGCTGTTGGCCTGTCGCTCTTGCCGGGCCGCAAACCGGTTCTGTGGGTGGTACAGCGCTATACGCGGCGGATGGTCTGGGCCATGCGGGTACTGGCTGGCATCCGGCTTGAGGTCCGCGGCCGTCACCTCGTTCCGGACATGCCGGTCATCTTCGCCGCCAAGCATCAGTCGTGGGGTGACGGCTTTTGCCTCTATTCGCAGTTCGAGGACGTGGCCTTTGTCACCGGCGATCATCTGGAAAAGTTCCCGCTGATGGGCACGCTGCTGCGCAAGCTGGGCGCCATTGTGGTCAACAATTGCGGCGGCCGCGAAGCGCGCCGCAGCCTCAGCCAGCGCTCGGCCGAAGCCGACCGTGACGGTCGTCACATCCTCATCTATCCCGAAGGCCACCTCAATGCGCCCGGCACCTATCGCCGCTATCGTTCCGGCGTGTGGCACATGTACAGAAATTTCAACCGCCCCGTAGTGCCCGTGGCCACCAATCTCGGCCTGTTCTGGCAGGAAACCCAGTATCGCAAGACCGCCGGCACAGCGGTGCTGGAATTCCTTGAACCGATCGCGCCCGGCCTCGACAAGGCGCAGTTCATGGCCGTGCTGCAAGCGCGCATCGAAGGCCGCACTCAGGAACTGATCGCCGAAGCGCGCGGCGGCCCGGTTGAACCTTCCGAATTGATCACTGAAGGGGCCGTTGCCGCTTAAATACATAGGATATAAGCGTTTTTTAACGGACGATCTTTAAGAGTAGGGTAGCCGTTTCCTGTTCTGTAAGGTCCGCCGTGCCGCGCCCTCTCCGTCTCTCCCATCTGATCGACACGGATAACAACCTGCTGATAGTCACCGCCCGCGGTGACTATACCAGCGAAGGCTTTGTGGACGCCCTGATCGACCTTTATCAGAAAATCGAGAAGCCCTGGCTCTACGACCGTATTCTGGATATGCGCTCGGCTCAGGGCGTGGTTGAACTGTCCGACCTGATGCGGGCGGCCGCTTGGCTGACTCAAGCCGCTGGTACGCCGCCTCCACCGCGCCGGCGTCTGGCCCTCATTTCCAACGACCCGTTCGACCGTGCGCGCCTGAACGCTCTCGGTGACGCCTTCCCCAAGGCCTTCATACAACTCTTCGACCGCCGTGACGAAGCCATCGAGTGGTTGGCTTCGTCACAACCTTAACCGATTACCGAAACGGCATTTCACTTTTAAGCTAAGCGGATTTTAAGCATTGCCCGCTACACTCGGCTGGCACGTCACAAAGTCACAGCTTACCCATGTCGCAAAAATACCGCCTCAGCGTGTTTCTGGATGAAACCCATTCCATCCTCATTGCCCGCGTCTTCGGCCCCTTCCCCAGCGCCGAACTGTGCGACCGCTTCATCGAAGCCTATGCCGAAATCGGCGAACCGTGGCGTTATGACCGTCTGATCGACTTTCGCCGCTATACCGGCCATCTGGAAGACGAAGATCGCCAACGCTTTGCGCAGACCTGGGCCGAATGGACGCGCGATTTCCACGACGGACGCCGGGTCGCCTTTGTGACGCATGACGCGGTGGAAGAGGTCTACATCCAGCAGGACTACGCCTCCTTCCCCAAGGACACGATGCGCAACTTCTATACGGCGGATGAGGCGCTCGACTGGCTGACCGGGCGCAGCGGGGAAATCGAGTTTGTGCCGCTCGCCCTGCGGGCCTGAGGCTGATTAATCAGATTCCGTGGCTGCGGGCTTGATCGTTACACTCTCGCCGCAGCCGATTTTTAATCAGATTCCGTGGCTGCGGGCTTGATCGTTACACTCTCGCCGCAGCCACAGGCATCCGTCTCATTCGGGTTGTTAAACACGAACTTCGACGCCAGCTTCGTCGTCTCATAATCAATGACCGTGCCGACCAGATACAGCACCGCCTTGGGTTCGATCAGTATGGTCACGCCCTTGTCGGTGACCACCTCATCCAGCGGGTCGGCGGCTTCGGCGTAGCTCAGCACGTATTCCTGGCCCGCGCAGCCGCCCTGCTTCACACCGACGCGCAGCCCCACATAGGGCTTGTCGGCGCGCGCCATAATGGCCTTCACCTGAGCGGCCGCCGCATCGGTCAGCGACACGATGGCCGGACGCGGCCGACGGGGACGAGGCGTGATAACAGGCTGAATATCCATAGCTATCTCTGCGGCCTTTTACACTGACGAAAGGGGGCACATGGGGGAAACCGCGTTTCTCCCATGCGAACTAGAACATATTGAGCTGAAGCTTGGCTTCGTCGCTCATTTTCGAAGAGTCCCACGGCGGATCGAAGACCAGATTGACGTGACAATCGGCAACACCGCGCACGCCCATCACCGCATTCTGCACCCAGCCCGGCATTTCGCCGGCCACCGGACACCCCGGCGCGGTCAGGGTCATATCGACCACCACTTCGCGGTTGTCATTGATATCGACGCGATAGATCAGGCCCAGCTCATAGATATCAACCGGGATTTCCGGGTCGAACACCGTCTTGAACGCCGCGATCAGTTCGTCGGTCAGACGATCCAGCTCTTCCTGAGGGAGCGGTTCGACCGCCGTCGTCTCTTCCGGCGCAAACAGCTCGGCCTGACCCGGTTCGCCAACCGGTTCGCTGGCGTCATCGCCGGACAGGGAAATGATCTCGTGCTTGGACATGGTCATTACTCAAAAAACCCTTGCGCCTTTTCGACCGCCGCAATCAGCGCGTCGATCTCGGCCTCGGTATTGTAAAGCGCGATGGAGGCGCGCACCGTAGACGTCACACCCAGCCGCGTCATCAGGGGTTCGGCGCAGTGCGTCCCGGCCCTCACCGCTATATTGTAGCGGTCAAGGATCTGCGCAACGTCATGGGCGTGGGCCGCGCCCAGAGAAAAGGTCAGGATCGACCCTTTTTCTGCCGCTTCACCATAGATGCGCAGGGCATTGATCTTTTTCAGCCCCGCATGGGCGCGTTCATAGAGCGCCATTTCGTGCGCCGCAGCGGCCTCACGGTCAATCTGCGACAGCCAGTCAATGGCGGCTTTCAGCCCGATGACCTCAAGAATAGCCGGCGTGCCCGCCTCAAAACGGTGCGGCGGCTCGGCGTAGGTGATGCGCTCTTTGGAAACGTGGGCGATCATTTCGCCGCCGCCCTGCCAGGGCGGCATGGCCTCCAGCAGATCATAGCGGCCCCACAAAACGCCCAACCCCGTCGGGCCGTACAGCTTGTGCGCCGAAAAGGCATAGAAGTCACAGCCCAGCGCCTGCACATCGACGGGCAGATGGACCACGCCCTGACAACCGTCGATCAGCACCTTGGCACCCACGGCGTGGGCCTTGTCGGCGATTTCGCGCACGGGGTTGATGGTGCCCAGCACGTTCGACATATGCGCCACGGCGACCAGCTTGACGCGATCGGTCAGCAACTGATCGAACGCCGCCCTATCGAGGCTACCGTCGTCAAGGATCGGCACCCATTTCAGCACCGCACCGGTGCGCTGCGCCAGCATGTGCCACGGCACGATATTGGCGTGATGCTCCAACTCGGTGATGAGGATTTCATCACCGGCCTTGATATGGGCCTGCCCCCAGGTCTGGGCGACGAGGTTCATCGACTCGGTCGCCGACTTGGTGAAGATCACCTCTTCCGGGCTCGCGGCGTTGATGAACTTCGCCACCGTCTCGCGTCCGGCCTCAAAGGCATCGGTCACCTCGTTGGCCAGCCGGTGCAGGCCGCGGTGCACATTGGCGTAGGACTGCGCCATGTGATGGCTCATCGCCTCGATAACCGCGGTCGGCTTCTGCGCCGAGGCCCCGGAATCGAGATAGATCAGCGGCTTACCGTTGATCTGACGGCTGAGGATGGGAAAATCGCGGCGGACCGCTTCGACATCAAAGGGCATAGAATCCCTCCGTCTTGTCGGCGATCCAGTTCAGCACCATCTCACGCAGGGCCTCGTCTTCGATCTGCTCGGCGACCGGCACCACAAAGGCCTGCATCAGGAGGGCGCGCGCCACCTCTTCGGGCATACCGCGCGACTGACAAAAGAACAGCGCCGACTCGTCCAGCGCGCCGATGGTATTGCCATGCGCGCACTGCACATCGTCGGCGTAGATTTCCAGCTCCGGCTTGGCGCGCACGTGCGCCCCGTCATTGAGCATCAGGGCCTGATGGCGCATCCGCGCATCGGTGCCGTCCGCGCCCTTTTCGACATAGATGCGGCCCTGAAAGACCGCTGTGGCGCGGTCCTTGACGAGGCCCTTGATCAACTGCCCCGTCACGCCATCGACCTCGGCGTGGTTGACGCGCGTCGTGTAGTCGAAGTGCGCTGTGTCTTTCAGCAGATAGGCCCCGTGCATCTCGACTTGCGCGCCATGCCCGGCGTGTTCGACATGGGTTTCAAAGCGCTGGAACTTCGCCCCGGTGGCGAAGACGTACTGCTTGAAGACGCTACCCGGCGCGGTGGTCACGGTCGAACGGCGCACCGACACGGCGCTTTCCGGCTCATCGAGAATGACCACGCGGATCAGCGTGGCCTTTTCGGCCAGATCGAAGTGCAGGACCGTGCTCGCGGCATAGTCCAGCGCCCCGCTATAGTCTTCGAGCAGGATAAGGTGTTCACCCGTGCCCAGCGTGATGCGGCCCTCGCCCTGATAACCGGCGACCGCGCCCTCTTCCCCGACATCGCTCAAGTCGAGGTAGAGACGCCCACCCGAACTCTGGACCGCTCTGGAAACGGCGGCTTGCAGGTCAGCCAGTTGCCCGTCACCCGCACAGTGCCAGTAGAAGCCCCCGAAATCACCGGCTTCGGCCTGAAGATGCGTCAGCTCGGCGCGCGCCGGCGCGTCACGCAGGGCGCGCGACAGGTCGGAATATTTCCATTCCTCATGACGCCGTGTCGGGTAGGACGACGGGTCGAACAGGTCGAGCGGGGTCAGGTCAAACGCCATTACGCCGCCTCATTGACATAGCGGTCATAGCCGTGCGCTTCCAGCTCCAGCGCCAGTTCCGGGCCGCCCGAATGGACGATCCTGCCACCAACGAGGATGTGAATGCGATCGGGTTTGATATGATCGAGCAGGCGCTGATAGTGGGTGATGACCAGCATCCCGCGATCAGAACTACGCAGGGCATTAACGCCGTCCGACACCACCTTCAGCGCGTCGATATCAAGCCCCGAATCCGTTTCATCGAGGATCAGGAACTTCGGTTGCAGCAGCGCCATTTGCAGCACTTCCATGCGCTTCTTTTCGCCGCCGGAGAAGCCGACATTGAGCGGACGTTTCAGCATGTCCATGTCGATTTTCAGCGTCTTGGCGACCTCGCGGATGGTCTTGAGGAATTCGGGAGCCGACATCTCCTCTTCGCCACGCAGTTTGCGCTGGGCATTGAGCGCCGTGCGGATGAAGGTCATGGCCGGCACGCCGGGGATTTCCAGCGGATACTGGAACGACAGATAAAGCCCCGCCGCGGCGCGCTCATGCACGTCCTTCTCCAGCAGGTCTTCGCCATTGAAATCGACCGCCCCTTGCGTCACTTCGTAATTCGGCCGCCCGGCCAGCGTATAGCCCAGCGTCGATTTCCCGGCGCCGTTGGGGCCCATAATGGCGTGCACTTCACCCGCCGGAACGTTCAGGTTCAGGCCCTTGAGGATGGTCTTATCGTCAACGCTGACGGTGAGGTTTTCGATATTAAGCATTGTTATTGTTCTCTTCTTCCGTGGCCAGACCGAAAGTTTGCGTCACCTCGATCTTGCCAACGATGGCCGCGTTGAAAGCGTCAAGCTCCTCCGCAGGCACCCAATATTCCTCGTGTTCACGCCCACCAACGATCTTCTTTTCGTAGGCGCTCAGAACATCCGTCCGCACGTCAAAGCGGGTCACATAACCCCGGTGGTCATCATTATGAACCGCATTCCAGTCGCGAGCGATTTGAGCGGCATAGCCTTCATTCGTAACCGGATAGAAAATGGGCTGCTCAGGCAAACGCGGCGGAAACGCGCTCCATCCGGTCGCTTCGATCAGTCGAAGTTCGGCAGTGCCTACGGGACGATAGAGTGTAGTGGCTTCCGTCATCCCACGCTCCCTTCAAGGCTGATGGCCAGCAGTTTCTGCGCCTCGACGGCAAATTCCATCGGCAGTTCCTGCAACACTTCGCGCACGAAACCGTTGACCAGCAATGCCACCGCCTCTTCCTGCGACAGGCCGCGCTGCATGGCGTAGAACAACTGATCCTCGCTGAGGCGGGTCGTCGTCGCCTCGTGCTCGAACTGCGCCGAAGCGGTGTCGGACTCAACATAGGGCACGGTGTGGGCGGCACAGGTCTTGCCGATCAGCAGGCTGTCGCACTGGGTGAAGTTACGCGCCCCGCCGGCCTTGGCGTGGGCCGAAACCAGCCCGCGATAGGTGTTGGACGACTTGCCCGCCGACACGCCCTTGCTGATGATGCGCGAACGGGTGTTCTTGCCCAGATGGATCATCTTGGTGCCGGTATCGGCCTGCTGCATCCCGTTGGTGACGGCGATGGAGTAGAATTCCCCCACGCTGTCGTCACCGCGCAGGATGCACGACGGGTATTTCCACGTCACCGCCGAACCGGTTTCCACCTGAGTCCACGACACTTTCGAGCGCGCGCCCCGGCAATCGGCGCGCTTGGTCACAAAGTTGTAGATACCGCCCTTGCCTTCGGCGTCGCCAGGATACCAGTTCTGCACGGTCGAATATTTGATCGAGGCGTCTTCCAGCGCCACCAGCTCGACCACGGCGGCATGAAGCTGGTTTTCGTCGCGCATCGGCGCCGTGCAGCCTTCCAGATAAGAGACGTAAGCCCCCTTGTCGGCGATAATCAGAGTGCGTTCGAACTGACCGGTATTTTCGGCATTGATGCGGAAATAGGTCGAAAGCTCCATCGGGCAGCGCACACCGGGCGGCACATAGACGAACGACCCATCCGAAAACACGGCGGCGTTCAGCGCGGCAAAATAGTTGTCCGAGACCGGCACGACCGAACCGAGATATTCTTTCACCAGTTCAGGATATTCGCGTAAGGCTTCGGAAATAGAGCAGAAAATGACACCCGACTTCTTCAGCTCGTCCTTGAAGGTGGTGACGACCGACACCGAATCGAACACCGCATCGACGGCGTATTTCGGCGCCGTGGCGACACCGGCCAGCACTTCCTGCTCTTTCAGGGGTATGCCCAGCTTGGCATAGACGGCAAGCAGTTCCGGATCGACCTCGTCCAGACTGTTTAGTTTGGGCTTGGGCTTGGGCGCGGCGTAGTAATAAAGGTCCTGATAATCGACCTTCTGATAATGGACCTTGGCCCAGTCGGGTTCGTCCATCGACTGCCAGCGCTCAAAGGCCGCCAGACGGTAGTCGAGCATCCATTGCGGCTCGTTCTTCTTGGCCGAAATGAAGCGCACGATGTCGGCATTGAGTCCCTTGGGCGCGTATTCCGTCTCAATATCGGTGACGAAACCGTGCGCATAGGTTTCAAGCTTTTGAACCGTTTCAATGGTTTCCTTGACCGCTGCCATCAGGCGCTTTCCTTTACTCTACCTGCTTGTCGGGCGTGATGCTTCGCATAGCCCGTGGACCAAACCTCTATGAATTGTTGCCAGTCGGCGGCGCTTGTCGTCCATCCGGACGAGACGCGCAAGGCCTTGTCGGCGACGTCCGTAAGGCCCATGGCCTCCAGAACGCGGCTCGATTTGACCTTGCCCGACGAACAGGCCGACCCTGACGAGACGCAGACGCCCGCCATATCCATGTGGATAAGCTGAAGCTGCGCTGTCCAGTCGGGGACGGTGAAACAGGTAATCCCCGGCGCGCGCGGGGCCTCTTCGCCGACAATGGTCGCACCGAGCGCCTTCAGGGCCGCCTCGGCCTCGGCCTGAGCGGCATCGGTCATCGGACGCGCGTGGCGGGTGGCTTCGGCAAAACCGGCGATCCCGGCGATGTTTTCCGTGCCCGCGCGATGGCCGAACTCCTGCCCGCCGCCGGTAATGGCGGCGCGGATGTCGCGGTCCGCGCTGTAGATCAGCGCGCCCACGCCCTGCGGCCCGCCGATCTTGTGCGCCGCCAGCGACAGGCTATCGGCCCCCAACGCATCAAAGTCGATCTCGACCTTGCCCGCCGCCTGCACCGCATCGACGTGCAGCCAGCCACCGGCGGCGTGGACCTGATCGGCAATCTCACGGATGGGGTTGATCACGCCGGTTTCGTTATTGACCCACATGATGGCCACGAAGGGCTTGCCGCCTGCGTTCAACAGTTGAGAGAGCGCCTGAAGATCGACCACGCCTGACCTTAGCAATGGCGCATAAGCCACGGGCAAACCGTAGCTTTCGGCAGCCTTATAGACGCTGTCGTGTTCCCCGGCGCTGACAATCAGGCGATCAAAGCCGCGCGACTGGCTAAGCGCCAGTTGATTGGCCTCCGTGCCGCCCGATGTGAAGACCAGACGCGCCGGACCGACGCCGTTGACGAACGCCAAAACGGCGTTGCGCGCCTCTTCGAGCCACAGCTTGGCCTTACGCCCCAGGGCGTGCACGGACGAGGCATTGGCCCCGATTTCCCACGCCCGGAGCATGGCCTCGCGCACCTGCGGCCGGATCGGCGAGGTGGCGGCATGGTCCAGATAGAGGGGCGCGTCTGCCATCAGGCCAGTTCCCTTTGGGCATCGACCGGGAAACGGTTTTCGATCGTCACCCGCTTGCGCGTGCGCTTATGCACCACGTCGTTCAGCGATACGGTCGAAAGGTAATCGTGGATGGCAAAGCCCAGATCTTCCCACAGATTATGCGTCAGGCAGCGCTGACCGCCCGGCATACAGCCGATTTCGCGCGCCGCATGTTCCTTAGACAGACGTTTATTGGCCCCCAGCTTGTTGGACGTTAAAGCGCAGCGCGTCGCCTTGATCGGCTCATCGACGGCCAGTACGATCTCACTCACGAACAGGGCATCCGCCGTCCGCGCCAGCGTGTAGCCGCCGCCGGGACCGCGCGCGCTTTTGACCAGCCCGGCCTTGCGCAGGCGGGCAAAGAGCTGCTCCAGATAGGACAGGGAAATCTGCTGACGCTCTGAAATTTCGGACAGGGAGATGGGCTTGCCCTGCGCATTGAGCGCCAGATCCGTCATGGCCATGACGGCGTAACGTCCCTTGGTCGATAATCTCATGCCGTCAGTCCTGTGGCTGCCCTCGGCTAAATCGCAACAGGTCGATGAAAAACCTGCCCAAAGCCGAAAAGAGTGTGCTAAACGGCTTGCCTGATAAGGGGGCGCCGTCTTCCCTGCGCGGGACATAGTAATCCTGACTATTATAGTCAAGAATTATGCGCCGCACCATGACACATTTTATTACGAAACAAGGGTTCTATATGCCTGAAGTGATCCTCGCCGGCGCCGCCGGTCGAATTGAGGCCCGATACACCGCCGGAAAGACGGACAACGCGCCCATTGCCCTGATCCTTCACCCCCACCCCAAGGCCGGCGGGCACATGAACAACCCGGTGACGGCGCAGTTGTTCCACCTGTTTATGACGCGCGGTTTCTCGGTGCTGCGCTTCAACTTCCGCGGCGTCGGCAAGTCGCAGGGCGAATTCGATTCGGGTATCGGCGAACTGGCCGATGCGGCGACCGCGCTCGACTGGCTTCAGGCCAAGAACCCGACAGCCTCGCAATTCTGGGTCGCGGGCTATAATTTCGGGGCCTATATCGGTATGCAATTGCTGATGCGCCGTCCGGAAACCGACGGCTTCATCTCGGTATCGCCGCCGGCCAATGCCTATGATTTCAGCTTCCTGGCCCCCTGCCCGGCCTCAGGCCTGTTCATCAACGGCTCGGCCGATTCGGTGGTGCCGCCGACCGAGGTCGAGCGCGTCGTGGCCAAGCTGCGCACGCAAAAGGGCATCACCATCGCCCACGAAGTCGTAGACGGCGCGGGCCACTTCTGGACCGAGCACCTGCCGGAAATCGAAGGCCGCGTCGGCGGTTATCTCGATCGCCGTCTGGCCGGTGAACTGGAATAGGGGTTAAAGGACGCTTCGGCGTCCTTTTTTATGGCCGCGAATGGAGTTTAGCCACGAAAAACACGAAAAGCTGGAAAAGCGGCTGTGTGAATTTTTTCAGCGTGTAGCGCCGATCTGGTAGTGCCTGCGGACTAACGCGGCCCTGCGGGCTACGGCAGGATCAAAAGCTTTTTTCCAATTTTTCGTGTTTTTCGTGGCCAATTCTTAAGCGCTGCGGCGTGCGCTTTCGGGGCGATAGATGACCCCACCGGTAAGCGGCGTCTTCACTCCCGTGGTGCCGGGGAAGGAAATCGGCAGCCCTTTCAGCGACCGTGCGGCCATATAGGCAAAGGCCTCGGCCTCGATCGCACCGCCGCGCCAGCCGAGGTCTTCGGCAATACGCACGGGCGCAATGTTGGCCAGACGCTCACGCAGCACCTTGACGAGGTGGCGGTTATTACGGCCGCCGCCGCACAGAACGATAGCCGAAGGGGTCACGCCCGCGCGCACGATCTCATGGCGCAGGCTTTCGACGGTAAAGGCCATCAGGGTCGCCATGCCGTCTGCGTGGCTGAGGTGACGCACACGCTCCAGCGTAAAGTCGTATCGGTCCAATGACTTGGGCGCAGGCGCTGCGAAATAGGGGTGGCTCAGATAATCGGCTACAATGGCCATATCCGCCCGGCCTTGTGCGGCCACCGCGCCACCTTCATCGAACCATTGGCCGGTGTGTTGCCGCATCCACTGATCCATCAGGCCGCTGGCCGGGCCGGTATCGAGCGCCGTCAGGCTGTCCCCGCTAATCACGGTGATATTGGCCACGCCCCCCAGATTGACGACGACTACGGGCAATGCCAGCCGCGCCTTGTGCGCCAGCGCGCGGTGATAGACGGGCGCCAGCGGGGCCGCCTCACCGCCCGCTTCGATATCGGCACGGCGGAAGTCGCAGACGACGGTCAGGCCGGTTTTATCCGCCAGATAGGCCCCATCAAACAACTGCACCGTCCGTCCCGGCACGCTGTCCTTTGGCCGTTCGTGCAGCACGGTCTGCCCATGCACCCCCAGGGCGTCAAAATCCTGCACATTCAGACCGTTTTCGCTTAAAAACTGATCTAAAGACTGAAGATGATAATCGGCGATCACGCGCCGCGCCGTGGCGAAACTGTCCGGTTCCGCCGCACCGCGCGGCCATCGGAGCGCGTCCTTTGTGGCGGCCTCCAGAACGGCGCGCACCTCAGCCGGCATGGGCTTTTCAGCAAAGGGCCCGAAGCTCAGCTTAGCCTCACCGTCAGTTTCCAACACCGCCATGTCGATGCCATCGAGCGAGGTGCCGGTCATAAAGCCGATGATTTTCATGCGAAAAGCCTATGGAAAAGCGGGGGCTACGTGTTAGACGCAACTTGCACGCAAACCCGCGTGACAGCAACATCGTTAGAGACATGACCTCCTTCAAATCCGATTTCCTCAACGTCCTCTCGGAGCGCGGTTTCATCCACCAGTGCACGGACGCGGAAGCCCTCGATACGCTGGCTTCTGCCGGACCGATCACGGGTTATATCGGCTATGATGCCACGGCTTCGTCGTTGCACGCCGGGCATCTGGTGCAGATCATGCTGCTCTACTGGCTGCAAAAGACGGGCAACAAGCCGATCGTTCTGATGGGCGGCGGCACGACCAAGGTCGGCGACCCGACCTTCAAGGATACCCAGCGTCCATTGCTGACCGACGAGCAGATCCATTCGAACATGAACGGCATCAAGTCGGTCTTCAACAGCTTCCTGACATTTGGAGACGGCGCGACCGACGCCATCATGGTCAATAATGACGACTGGCTGTCGGGTTTTGGCTATATCGAATTTCTGCGCACATTCGGCACGCACTTCACCATCAACCGTATGCTGACCTTCGACTCGGTCAAGCTGCGCCTTGAGCGTGAGCAACCGATGACCTTCCTCGAATTCAACTACATGCTGATGCAGGCGGTCGATTTCCGCGAACTGAACAGCACCTATAACTGCGTCCTGCAAATGGGCGGTTCAGATCAGTGGGGCAATATCGTCAATGGCGTCGAACTGACGCGCCGCCTGAACCAGAAAGCCGCCTTTGGCCTGACCACGCCGCTTCTGACCACCGCGTCGGGCGCCAAGATGGGCAAGACGGTGGGCGGTGCCGTGTGGCTCAATGCCGACGCGCTTTCGCCCTATGACTACTGGCAATACTGGCGCAACACCGAAGACGCCGATGTCGGCAAGTTCATGCGCCTGTTTACCGACCTGCCCATGGACGAAATCCGCCGCCTCGAAGCCCTGCAAGGGGCGGAAATCAATGAGGCCAAGAAGATCCTCGCAGACGCGGCCACGCGCCTGGTGCACGGCGAAGCGGCGGCCGCCACGGCCCGCGACACGGCGCAAAAGGCCTTTGAACAGGGTGTGCTTTCCGCCGATCTGCCGACGGTCGAGGTGGCGCGCGCCGAGCTTGAGGCCGGGATCATGCTGGCGGCCCTGACCACCCGGATCGGCCTCACGGCGTCCAACGGCGAAGCCCGTCGTCTGGCTCAGGGCGGTGGCCTGCGCGTCAATGACACGGCCATCGCCGACGGCAATCAGGCCGTGACTCTGGGCGATCTCAATGCCGACGGCGTGATCAAGGTTGCTCAGGGCAAGAAGAAGATCGTGCTGGTCAAGCCGGTTTAAGCGACAAGTCGCAAGGTCTTGGGGCCGCAGGCCCCAAACCCCATAACCCACAAAAGGAAAGGCCGGAGCTTGAACTCCGGCCTTTCCTTTTGGCTCCCGTTGACGGGGTGTGGGGCCCGCGGCCCCACGACTCTTAACTCTTCCTCGGCGAGGTCACATCGACCGGCGGCAACGGGTCTTCGTGTTTTTCATCCAGAATGCGCCGCAGGAAGCCCGGCAGGACCAGCGAGAACGGGTTGATCTCGGCCTGCGGCGTGCCGAAGCGGCCCTTGAGGCGGTATTTGAGACCCAGCACGCCTTCGCCTCGATTGGAGGTCAGGGCGTCGCCAACCAGTGGAATGCCAGCAAAGGCGGCGTTGACGCCATAGGCCGGGATCAGGGTGCCGTGATAGTCCATGGTCTGTTGGCTGAAATCCTGCGCGCCCCAGACATTGATGCGCAGGGCGTCGCCCTTGGCCCAGCCATTGCGGATAAACAGGTAGTTGTCGCGGTAGCGGATGGGGAATTCATAGTCGTCGAACTTGATACCGGCCCCGGACAGGGTGTCGGACAGGCCGCGCAGCGAGGCCAGGGTCAATACCTGCCCCAGAGCCGGTATCTGCTTGACGCGGATGTCTTCGCCTTTGAGCGTGGCGTCGATCTGACCATTGCGATAGACGCCCTCAATCACGGCATCGCCGCCCGACAGACGCTTGTCACCCAAGGCGGTCGCCACGAGGTCACCGAGATCGTCGGCTTCGAAGGTGAAGGCCGTGTAGTCGTTTTGCGGCTTGAAATCGAGCGTCACCAGCGAGCCCAGACGAGTCAGGGCCGAGCCTTCGCCGGCAACCACATTGCGTCCGTCCCAACCGGCCTTCAGTTCGACCTCGCTGAACACGCCGTCCTGAGAGGTACGCACCGCGCTGATATCCACCAGCAAGCGCACGGGCCGGTCAAGGTGCGGTGCCGTGTCAACCGTTGCTGCGGGGGCGCGCGGCAGCTCAGCCGCGGTGACCGGGCGGGCGTCGGTGACGGTCGGCTGGGTGCGCGGCGGATTGAACCACGGCCGCACATCAAGGCGTTTTCCACGCAAGGTCAGGGTCTGCACCCCTGAGGCGTCAGCGGGCGACAGGCGCGCGGTTAAATCTGCGAAGTCTTTGAGATAAAGTTTTGAAAAATCGACATAATCGACTTCGCCCGACTCTTTTACGGACACCTTCCCCTCGACCTCAATACGCTCACCCGTGGCCCGGATACGCGGCATATCGAGGCCGCCGCCGCTGCGTTCATCGAAGCTGATCGACAGTCGGGCCGCCTCGCCCACCGGCTTGACCCAGTCGCTGCGTGCCAGTTGCAGCCGCGTCGGCGTGGCGTCGATGTCCAGCACCGCCGCCGAAATCTGCGCCGGAGACAGGGCCCCCAACGCGCGGTTTTCCGTCTGATAGAGGTTGAGTTCAAACCCGACCTTACCGTCCAGTTCAAGGCTATGGCTGACATAGCCGAGCCGCCCCAGAAACGCGCGGTCCACCATCCCCCCGATGCGCGCCCACGCCTTGGGCGGGCCGAACAGGAAGCTGGCCCCATCGCTGTCGGGCAGGTCAAACGTCAACAATTGATCGCCGATAAACACATCGCCGTCTATGCCGCGAAGGTCCTGTTCCCAGCGTGCAAACACGGGCAGGGTTTCCTGTGGATTGAACCAGGCGCGCGGCAGGCCGAGCGCGTACATCTGCTCCGGCGTCAGGCGCGTGGTCAGGGTGCGTTTGGGCGGTTTGTCGCCTTCATCGGTCCAGTCGAGGACGGAGTTGATGTCGCCTACGCGGATGCGGGCTTCGCGCGACTCAGCATCAAGCCCGATATTGACCGTCAGGGGCCGCGTCTCGCTGAAATAGGGCAAGGCCCCCAGACCCAGCAACCGGGCGCGTTCAGGGGAGATATTGGCCTTATAGACCAGTCGCGGATGCTGGCTGTCGATATAGGCCAGATCGCCGGAAAAGCCTTCGGCCGCCACCTCACCCGTCCACACGTCACCCGACCGGCGCAGACGGATGTCGGTGGGAATTTCGGGACGGAAGCGCCCGAAGATGGGCAGGCCCTGCCCCTTCATGCCATCGCTCAGCGTATTGCCGGACAGGACGACCTGCGTCGGGCGCGGTTCCGGGCCATCCCAGTTGACCGTGCCGTTGAAGATATCGGACTCGATCCGGCCCTTGCCGATATTGTTGAACAGCTCCAGTTGCCCGCGAATGGCGACGCGCTTGGTGGGCGAGCCGCCAAACTGCCGCGCATTAAAGCTGCCTGTGAAGTCGATATATTGCATGGTCGGCTCGAACTGCGTCCGATAGCCGATCTCACCGGCATAGGGGCCCAGTTTGGCCGGACCGCGCACCTCAAGACGGTTGGCCAGATAGTCGCCCGTCACCGTCAGGTCGCCTTCGAGAATGTCCCAGCCCAGCGCCGCCTGTTTGAGGCCGGCATTGCGGATCTTGCCCGAAAAGGTCAGGTCGAGGTTTTTGAGCGTCAGATTGTCAAAGGTCGGAAAGCGAATATCGAGCCGCGTTTCGGCGTCACCGCTCAGACGATCGCGCGTCAGCCCTTCCTTTTGCAGATGCCCGCCGGTCAGCGGGTCAATGGCTTCGATCAGTTGCGCCGCCCCGCTTTGCGCCGTCAGCCAGATATGGGTTTCGGCCCTGGGCGCGCGGCGTTTATGGAACTGCGGCACGGAGACGCCGCCGCCGGTCAGCGGCACCTCGACCAGATGGCCGCCGCGCAGGCTGAGGTCGAAGCTGGTCCCCTGCAACAGGCCCGTCCCGTATAGCCCGGTGGCGTCCTGCAGGCGGCTATCGACGCTGAGGCCCATGTCGCGGAAGCCAAAGGTCAGGCGCAGGTCCTCCTTTTCCAGTTGCCCGTCACGGAAATGACCCGGCGGGGCTTTCAGCACGAAATCGGCATTGGAATAGGTGCCGCCCTTGATGCGGCGGATCAGGTCGCCGCGGGTGATCGGCGTCAGGTTTTCCGGCCAGAAGGCGAACACCACCTCCTTGCGGAAATCGCCGTCGATGCGTGCCGTCAGATCGGCCCCCAACTGGCCCTTGTCATCCGTGTAGAGCCGCCCCTTCGTCGTCAGCGGCGCATCCACCAGCAGCGCCTTGCCCGACTCGATGTCGAGCTGCCGCAGGTCAGGCGTATAGGTGCCCTTGAAATGCACCTCGGTCAGGGTCTGGGCCGGGAAGTCGTCGGCCAGTTGCCCGGTGACGCGCGGCCCGGCGAAGTCAAAATGCACCGCCATCTTGCGGTCGCGTTTGGGGTCTTCGGGCGTCATGAACACACGACCCGACAGGTCGGTATCAATGTAGCGCGAGTCGAGCCGGAAGGTGGTGAAGCGCACGGTGCGCGTTTTGGGGACGTAGTCGGCCTTGAGGCTCAAGGCGTCAAAATCCTGTGCCGACTTGCCGAAATCATAGCTGCCCTTGCCGGCGGAAATATCGAGAAAGGCGCTCTCGATGCCGGTGCGCGCCGCGTATTTCAGATTGCCGCGCCCATTAATCGCTGCACGAAAATGCGACAGCCCTTTCAGCGACCCTGCTGACGGGAATATCTGCGACGGGATAAGGTCACGGATTTCCGCCTGAACCTCGGCGGTGCGCAGGTCCGTCTGCGCCCGCGCGTCCAACATGAGTGAGGCCTTGCGCCCCTGCGTTTCGACGTCCAGACCAATTTTTGAGCGGATCAGCCTGTTGCGCTTGGAAAAGTCGATCTGCGTCACGCGGGCGCGCCAGTCGAGCGGCGTCCCCACCTGCCGGAAGGCCAGGGTGCCATTGGTCAGATGGACCTCACGGGTATAGCTCAGCGGGCGGCCCAGCGTCTCCTTGCCGGTCAGGTCGTAGAAGAGGCGCTCAACCGCGAAGGCTTCCGGATTGCCTCTCGCCTCATAGCCCAGTTCGATGCGGCCATTGGGCGACGCCGACAGCGCCACAAAAAACCGGTCCGCCGTCAGCCGTGCCGGGGCCAGATGCCACCAGATCAGGCTGTCGAGCGCCAGCGCCGCCTCCATCTGATCGGCGGAGGCCACTGTGCGCCCGGCCTTGTCCTTCAGCAGCAGGTCGTCAAACCGCAGACCCAGCGCGTTGGAATCATGGAACCACACGAGGTCGAGGTGTTTCAGGCTGGCCTCGGCCCCCGGAATGGTGCGCTCCAGCCGAGATACGATCAGGAAGCGTAGCCCGTCAATGCGAATGGGCCCCTGCGACAGGCACCCGACAAACACCAGCGCCATCAACAAAATGACGCCGCTCAGGCTAAGCCTCCAGTGTTGTCTGAGCAGGGTGATCAGGCTATTCACGAAGATCCGAACGCACGCGCCGGGCGTACCACAAAACGAAACCAATAAGACCGCCAGTGTGCGGCGTTCTTTTTCTCATAAGATTAACCGAAGGCATTGTCATGGCAAAAAATTTGTCGAAAAAGTCAGATGGCGAGTCCGCAGCCGACGCATTCGCGCCCTTCCCTCTGCCCGACTTCACCCTGCCCGGCGATGATGGCCAAAACTGGACGCCAGACAGCCTCAAGGGTCGCTGGACCGTGCTGTTCCTCTACCCCGCCGACAACACCCCCACCTGCACGCAGGAAGCCATCGACTTTACCGCCGCCATGCCGCAGTTCGAAGCCCTTGGCGCGCAGGTCATCGGCCTGTCGAAGGACGATCTCAATAGCCACGCCCGCTTCAAAACGAAACACGCCCTGACACCTGTCCTGCTTTCGGACACCACGCCGGGGCTGATCGAGGCGCTGGGGGCTTGGGTTGAAAAGTCGATGTACGGCAAAACCTATATGGGTACCGACCGCTCCACCTGGCTGGTTGATCCGCAAGGCGTGGTGCAGGCCGCGTGGCGCAAGGTGCGCATCAAGGGCCACGTTGAGGCCGTGCTCGACACTCTGCGGGCAAAAATCGCGTAAGCGGCGAAATTTCCTATTGACATTCTATTTTCACAATAACCGCGTTACGCGGCACTTTTCTTGAAACAGGCGATTTTGTCCCTACCAAAACGGGACATATCGCCTGAAAACCCCCACCTTAACCTTCTGTTTTAAAACAGCTTGCAGGTTCGGTGTGCGGCGCATCATCCGGCGATTCGATTAAGGCTTGCCAAAGCGCATTTGGTTAAGTCATAATTAAAATCAAGTGGAAGGGCGCGGGTGTTATGCCTAAGAGAAGCTTTCATCGCCTCAGGAGCGCTCTGGAACAAACCTTTCCGGAGCGGCATCTTTACATCCGCAGTGGCGACGAAACCCACGGTTACATTCTCAGCACAGGCAAACAATTCGGCTTTGCGGTACTGGCCACCATCGGTCTGACCTGGCTGGCCATGAGCACCGGGGCGGTCTTTTTCATGGCCATTTCCGGTGGTAACGGCGCCGAAAAGCAGATCATGATGGCGCGAGCCCAGTCCGAGCGCCTCGTCGCTGACCGTCAGGCGCGTCTGGATGTGCTGATGAAGCAGAGCGAAGCCTCCTCCGGTTCGCTGGAGCAACTGGCGCAGACGGTCGAAAAGCGCCACGGTGCGCTGGTCCAGATTCTTCAGGATTTCAAAGGCGTTCCCGGTGCGGCTCCGGCTCTGGCCCCGGCGCGCATCGACCCATCCATGCCGCCGGTGGAACGCATCTATGCGGTGCGTGCCGAACAGGAACGCATGGTGTCCAAGGCTGAGACATTCGCCAAGTCGCGCGCCGAGCGTCTGCGCCTGGCCTTCCGTCTGGCCGGGCTCAATCCGCAAAGCTATGCCGGTGCGGGCTCAAGTGCGCTTTTGGAAACGCGCGACGCCAAGGAGTTGGCGACATTTCTCGATGTCGATCAAGGCTTTGCCGAACGCATCCGCAGCGCAGCGCTCAATCTGTCGGACATGCGCGGCCTCGAAAAGTCGTCGCGCGTCCTGCCTTTTGCCCGCCCGACGGTCAATACGCGCATGACCTCTGGCTTCGGCGTGCGCTTCGATCCCTTTACGCGCCGGCCCAAAACGCATGCTGGCCTGGATTTTGCTGGACCCTTCCTGACGCCGATCCATGCCACGGCGCCCGGCATTGTCTCCTTTGCCGGGGTGCGCAGTGGCTATGGCAACTGCGTCGAAATCGACCACGGTAACGGCTTCAAGACCCGTTACGCCCATATGCAGTCCTTTGCCGTGCGCGCCGGTCAGCGTGTTGGCGTTGGTCAGCGGGTGGGCGCGATGGGCTCAACGGGCCGCTCCACCGGTGTTCACCTTCATTATGAGGTCTGGCTCAATGGCCGTCCTCAAAACCCTGCGCGCTTCGTAAAGGCTGGAGACTATGTTCAACAAAACTAGCAAACCCGTCCGTCCTCAGTCCGACGCCAGTCGCGCGCCGGTCAAGGCCAACACCCCGCCGCCGCTGGACATGTCCACGGTCAATATGAAGACGTCCGGCGCACCCGCTCCGGCCCCGGCACCGGCGGCCCCCACCGTGTCGCGCGGTGCCCCGTCGCTTCTGGCCGCGCATCTGCGCATCGAAGGCAATATCAACGGCACGGCGGATCTTCAGGTCGATGGCAATGTACGCGGCAATGTAAAGGTCGCCCACCTGATCGTCGGTGAAGCCGGCAATATCGAAGGCGATGTCGAAGCCGAAACCATCGAAGTGCGCGGTCGCGTCGTCGGCAGCATTTCGGGTAAGGCCGTCAAGCTCTATTCCTCGGCCTATGTCGAAGGCGACATCACGCACGAAACCCTGTCGATCGACATCGGGGCCTTTTTCCAGGGTCGCTGCCTGCAAAGCCGCCCGGCTCAGCCCGCCCCTGCCCCGGTGGTTCAGACCGCCCCGGCCAGCTATACCAGCGGCGACGCCACGGCGATGAACAGCTATGATTTCAACGCGCTGTCGGACCTGAAATAATACCAAGAGTCATTTTCAATGACTCTCGGTATTCCTTTCGAGACTGTCTCATGTCGCTGATACACATGAGTCAGTCTCGTGTCTTCAACGGCCGGATGCGTTGAGCATCTTCGGCCGTTGGTATAAGGTCTGATCGAAAGTTTGGGATAAGACGCCGGAAAAGGATTAATCTTTTTCCGGCGTCTTTGCGTTTGATACCCCTATGACCCATACACCCCCACATGCCCGTCCGCCCCTGAGCCTCAGCCTGCTGGGGCGTATGCTGCTGGAAGCCCTGCACGAATGGAATGAAGACAAGGCCCCGCGGCTGGGGGCAGCGCTGGCCTTCTACAGCATCCTGTCCATCGGGCCGCTGCTGCTGATCGTCACCGGCATAGCGGGCATTGCCTTCGGGCGTGAGGCGGTCAATGGCTATATGATGGCCGAACTGAGCGCCCTGATCGGCAATCAGGGGGCCGGTGCCGTGCAGACCATGCTCAGCGGCGCATTTAACCCGCAACAGGGGTTGGTGGCCACGGTCATCGGCTTTGTGACCCTGATCATTTCGGCGACCGGCTTCTTTGCCCAGCTTCAGGAGGCGATGAACGACATCTGGAACGTCGAACCGCCGCGCCTGCACTGGAAAGTCTTTATCCAGAAACGGCTTCTGTCGTTTGCGCTGGTGGTCGGGATCGGCTTTCTGCTGCTGATCTCGCTGGTGGTGTCGGCGGGGCTGGCGGCCTTCAGCGCGTTCATTTCGCCCTATATCCCTGCGCCCGTCATGGCCCTGATCAATCTGATCCTGTCGTTCGGCGTGGTGACCTTCCTGTTTGCCATGACCTTCAAAATCCTGCCCGATGCGCGCATCGAATGGAGCGATGTGTGGGTCGGGGCGGCCATTACCGCCGTGTTGTTCAGCTTCGGCAAGCAACTGATCGGCCTCTATCTGGGGCAAAGCGCCCTGTCCTCGGCCTATGGAGCGGCCGGGTCGCTGATCGTGCTTCTGGTGTGGATCTACTATTCGACGCAGATCTTCTTTTTCGGCGCGGAGTTCACGCAGGTCTATAGCCGCCACCTGGGTAAGGCCATCCAACCGCGACGCAAACGCAAGGCTGCCCCGGAAATGTAAAAAGCCCGGATCTTGCGATCCGGGCTTTCTATTTCGTTTGTCGCGCATTTGCGTCCGAAAACCGCTACACACTTTTCGGAATGCGCTGTTTTGACTTTCCGAAGAAAGGCGAAATTACTTAACTTCGACCTTGGCGCCGGCGTCTTCCAGCTTCTTCTTGATGTCCGCCGCTTCTTGCTTCGAAACGTTTTCCTTGACGGTCTGCGGAGCGCCTTCGACGAGGTCCTTGGCTTCCTTCAGGCCGAGCTCCGAACGGATGCCACGGATTTCCTTGATCACGTTGATCTTCTTGTCGCCGCCGTCAACCAGGACGACGGTGAATTCGGTTTGCTCTTCGACGGCTTCCGCCGGAGCGGCAGCAGCGCCACCGGCGACGGCAGCGACGGCGACCGGAGCGGCGGCCGAGACGCCCCACTTGTCTTCGAGGAGCTTCGACAGTTCAGCAGCTTCCAGAACGGTCAGGGCGGACAGGTCGGCGACCAGTTGTTCGAGTTTGGACATGGTATTTCCTTAAGGATGAGATGGGTTGGGAATGAGCTGTTAGGCGTTTTCTTTGGTCGCGTAAGCGTTGAAAACGCGAGCCAGTTGGCCGGCAGGCGCCTGAAGCACGCCAGCAACCTTGGTCGCCGGGGCCTGAAGCAGACCGATGAGCTTGCCACGCAGTTCGTCCAGCGACGGCAGGGTGGCCAGAGCCTTGACGCCATTGGCGTCGAGGACGGTCGTCCCTTCCATGATGCCGCCAACGATCTTGAACTTGTCATTCTCTTTGGCGTACTGGGCGGCGATTTTCGCGGCCGTCACCGGATCATTGGCGTAGGCGAGCACGGTCGGGAACTTGAACAGGGCATCGCCTTGTTCACCCGCAGCGCCAGCCAGAGCCTTCTGAGCCAGACGGTTCTTGAACACTCTGAGAACCGCGCCTTCCTTACGAAGACGCAGACGCAGATCAGCCATTTCCACAAAGGTCATGCCCGAATACTGGGCAACAACCACGGAGCCGGATTCGGCGAAGACGCTCTTAAGCTCTTCAATCGATTCGGCTTTTTTAGCGCGGTCCATTGTGGCCTCCAATTGAGGATTGCTTTGCGGGACAATCCCGCAAAGGTGAAACGACTTAAACGTCCCGGTTACCCGGAACGGCAAAGTCACTGTCCATGATGAGAGGCAAAGGCAACCGGACCACGCTGCCCTTAAGGCAGACATGAAATCCTAGAGGCGTTTCGCGTCCCGTCTATATTCGGGTTCCGGCGGCTACCGGAAACTTATGGAACAGGCGGCCCCTGCTCCCACGAAGGTCTCGGACAGAACGGAGGGAAACCGAAATTCCCACACCGAGGCGGCTCCCTTACCCGTAAGTCGCCACAAAAGCAAGAGGCCCCTGACATTTATTGCGTTGGCCGCGGTTCAGCGCTATGGCTTTTGGCAGATATTGGCCCGAAAGGCAAAATCATGCCAAAGACCCTGCTCAATCACGATGTCTGCGCCCTCGCCTTCGACGGGATGCCCTTGTTTGAGTTTTCGATCGCCGTTGAGCTGTTCGGGCTGGAACGCCCGGAAATGGGACCGGACTGGTATCGCTTTCAGGTGGTCAATGTCGAAGATGGCACCTGCCGCACGACAGCGGGCCTCTCACTCACGGCCACAGGGCCGCGCGAGTGGCTGGAGACCGCGGGCACGCTGATCATCCCCGGCTGGCCGCTGGACAAGCCTATTCCTGACGGTTTGGTGGCGCTGATCCAGCGCGCCTATGCGCGCGGGGCCCGCATCGTCACCATCTGCTCCGGGGCCTTTGTGCTGGCCGCCGCCGGGTTGCTGAAAGGGCGGCGCGCCACGACCCACTGGAAATATGTTGAGCACGTCAAATGCCACTGGCCGGAGGTCGAGCTGGTGCCGGACGTGCTGTATATCGACGAAGGGCAGATCCTGACCTCGGCCGGGAGTGCCGCCGGGATCGACCTGTGCCTGCACGTCATCCGCCGCGATTTCGGCCCCGAAGCCGCCAACAAGGTCGCGCGCCGTCTGGTCGTGCCACCGCACCGAGATGGCGGTCAGGCGCAGTATATCCAGAAGTCCGTGCCCATCGAATATGAGCGCAACCGGCTGGGGCCCCTGCTCGACTATATGCGCGAATGCCTGGATCAGCCGCACACGGTGGCGCAACTGGCCCGCCGCGCCGGTATGAGTGAGCGCACCTTCCTGCGCCGCTTCGAAGAAGCCACCGGCACGACCCCCGCCAAATGGCTGATGCAGGTTCGCTTGCAAATCGCGCGCGACCTTCTGGAGGCGACGACGGACAGTATCGACCTCATCGCCCACACCTGCGGTTTCGGCAGCGCCGCCAACTTCCGCCACCACTTCCGCGAACAGCTTTCGACCACGCCCACGGCCTACCGCCAGACCTTTCAGCGTTTACCGCCTGCGGCGACTTGCGCCCCGTCGCCGGATTTGGCAGAGGCAGGCTATGCGTACCGATCTTGACGACATACTGACCTTTCTGGGTTCTGCGACGCCGCCCGAATGGATTGAAGCCGCCCTGGCCCATCAGGACATACTCCTGCTCGATCACAAGGCGTGCGAGTACAAGGCGGCTTCCAACGCCATCAACCTGATGGCCAAGTATCAGACCCATGCCGAGCTGGTGGACGCCATGAGCCGACTGGCGCGCGAGGAACTGGTCCACCACGAACAGGTGATGAAGCTGATCAAAAAGCGCGGCATTGCCCTGCGCCCTCTGTCGGCGGCGCGCTACGCCTCCGGACTGCGCACAATGGTCCGGCGCAGCGAGCCCGGCATGATGACCGATATTCTGGTCATCTCGGCCTTTATCGAGGCGCGTTCGTGTGAACGCTTCGCGGCCCTCTACCCGCATCTGGATGACGAATTGGGCAAGTTCTACAAGGGCCTGCTCGACAGCGAGGGCCGCCATTTCCGCAACTACCTCAAACTGGCGCATCTCTATGGCGACGCCGATGACGTCGCGGCGCGCATCGACGCCATCCGCCCGGTCGAACAGGCCCTGATCCACGATCCCGACCCGGAATTCCGCTTCCACAGCGGCTTACCGGCGCTGGTGGCGGCGTGACAGACATTACGCTTCTTTGGCCAGTAAGGATGGATGGTCCTGCGCCGCGTTCAGGACTTGGATAATCACGATCCGGGCCGCTTCAACGCGATAAAAGATCAGATAGCGCCTGAACGGCTTGCGCCGGATGCCGGAGGCTTCAAATCCTGACACCAGAGGATAGGCCAAGGGCATATCGGCCAGCGCCAGAGCCGCCTCCACGATTTCATTGACGAAGCTGATGGCGCGCGCCCGGCTGTCCAGCGCTATATAGTCGGCTATGGCCTCAAGGTCTGACTCAGCCGCCGCCGAAACAACGACCTTCATGTGTCAGAAGCGTATTTGGACAACAGACGCGCCCGCACCTCTTCGATGTCGGTAACGCGCCCGGCTTCAACGTCAGACACGCCGCGCGTCAGGGCATCGTTCAATCGGAGGCTCTCGTTTTCACGGGCCTCCAGCATCCGCACGCCCTCACGCAGGATTTCGCTGCGCGAGCCGTAACGACCAGAGGCAATCAAATGGCTGACCACCTCTTCCAGATGCGGACCCAGATTGACGCTGCCGGACATGGGGCACCTCCATTATGAAATAATAAACCTCACCCCGGCAGACCGCAAGTCAGACGCAAAAAAGCCGCCCCGTTGCCGGAGCGGCTTTTTAAAATCGTTAAATCGGGATGGCGTAGCGAAAACCGTTAGCTGATGAGGAACGGAGCCCAGCGTACTTCAGTACGTGAGCACTGTATCGCAAGCAGATGAGGGTTTGCAGCCCGTCAACGCGATTTAGAGCGCGGAGGAGGTATCGACCTTCACGCCCGGCCCCATGGTCGAAGACAGCGAAATCTTCTTCACATAGAGACCCTTGGCACCCGACGGACGGGCCTTCACGAGGGCGTCCACCAGAGCCTTGGCATTGGCTTCGAGCTGCTCGACGGTGAACGAGGTCTTGCCGATGCCGGCGTGCACGATCCCGGCCTTTTCGACGCGGAATTCGACGGCGCCCGACTTGGCGTCCTTGACGGCCTGAGCGACGTTCGGGGTCACGGTGCCGACCTTCGGGTTCGGCATCAGGCCGCGCGGGCCCAGCACCTTACCAAGGCGACCGACCAGAGCCATCATGTCCGGAGACGCGATAACACGGTCAAAGTCCATGAAGCCGCCCTGAATCTTTTCGACCAGGTCTTCGGCACCGACGACTTCGGCACCGGCGGCCAGAGCTTCCTCGGCCTTCTTGTCCTTGGCGAACACGGCGACGCGGACGTCCTTACCCGTGCCCGACGGCAGTTGAACAACGCCACGGACCTGCTGGTCGGCGTGGCGCGGGTCAACGCCCAGGTTGACGGCGATCTCGACCGACTCGTCGAACTTGGCCTTGGCATTGGCCTTCACGACGCCCAGAGCGTCGGTCAGGTTGTGCAGCTTGTCGGCCTCGACGTTCCAGGCCTGAATGCGCTTTGCAATCTTGGTCATCAGAATTCCCCTTAATCGACGATCTTCAGACCCATCGAACGGGCCGAGCCCTCGATGATCTTGGCGGCGGCGTCGATGTCGTGAGCCGAAAGGTCCTTCATCTTCTTTTCGGCAATTTCACGCAGTTGCGCCTGCGTGATCTGGCCGGCCGAGTCACGACCCGGCTTCGACGAACCCGACTTCAGGTTCAGCGCCTGCTTGATGAAGAAGGTTGCCGGCGGCGTCTTGGTGACGAAGGTGAACGACTTATCCTGATACACCGTGATGATGGTCGGGAGCGGCGTGCCTTTTTCGACGTTTTCAGTGCGGGCGTTGAATTCCTTACAGAAACCCATGATGTTGACGCCGCGCTGACCCAGAGCCGGGCCGATGGGGGGCGAAGGCGTGGCAGAGCCAGCCTTCACCTGGAGCTTGATGTAGCCCAGGATTTTCTTAGCCATTGGATATCTCCATAAAGTCCCGATCTTTTGGGACGTTGTGAGCCGTGGTGCGGGTCGCCCCTTCCACGGATTTAGCTCCGTCCGAAGACGAAGAGCGGGTGCCTTAGACGAAAAGCCCCGTCACCGCAAGGGCGATTATGCGGTTTCGTGGCAAACCAAGGCTTCCAGCGAGCAGGGGCACGGCCCCTGCACCCGGTTTAGGGGCGCGAAATCTATCCCCGCCAAAAAAAGCGCGGTTACCCTTTGGGGCATGACCGAGACGACGGACATGGCTGGCTCTCTAACCCCCGAACAGCGGCGCGAACACTTGCGCGCCTATGCGGATCGGATGCTGCTGGCCTTAAGCGCGATGGACGCGCCTGAAACGCCGGACGCGGTCACCAAGGGCATCCGCACGGCGCTGATGATCGAGCGCCTCTATGCCCGCTGCGACGCCTCTCAGGCACAGGCGCACAAGCACGCCATCGCCGCCATCGAGGATCAGGTAAAGCTGAAAAACAAACTCGAATGGTCCGGAAACTGGCTCGACAAGGCGCCGGATGTGCCCTTCATCACGCTCAAACCCGAGGCACTCAAAGGGATGCAGTGGCCATGCCCGCCGCGCGATTACGTCGGCGAACTCAAGGCCAGGATCGACCAGATCAAGGCCGCTTCGCAACCCAAGCCACAGCCACAGCCTGCACCCGCGCCGGTCGCGCCGGTCGCGGTTACACCCCAGCCCAAGCCGAAATCTGAACCTGCGGCCCCGTCGCGGCCCCTGACGCCACAGGAAATGGCTCTGCGGGAGCGCGTGCTGAACACGGTCGCCATCCCCCGGCCGCAGGATACGCCGTTAACGGAGCACGATTACGGCCTGATCCGCGACGAGGATGTGGAAATCCTGCACGGTGACCGGCTGCCTCGCCTTTATGAAATGGGCGAAACGCGCGACACGCTGCTGAAAGCGCTCAAAGCCTATAGCCGCGAAGACCTCAACCTGTTGTGGCCCGATCTGTTCCCGCTGGATACGGGGTGAAGGGGTTAGCCACTGAAGATTTAGCCACGAAACGTAGTTCGGCGAAGCCAAAAGACACGAAATTAGCCGTTAAAGCGCCCGGCCCGCAGGGCCCTTACCTTTGTGCGGCCTGCACGAGTGAGGGGCGCTGCGCGCCGAAGGGATTTGAACCACAGATTACACAGATTTCACAGATAGGCGCTGCGCGCCCCTGCGTGACGCAGACACGGATAATCTGTAAAATCTGTGTAATCTGTGGTTCCTAAAATCTCGCGTGGCACAGCGCTGCATTTGACAAGTTAGACGCAGACCTGTGCCACAGGCTCCCGTTCGTGCTTTTTGTGTTTTTCGTGGCTAAACCTTCTTAGCCTCACATTCGGGGTCCGGGGTCAACTGACCCCGGAGACATTACCCTTGCTCAGAACCCAAACGCGCAAAAAACAAACCCCACATAGCCGGGCTACATGGGGTTTGCGTCAGCGGATTTACGAAGACGATCAGACGGTCTTTTCGACCTGACCGAATTCCAGATCGACCGGGGTGGCGCGACCAAAGATCGACACCGAGACCTTGAGGCGGGCATGTTCCTGATCGACGCTTTCGACCACGCCATCGAACGAGGCGAACGGGCCGTCGATGACCTTGATCTTTTCGCCGATGTCGAAGGACAGGACGGTCTTGGGCTTTTCGGCCGCGACTTCGACGTTACCGACGATGCGCTGAACTTCCTTTTCCGAGACCGGCATGGGCTTTGAGCCCGAGCCGAGGAAGCCGGTGACCTTGGGGGTGTTCTTGACGAGGTGGAAAGCTTCGTCGGTCAGTTCCATCTTCACCAGCACGTAGCCGGGGAAGAATTTGCGTTCGGAGTTGAACTTGCGGCCGCGACGGACTTCGACGACTTCTTCGGTGGGGACGAGGATTTCGGAGAACTTGTCCTCAAGGCCCTGCGCCTTGGCCTGCTCGCGCAGGGATTCGGCCACCTTCTTTTCAAAGTTGGAATAGGCGTGGACGATGTACCACTTGTGCTTGGGGTTCGGTGCGAGCGTCGCTTCCAGGGTTTCGGCCATGTGTTGTGAGCCCTTAACGTCCGATATTGATGAGCGAGTTGACCGCGAATCCCAGTCCGCCGTCAACGATATAGAAGAACGCACAGGCGACAACGACCATGATGAATACCATTACCGTGGTGATCCAGGTCTCCTTGCGCGAGGTCCAGGTGATCTTGCGCGCTTCCTGACGGACTTCGGAGAAGAATTTGGCCGGGCTGGTGCGCTTCTTCGGGGTGACGGCTTCGCAGCCGGCGGCCTTGGCGGCAGCTACGGGGGCGACCGCGACTTTGCGCGCGCTTTCTACCGTCGGGGTCGAAGGGGGCTTTTTAGCCATAGGTTTCTCGTCCAGCTTTCTCAAGGGATGCGCGTAACAGGCGCTTCCAGCACAAATGAGGCTCGAAATCGCGATTTCAAGCCTCATTTGCGATGAAATGGCAGGGGCAGAGGGACTCGAACCCACGACTTCCGGTTTTGGAGACCGGCGCTCTACCAGCTGAGCTATACCCCTGTGTGAAGCCGACCTGTTGTGACAGGCGGTTTCAGAGGAAGTCGCGTGTATCAGCGGTTGGCGCAAAGGGCAAGCCACCGCTACGCAAAATCCACCAAAAACTTGTTATTCGCCGGAAAGCTTCTTCGCCGCGTGCAGCAGTTCCTGCGGGAAGCCAAGGATGATGGTCGAATTCTGCTCGGTGCCGATCTCTTGCAGAGTCTGAAGGCGGCGCAGTTCCATCGCGCCCGGTGCCTCGGCAATGGCCATGGCGGCGGCGCGCAGGGTTTCGGACGCCGCCTGCTCGCCCTGCGCCTTGATCAGACGGGCCTTGGCTTCGCGGGTGGCTTCGGCTTCCTGAGCCAGGGCGCGCTGCATCTGCACCGGAATGTCGAGATCGCGCATTTCCACAGCGTCAATATCGACGCCCCACTTGTTCGCCGCACGATCAAGCTGGGTCATCAGGAGGGCGTTGATCTGCTCACGACCTTTAAGGATGGCATCCAGATCGTGCTGACCAATGACGTCCCGCAGCGAAGTTTCGGCGGCCTGAAGCACCGCCGTATGCGGGTCGAGCACGCTGTTGACCGCCTTGGCCGGGTCGTTGATGCAGTACCAGACCACGGCGTTCACCTTCACCGCCACGCCGTCGCGGCTCAGGGTTTCCTGCGTCTGGAGATTAACCGAAAGGATACGCACATCGACCTTGGTGCTCCATTCGATGAACGGGATGATCCAGAACAGACCCGGCCCGCGCACATTGACGAAGCGCCCCAGCCGATAGACGACGGCGCGCTGGTATTCCTGATTGATGCGGAAGCCCTGAATGACGAAGACAAGCAGGATGACGGCGATCGTCGCGACCTGCATAAAATTGATGCGCCATCCGCCAAGCGCCGACAGGCCGTCCAGCAGGGTCTGCATGACACCCCTCCCCCCAAATCCAGCCTAAAGGGTTAACGCAGTCGGGGCCGGTTGTCAAAAGACGGTACGATGACAAAAAAAAACGCGACGGTCACCAGGGCCGCCGCGTCTGAGTTTATGGAGAACCAGAGAGTGCCAGACCGAAAGGATCAGGCCCGTCTCCTGATCGCCACCTGCCCCGGAAAGCGCAGGCGGAGATTTCGTGATCGGGTCAGACTATAACCCGACACATACCTGTTTCTGTCAGCGGCTGCCTTCGCCGATGCGCACCTTGCCGGAGCCCATGACGGACCGTGAGACGTGACCGGTGACCTTACGTACCGAAACATCGCCCGCACCGACGATAGAGACATCGACATCGACCGCCTCACCGCCGAAGCGCACATTGCCTGAACCGGCGATGGAGACGTCCACCTTGGGGGCCGTGCCCTTGTCGATGCGCACATCACCGGAACCGCCAATGGCGATTTCCACGGGCCCGGCCACTTCGGCGACATTGATCGAGCCCGACCCGCCGATGGCACCCGACAGGGACTTGATGCGACCCAGATAGATATCGCCAGAGCCGCCGACGGCGACTTCGGCATCGCCGACATTGGCGGCGCGAATGCTGCCCGACCCGCCGATATTCAGTTCGGCCTTGCCCTGCACCGTGTCCACCGTCCAGTCGCCACAGCCGCCCAGCGCGAACTCCAGCGATTTGGATGCCCCGATGCGACCAGAGACGGCGCCTTCCGAGGCCACCTTGGCATCCATCGGCACGCGCAGATAGACGACGGGAAGATCGGCCACAGCGATCTGCCCCTTACCATCGATGCGGACCGTCTGATTGCCCGCGCAGCCATAGCTACGCTTGCGCAACTGACCCGAGGCCACCAGCTTGTCGCCCTTGGTGCTGACCATGATTTTCGGCAGATCGGCCTTGCCATAGGTGACGGTGAGTTTCACGTCTGCGCGGTTTTCCGGCGTGACGATGACGCGCGCCGCCATATTCTTCAGTTCGACCTGCGTGGCGGCCTGCGCGCCTGCCGCGGCAGCCATAGTGGCTATGGCGACGAAAACGCCCGCCTTGATGCCCGTGCCCATTGTTCAACCCCTGACTGGTTTCAATAGGCCAAGCATGAAGAAGGCGGGCGTTCAGAACAACTTAATTACGTGTCATGAAGCAATTGTAATATAACGGGGTTTTGGGGCCTTATTTCTTCAGCTTGCGGTCGAAGAAGTCGAGATACAACCGGTAGCGGAACAGGTTTTTCTCATTGCTGCGGATGCCGTGGCGGTCGCCCGGAAAGAGCATCAGCTCAAACGGGATCGACTTCTTTTGCAGGGCATCGACGACGCGCGTGGTGTTTTGCAGGATGACGTTGTCGTCGGCCATGCCGTGCATCAGCAACAGGCTGCCCGGCTTGAGATTATCGAGGCGGTTGACCACATCATATTTGGCGTAGTTCTCGGCATTGGCCTGCGGCGTGGACATGTAGCGTTCGGTATAGGCGGTGTCATAAAGCCCCCACTCGGTCGGTGGCGCGCCGGCCGCTCCGGCGACAAACGGCGTGTCCTTGGCCGTCAGGGCCATCAGGGTGACAAAGCCGCCCTGCGACCAGCCCATAATGCCGATCTTCGCCGGATCGACATAGGGCAGGCTTTGCAGCCACTTCGCGCCCATGATCTGATCGTCGATATCCGGGCCGCCGAACTGCTTATAGATCGCGCGCTGGAACTTTACCGAGCGGTTGGGCGTGCCGCGATTGTCCAGCGTAAAGACGATGTATCCGGCCTCCTGGAACAGGCGGTTGGCGGGCGACACCCATCCGCGTCGCACGTCCTGACGCGCCGGGCCGCCATAGATGGAGACGATGACCGGGTACTTTTTCGCCGGGTCGAAGCCGCGCGGCTTGAGCATCAGCCAGTGCAGATCTTCGCCATCCACGGCCTTCAGTGTACCAAATTCCGGTGCGCTATAGGTGTCTTTATAGGTGAAATACGGGTGTTTGGCGTCCAGCGCGTTTTCCTCAATCCAGCGCACGCGCTTGCCTGTCGCGTCATAAAGCCCGGTCTGGGCCGGGGTTTGCGGGTCGGCATAGGTACCGATAAAGGCCTTGGCATTGGGCGACACGTCGGTGGACCACCAGCCGCCGGCCTTGGTCACGGCGACAGGTTCGGACGGCTTGAGGTAGGAGGTTTTGTATAGCCCCATCTCGACCACGGTCTTATAGGACGACTCAAACCATACCTCGCCCTTCGCCTCATCGACCGCCGCGACCCTGGCCACCGGGAAGTCGCCTTTGGTCACCTGACGGATCAGCTTGCCATCCTTGTCATAGAGGTAGAGGTGGTTATTGCCGTCGCGTTCCGAGGCCCACAAGAAACGCCCGTCCTTCAGGAAACGCAGGTCGTTATTCAACTCGACCCAGGTGTCGGAGGTCTCGGTCAGGACGGTGCGCGGTGCCCCGCCAGTCAGCGGATATTGCAGCAGGTCCAGCGTCTTCTGATCGCGGCTGAGGCGCTGCACAAAGACGGACTGCCCGTCCGGGCTCCAGTTGACGCGCGCCAGATAGATGTCGCTGTTGGCCCCCAGATCGAGCGGCACATCCGTACCGGTTTTCAGGTCGTGCACAAACAGGGTGACGATGGCATTGGGACGCCCGGCCTTGGGGTAGCGCTGATCGACCGTGCGCGTCCCCGTGCCGCTGATCTCGAAGCGTTCGACGATATCGACCGGGCTTTCATCGACCTTGGCATAGACGATCTTCGTGCCGTCCGGCGACCACCAGTAGCCGGTGTAGCGGTTCAGTTCTTCCTGCGCGATAAACTCGGCCACGCCATAGGAGATGACACCCTCGCCCTTCGGCGTAATGGCGCGCTCGCTGCCGGTCGCGAGGTCGCGCACATAAAGCGTTTGATCGCGGACATAGGCCACCTGCCCGCCTTTGGGGTTCAGCTTGGCATCGACCTCATCGCCCGGCGTTTCGGTGGCGCGGCTGATCTTTTTGGTCGCCCGATCGACCAGATAGATGTCGCCATCCAGCGGCACCAGCAGGGTTTTGGACGACGGGTCCCAGTCATAGGCCACGACGCCGCGCGCCGACACGCGCATCCGCTCACGCCGCGCCTTTTCGGCCTCGGACAGTTCCTTGCCTTCGGACGACAGGGTGTCGGCATCGACCAGCACATAGGGCTCACCGCCCTTGACATCGACGGCCCACAGGTCCTGCACCGTGGCATTGGTCAGCTTGGGCTTCAGGAAGGTCAGAAGCGTACCGTCCGGCGACAGGCGCGCGCCTACCGCCTTCGGCCCGGACAGGTCCGGATTGGCAAACACCCGCTCAGGGGTCAGCGTGGCCTGCGCAAAGACGGGGGAGACAACCGCCGCACCCATGAGGGCAACGGCAGAGACGGCAATAGTCAGCTTGGACGACATGGGGCGCTCCGGAAATCACTGCCGGAAGCTAGCCCCTTCCTCCGCAAAGGGTCAAGCGGTCACACGGGTAACTATCACTGCGACGGCCGCGACAGCACGTAAAGGGCGCACAACAGGCACACCCCCGCGGGCACAAAGGCCCACACGCCGCGCAGGGTGACGAAGCCGATCACCGACGACACGGCCATGCCGCTGACTGCCGCGATCTTGGCCGTCGGGCCGATGACACCGCGTTCACGGAAGGCGCGGATGGGTGGGCCGAACTTCGGGTGCGCCATGATGCGCCGCTCCCATTCCGGATTGGAGCGGGCAAAGATGACGGCGGCAATGATCAGAAACACCGTCGTCGGCAGAACCGGCACAAACATGCCGATGACGCCAAGCGCCACGAAACACAGGCCAAGCAGGTTCAGAACCACTCTCATTCTCAAACCATAGACCGAATTTCCGCCGCGTCCACCGTTCTTGTGCGGCTGCGCGGTTTCGCCGCTCCCGATAAGTTTACCGCCACGCCCCTGCTGCCCCGAACTGCGTTATGGTAAATTCATCCGATAAGAGAGTCGCCTTCATGCGGCCGGGAGGAAACCATGACTATCATCAATACCCTGCTCAGCCCCAACGGTCGGCTGTCGCGCATCGGCTTCTGGGGCTGGAGCCTGGGCATAGCCCTCGTCTGCGCAACCCTGTGGTGGCTACGGACCCATTATGGCACCGCAATGGGCCTGAGCCCGGCCGAGGGGCTGGACCCGATGTGGCTGGTTCTGGGGCTGCCGCTCCTGTGGATCGGCTTCTGCCTGAGCGTCAAACGTTGGCATGATCGGGGCAAGTCCGGATGGTGGCTGATGGTCGGCCTCGTACCGGTGCTGGGGCAGCTCTGGACCCTGATTGAATGTGGCTTTCTGGCCGGGCAAAGGGGCGGCAACCGCTTTGGTCCCTCACCCGAAGGCCACCGCCCGATGCTCAATGCCTATCGCCTTGAGGACATGCCCGAAGACATGCCCTGAAAGCTTTGACTTCACGCGAGATTTGCCTTGAAGAAACCAACCGTTCGCTGCCATGCCAGATCGGCGGCCGCCTTGTTGTATCGGGCTGGTGAGGTATCATTATTGAAGGCGTGATTGACGCCTTCGTACATGTGAATCTCGAAACGCTTGCCTGCTGAGGTCAAGGCTGCCCGGTAGGCTTCGATCCCGGCATTGATACGTTCATCCAGACTGGCATAGTGCAGCATCAGCGGGGCCTGAATGCCGGGCACGTCGGCGAGAGGCGCCTGTGAGCCATAATAGGCAACGCCAGCATCCAGTGCCTTCGACCGCGTGGCGATACGGTTGACCAGACCGCCGCCCCAGCAAAAGCCTATCGCCCCGGTCTTGCCGTTGCCTTTTGTATAACCGCTCAGCCAATTCAGATAGGTTTCAGCATTGGCCACGGTCTGCGTGCCGTCCAGCTTGCCGATCAGGGTGCGCGCCTCGTCCTCATTGGCCGGGGTGCCGCCCACAGGTGACAGGAAATCCGCACCCAGCGCCACAAAGCCTTCCAGCGCCAGCTTTCGGGTGACATCGCGGATATGCGGCGTCAGGCCGCGATTTTCATGGATGACCAGCACGCTCGGCAGCCTGCGCGACACAGCTTTGGGCCGCGCCAGATAGGCTTTCAGCCCCTCAATCATCACCTCTTCGGTCACCAGACGGCTGTCATCGGCCGATACAACTTCTGCCGCCGCCGATCCGGCACTCAGAAGCGGCAGGACCGCTGCGGCGGCGGCCGCCGATCCGGTCAAGGCCGTCAGGCGGCTCATAAAGGCGCGGCGATCCAATGACGTATGGGTGAATTCATCATAGGCGTCGATCATCGCCTGTGTAACAACGGGTTTGTCCATATAGCCCTCCAGTCTGAGGTTTCTACGCCCGAACCCCGCCCATCCTTCGGACATCACCCAGAAAAAAGCGGCTCCTGAGGATTAGGAACCGCTTTCAGAACGCAATCCGATGAAGTGCCACCCTTATCGGACAATTTGTGCAGTCAAACTTAATGCGCCGGTTTCGGGCCGAAGTGTTTGATGTCTTTTTCGGTGATATCCATAAAGTCCGGCACAATCTGGTTATATTCCGAGACCTTACCCGTATCGACCACGATGTCGCGGTGGCCTTCCCAGATCATGTTCAGCGCCACGTAGAGTACGACGGCCAGACCGAAGAAGCCGATCCAGCGGTACTTGTGCAGGACCTTGGCGATAAAGTGCGAGGCGACCCCCATCAGGGCGATGGCCAGAATCAGGCCGAAGACCATGATTTCGGGATGGGCGTGTGACGCCCCGGCCACGGCCAGCACATTGTCGAGCGACATCGACAGGTCGGCGATCAGGATCTGAATCACAGCCGCCTTGAAGCTCTTGCGTTTGGGTGCCGGAGCCGTCGCCCCGCCCGTGGTGGGATTGCCGTTGATATCGGCCCCGGTGGCGTCTTCGAGCGCCGCTTCGGCGTGTTCCTGCGCATGGGTATCGGGCTCGCGCAGTTCGCGCCACATCTTCCACGCCACCCACAGCAGAAGCAGCCCGCCCGCCAGCAGCAGACCGACAACCGTCAGAAGCTGCGCCGTCACCAGCACAAAGCCGATGCGCATAATGACCGCGGCGATCAGGCCATAAAGGATGGCCTTTTTGCGATCACTGGCTGCCAGACCTGCCGCCGCCAGACCGACCGCCACGGCATTATCACCGGCCATGACGATGTCGATAAAGACGACCTGAAAAAAGGCAGAGACCTGAGACGCGAACTCAGGATGGCTGAAAAAGTCCATGACGGGCCCGTAAATAAAAAGGTTTGCACACCCTCCTAGTTTTCACGTCCCACCTTGTCCAGAGGCAGAACGCATGACAGGCTGGAGAAACCGGCGGTTCGCCCTTGCGCGGGCGGCATGATTGTCAAGTTCGGGACTCTTTTTCCAACATGGATAGACACGGATGACGAACTTCGTACATCTGAACGGATATCCGTGTCGGCGGGCAAGGCCCGCCATCCGTGTGTATCCGTGGTTGGACTCTACCTTATGGCCTTACGCGGGCTTTCGGTAATTAGGGGGCGTTCAAACCGCGCGCCCCAAAGCCTCATACAGCGCAATCGACGTCGCATGGCTGACGTTCAGGCTCTCAAAGCCGCCCGGCATAGGGATTTTGACCAGATGGTCGCAATGTTCGGCCACCAGCCGCCGCAGCCCCTCGCCTTCTGAGCCCATGACGATGACCAGCGCCCGCGGGCTGCCGGCCTGACGCCAGCCCTGCTGTTCCAGAACGGCCTGAAGGCTGTGTTCAGCCTCCCCCGCCATGCCCAGACTGACAAAGCCGTTTTCCGTCAGGGACTCCAGCGCCCGCGACAGGTTGGTCACCCGCGCGAAGGGCACTCTATCCATCGCCCCCGCCGCCGTCTTGGCCAGCACGCCCTGCATGACCGGCGAATGGCGGTCCTGCATGATCAGCCCGGCCGCGCCAAAGGCAGCGCAGGTGCGCAGGATGGCCCCGATATTTTGCGGGTCGGTCACCTGATCCAGCATGACCAGCACCGGGTGCGCCTGCCTCAGCGCCCCTTCCATCAGGCCGCTCAGGTCGTCGCCTTCCAGCGGTGGCCCGTTCAACGCCACGCCCTGATGCACCGCGCCTTGCGGCAGGAAGCCGGAAAATTCCGCCATCTCGGTCAGGCGCACGTGCAGATCACCGCGCTTGGGGGCCACCTGCTCCAGCGCCTTTTGACGCTCTGGCGTGACATAGAGGCGAATCGGTCCGTGGCGGGACGGATTTTTCAGCGCCGCCTCCACCGCGTGCAGGCCCCATATCCAGCCGTCTTCGGATACCCGCGCCGACGGCTTGGCCCGTGTCTGAGAGTGGGCCTGCGTTTGGGCGCGCGCCGACTGAGCCGGGGCGTTGCCGCCCTTGTCGCGCGACTTATCCTTGGTAAAAGGTTTGGATTGTCCCGAAAAAGCGGTCTTCGACCCCGATTTTTTAGGGCTATTGGCCCCTTTCCGCGATTTAGGGTCGTTGCGTTCGCGTTGGCTTGACACTATAAGACGCGCTCCGATATGAGGCCGATAAGGCTTTTTGGCGAGATTGGCGGTCTGTTTAATGCGGGCATCCACAGAAACCAAAAAGTTTTTTTGTTTTTGGACTTGTTCTTTGTTCAAAGATTGAGTTTAAGGACCACCTCGTTTCAACGGGCGCGCTTGGGGGAATGTCCCGAGCGGCAAAGGGGGCGGACTGTAAATCCGCTGCGTAAGCTTCGCAGGTTCGAGTCCTGCTTCCCCCACCACCGCGCGCCCTTGAAACGCTGTTCGGCCACGGCCCTGCCTCAAGGGCGGGTATAGCACAATGGTAGTGCAGCAGCCTTCCAAGCTGAGGATGTCGGTTCGATCCCGTCTACCCGCTCCAAAATCTTCCCTAAAACCTCAGAGTTTGGTCGCCGGCCCGTAGCGGTTGTCGCCGCTTGTGCCTTCCAAAAAGCCGCACTCGATCAGCACCCATAGCCAGCCGATCAGCGGCACCAGCGTGATTAACGCCCACCACCCCGACTTGTTGCGATCGTGCCAGCGTTTGACCTGTACAGCGAAGGTGGCATAGAGCACGCCCAGCCAGGCGACAAAGCCGATCAGCCCCACCCCGTCAAAGCGATAGGGCCGCAGCAAATTGATCCCGTGATCGTCTCCGCCGAACAGGGCCACAAAGGCCGAGCTGATCAGCCACAAAAACACGCTATAGAGCCAGAAATCCCGGCGGCGAAAGCGTCCGCGATAGCTGAAAAAGGCGTTAGATATATCCATAACGGGACTCCTCCGTTGTGAATGGATACGTCCGAACGCCTTTGTTCGCTAATGAATTATTGTTCAGGCGGCGTCGCTGCCGCCAAAGCGCGCAGCCCAGTCGGCGACCATGTCGTCGTCGATCTTTTTGAACAGGACCTCGCCGGATCGGACCGCCGCACCCGCCGGCAGTTTGGACAATTCGACCTGAGCGTCCGTCGTCGGCCAGTCGAGCGGCAGCTCGACACCCACACAGTCGGCAATCGACTGCGCCGCAAACGGCATCAGCGGCTGAGCGAGCACCGCATAGAGGCGCACCAGATTGAGGCCGTGACGCACAATCACGCCCGCGCGCTCGACATCGGTCTTGAAGGCCGTCCACGGGGCGGCCTCCTGAAGATACTCGTTCCCGAGCACCCAGATACGCC
This sequence comes from Asticcacaulis excentricus, assembly GCF_003966695.1. NCBI lineage: Bacteria > Pseudomonadati > Pseudomonadota > Alphaproteobacteria > Caulobacterales > Caulobacteraceae > Asticcacaulis > Asticcacaulis excentricus. Next base: position 828,930 of record NZ_AP018828.1, read on the forward strand.
GAACGGCCTGCGCCGCCTTGCGCATCTCCATGGCCTCAAAGGCCTCGGTCGCCTCCGCCAGCAAGGCCGACAGATCGGCATAGAGCTTCTCTTCCAGCGGGCCCGCCTCGCCGCCTTCCGGCACCACACCGCCGAACTTCGACTCGGTGAATTTGAGGATGCGGTTGGCGAAATTGCCCAGCACGTCGGCCAGATCCTTGTTCACCGCGCTCTGGAACTGCTCCCAGGTAAACGACGAATCCGAGCCTTCCGGCGACTGCGAAATCAGATACCAGCGCCAGTAGTCGGCAGGCAGCAGTTCCAGCGCCTGATCCATGAACACGCCGCGATTCATCGAAGTCGAAAACTTGCCGCCGTACCAGTTCAGCCAGTTGAACGCCTTCAGCGTATCGACCCTCTTCCACGGTTCACCCGACCCGATAAGGGTCGCCGGGAAGCTCACCGTGTGGAAGGCGACATTGTCCTTGCCCATGAACTGCACATAGGTGACGTCGTCCGCCCCCTGATCGAGACGCCACCAGCCTTGCCAGCCGTCGGCATTTCCTTTCGCATTGAAATATTCCTGCGTGGCGCCGATATACTCCACCGGCGCATCAAACCACACGTAGAAGACCTTGTTTTCAAAGCCTTCTCTGGGCTTTCCGTCCTTGGTTACCGGCACGCCCCATTTAAGGTCGCGCGTAATGCCTCGGTCAATCAGCCCTTCTTCGAGGTGCTTCATGGCGATGGATTTGGCCAGTTGCGGCCACTGCGTCTTCGACTCGATCCACGCCCGCAACTGCGGCTCGACCTTTGTTTGCAGCAGATAGAGGTGTTTGGTGTCGCGCACCTCAAGGTTCCGCGACCCCGACACCGCCGAATAGGGATTGATCAGGTCCGTCGGATCGAGCAACCGCCCGCAATTGTCGCATTGATCCCCGCGCGCCTTTTCGAACTTACAATGCGGACAGGTGCCTTCGACATAGCGATCCGGCAGGAAACGCCCGTCGTCGATGGAATAGACCATCTTGTCCGTGCGCTCCTCGATCAGGCCGTTACGATCCAGCGCCTCGCAAAAGGCCTGAGTCAGTTGGCGGTTTTCAGCCGAGCTTGACCGGCCGAACCAGTCATAGCTGAGCCCGAAGGCCTCACCGGCGGTCTTCTGGATCAGGTGCTGCTCGTCGCAATAGGTCTTCACGTCCTGCCCGGCCTTGGCGGCGGCCAGCTCAGCCGGCGTGCCGTGTTCGTCGGTCGCGCAGATATACAGCACCTCATGACCGCGCGCCCGCATGAACCGGGCATAGACATCGGCCGGCAGCATGGACCCGGCCAGATTGCCGAGGTGCTTGATGCCGTTGATATAGGGCAGCGCGGAAGTGATCAGAATGCGGGACATGCTCAGACCGTCTAAAACTCAGGAAATCGGCTTGTCCTTTAGACCATTTTGCCGCTCTGCACACAGGTTTGATGGCCAAAGCACGAAAAAATCTGTGGCGAAGGCGGCAAATCCGTTGCGTTCTGCGATGGCTCCCGGCATAAGGACGGCCCTGTCTGCGACAACCCCCATGACTCGCAGCGTGCCGGTTTAGCTCAGTTGGTAGAGCAGTTGTTTTGTAAACATCAGGTCGCGGGTTCGAATCCTGCAACCGGCACCATAACATTGTTATTTTTCAGACGCTTAGTCTGTTTTTTCCTTTAGATTCATGCTACTATGCGGAGACGATCATCCGTGTACGTCCACGCATTTCCACCAATATCCGCCGGGTGCCCGTGCGGTTTATGGGCAGATTTCGGGGCATCGGATGAGTGAACCCTTTCAGGTGCCCGCCCACCCTAACAGACCGGCAGCTTGTGGAACTGTTCGATCTGTCGGCCACCCTGCGCGGGGAAGCCAATACCGGGCACATGTGGCTGGCCCTGATGTTCCTCTCAAGGGTGCAGATACTTCACCGCATCAGGCGTGCACGCCAGCGGACATCACCGGATGCGGCCGGACCAAGGAACGATGAGCTGAACCGGGGGGAAAGGCACGGACATGCGTTTGAAGAAGCATCTACGCATCGGGCAAGCCGTCCTGCGGTCGCCCTCCCCGTCATATTCAGTTAGCGGCCCAGGGGTCGGTAATAGTTAGAGGCAAACGGTCAAAGTCTTTGGTGTTGCGCGTCGCAAGTTGCGCGCCAGCTACAGCCGCGATCCCCGCTATCATCATATCAGACGCCGTTGAGGGGCGCCCAGTGGCGTCTCGCAAAGCCCGAAACTGACCCGCTTTGTATGCTGCACTTTCATCAAGCGGGACAGCCCCAAGAACCTCAAGCAAGGTCAGAAAGGCCCTTTTCAACTCCGCTTTGCGCGCACCGTCCGGCAGACGCTCCAACCCGTAGGTGATCTCGGCAACAGTGATGGCGGTCGTCGCGATCCTTATATCACCTATGCGGTTCAGCCAGTCCACCACAGAGGGATGGGGCTGTGCTTTCATCAACTCGGATACGACATTGGTGTCGAGAATGACCATGGCTCTCAACCCACCTATGCCCTGAAATCGGGCACGTCCCGGTCGGAATCTCGCGACGGGAGGTCCAGTTCAACGCCCTTGTCGCCGCCAAACAGCTCTTTTGACAAGGCCAGAAGGCCCGGGCCGGAAATCCCGCCCACCGCCTGTTTCAGGATCAAACGCGCCTCTTCCTCCATCGAATGCCCATGCGTCGCCGCCCTGATACGCAGGCGTTCCTTCAGCGCGTCATCAATGTTGCGGATGGTGATGCTTGCCATGACCTGTCTCCTATTGCGTTAAAATAGCACGGCGCAATCAATGAAATCAATGCAGTCATTTGGAATTCATCGCCTGATCGCGACACAGGACTGGACTGACCCAACCATTCAAGCCATTCTCCAACTTCAGCCGTGGATTGAGCGCGCATGGATTACATCAAAAACTATTGGGGCAAGGCGCGCCCCGTGGAAGGTTCGCAAACGGATTGGCACCCGCTGGCCTATCATAGTCTGGATGTCGCTGCGGCTATGCTGGCCTTGCTTGAACGGCGACCTGCACTGCTTGAAGCCGTATCGCGGCATTGCGGACTGGAAAGAGATGAGACACGTCAGCAACTCATAATGGTGGCGGAGCTACACGACATCGGAAAGTTTGCCGAAAACTTTCAGTGCAAGGTGCCGGAACTGGCCGCGCGTCTCGGACACGAGCCGGAGCGCGCGTGGCTGACCGACGGCCGCGGCGATGTCCTGCTCCCCGCCCACGCGGGGATGAACCGGATAACCGCCCTGTCGAGACTAGATCTAGACAAAACTGTCGGGCTTAAATCAAACCGGCCAGAGGCGAGGACGGATCGGCATAGAGCTTCTTCGCCATCCGCCCGGCCAGATAGGCTTCGCGTCCGGCGATCACCGCGTGCTTCATGGCGACAGCCATACGGATCGGGTCCTTGGCTTCGGCAATGGCCGTGTTCATCAGGATAGCGTCGCAGCCCAGCTCCATACCCACCGCCGCATCCGACGCCGTGCCGACGCCCGCATCGACCAGCACCGGCACCTTCGCGTTCTCGATAATGATGCGCAGCGTCACGCGATTCTGGATACCGAGACCCGAACCAATAGGCGCGCCCAAAGGCATAATGGCGCACGCCCCAGCCTCTTCCAGCTTTTTGGCATAGACCGGATCGTCCGAACAATAGACCATGACGTCGAAGCCGTCCTTGACCAGCAGCTTCAGCGACCGCAGCGTCTCTTCCATGTCGGGATAGAGGGTCTTGGGGTCAGACAGGACCTCCAGCTTGACGAGGTTCCAGCCGCCGGCCTCACGCGCCAGACGAAGCGTCCGCACCGCGTCTTCGCCGGTGAAACAGCCCGCCGTATTGGGCAGGTAGGTGAATTCGTCCTGTTTGACATAGTCCATCAGCATGGGCTGGTTCGGATCGGTCAGATTGACGCGCCGCACGGCTACGGTGACGATCTCAGCGCCCGACGCCCGCGCCGCCGCAGCGTTCTGGGCGTAGTCCTTATACTTGCCGGTGCCGACGATCAGGCGCGAGGAAAAGGTGCGCCCAGCTACGGTCCAGGTATCCGGTGAAAGGGCGGCGGTCGGTTCGGTCATGAGTATCGGTCCCGTATGAAACGCTTTGCGTCTCTATAAGACTTTCTGCTGGCAAAACCACCCCTTCACGCGCGGCAATCGCGCCATGAAATAAGTTGTGTTCGGATGAAGCGACGCGATTAAGGCCTAAACACGGATATTCAGAGATGGCCTCATCTATCCGTGTCGCCGCCGTAGGCGGCATCCGTGTCTATCCGTGGTAGTCCTTAACTAACGCGGCGGCTGGGCCGTTTCGTAAGCCACAACACTGAGGGTAGGGCCACTTGTGTAGTGGCAGTAACCCATGAAAAAAAGAGTGGTGCTTGTTCTCATGGACTGGCAATCCCAGACCTTACCTGTCAGACGGACGTAACGGCCCTTGGGCAAGCCATGCAGCCCTTCCATGAGGTCATCGCGGCCATAGAGCCCCAAGCGCCGACCATCTAACACCTTGGCAGAAGCCGCGTATTTAATCTTCGTGTCGCCCTTAGAAAGGAAAAGCGCCCACGCATGAACATACCCTTCGACGATGACGCAGCGTCCTTTGTGAGCTGTCGGGTCTTTCAGAAGTTGGGCCAGCTCCACCGCCTCAGAAGCGCCGGGTTTGAGGCACTCATCGCCGATCGGGCGCACACCGGTGTCGTAAACCTCATCCTGCGCCTTAACTGGCAAGGCCAGCAAAGCGGACAAAATCAATCCGGTCGCCAGCGCTTTCATCTCAATCGCCGCCGCCAACAAAGTGGACGATCTCAAAGCGATCACCGTCCTCGATCGGTGTGGCGACATAGGCCGATTTAGGCACGATTTCGAGATTGCGCTCTACCGCCACCTTGCGCGGATCAATGCCGATCTGTTCGATCAGCGCCATCACATTGGCGGCCAAAACCTCAGTTTCTTCGCCATTCAACAGAATTTTCGTCATTTTCGGATCGTTTTCGGGCGAAAAAGCCCGCTTTTTCTTGTGAGCAAGCGCAACAGGGGATACAAGACCGCATCCCACAGGATCAGGCTTTGCATGTCGAAACCCATATATGTCCTTAACGGCCCAAACCTCAACCTTCTGGGGGTGCGTGAGCCGGAAATTTATGGATATACACGCCTTTCGGACATCGAGGCCCGGTGCACCGAGCTGGCTGCGGCCCGTCATGTGCCCGTCGTCTTTCGCCAGACGAATCACGAAGGCGAACTGATCGACTGGGTGCAGGAGGCGCGCGAACACGCTTCGGTCCTGATTCTCAACCCGGCAGGCTATGGCCACACCTCGGTCGCGTTGCTCGACGCGCTGAAGGCCCTCAACCAGCCGATCATCGAATGCCACCTGTCGAACCCTCACGCCCGCGAACCGTTCCGCCATCACTCCTATGTGTCTCTGGCGGCCAAGGCGGTTATTGCCGGTATGGGGGCGATTGGCTATGAACTGGCTATCGAGGCGGCCCTACGCCTCATCGAACAATAGCCCACCGGCCCGTTCCTACGCACGGCCCCACCCCCTAACCAAGGTAAGCGCATGTCATCGCAAAAACCGGTTGACCCGATCGACCCCCGCCTCATTCGCAAGCTGGCGGACATCCTGAAGGAAACCGAGCTGACCGAAATCGAGGTCGAGCAGGGTGAACTGAAGATCCGCGTCGCGCGCACCCTCACCGCCGCGCCGGTCGCAGCCCCCCTGACGACCTACGCCGCTCAGGTCGCCGCCCCCGCCCCTGTGGCCGCGCCCGCAGCGGCGGCTCCCGTTGCGGCCCCTGCCGCCGCCGAAGCGCCGAAAGCCGCCAAGGACGCGCTGAAATCGCCCATGGTCGGCACCGTCTATCTGTCGCCGCAGCCGGGCGCTGCCACCTTCGTGAAGGTCGGCGACAAGGTGAAGGCCGGTCAGACCCTGCTGATCATCGAAGCCATGAAGACCATGAACCCGATCCCGGCGCCCAAGGACGGCACGGTGTCGGAAATCCTCGTTTCCGACGCCCAGCCCGTCGAATTCGGCGAAGGCCTCGTGGTAATCGACTAACGCCATGTCCGACACCCCCAAACTGTTCGACAAGATCCTCATCGCCAACCGTGGCGAAATCGCCCTGCGCGTCATCCGCGCCTGTAAGGAGATGGGGATTGCCACCGTTGCGGTGCATTCGACCGCCGACGCCAACGCCATGCACGTGCACCTGGCGGACGAAAGCGTCTGCATCGGGCCGCCCGCTGCCGCCAAGTCGTATCTCAACATTCCGTCGATCATCGCCGCCGCCGAAATCACCGGCGCTCAGGCGATCCACCCCGGCTATGGCTTCCTGTCGGAAAACGCCCGCTTCGCCGAAATCGTCGGCGCGCACGGCATGACCTTTATCGGGCCGCAGCCGGACCATATCCGGCTGATGGGCGACAAGATCACCGCCAAGCAGGCCGCCAAGGACTCCGGCATCCCCGTCGTTCCGGGCTCTGACGGTGGCGTGGCCACGGTCGAAGACGCCATCGAAGCGTCGAAATCCATCGGCTTCCCGCTGATCATCAAGGCCGCTGCCGGCGGCGGCGGTCGCGGCATGAAGGTCGCGGCCAATGCCGACGTGCTGGCCGAACAGGTGATGAGCGCCCAGACCGAGGCCGCCGCGGCCTTTGGCGATGGCACGGTCTATATGGAGCGTTACCTCCAGAAGCCACGCCACATCGAGATTCAGGTCATCGCCGACAGCCACGGCAATGTCGTGCACCTCGGCGAACGTGACTGCTCGCTGCAACGCCGCCACCAGAAGGTGCTGGAAGAAGCCCCCTCGCCCGTCATCGACGCGGCGGCGCGCGACAAGATCGGCATGATCGTCGTCGAGGCCATCCGCAAGATCGGTTATCTGGGCGTCGGCACCATCGAGTTCCTGTACGAGGATGGCGAGTTCTTCTTCATCGAGATGAACACCCGCCTTCAGGTCGAACACCCGGTCACCGAATTTGTCACGGGCGTCGATCTGGTCCGCGAACAGATCCGCATTGCGGCGGGCCTGCCCCTGTCCTTCACCCAGGCCGATATTGACCTGAAAGGCCACTCTATCGAAGTGCGGATCAATGCTGAAAACGCCCGCACCTTCGTGCCGTCGCCCGGTACGGTCACCGATTTCCACACCCCCGGTGGTCTGGGCGTACGCATGGATTCGGCGGTCTATAACGGCTACACCATCCCGCCCTATTACGACTCGATGATCGGCAAGCTAATCGTCTATGGGCGCGACCGTCCCGAAGCCCTAGCCCGCCTCAAGCGCGCCCTTCAGGAAACCGTGGTGGCCGGTATCGATACCACGATTCCGCTGTTCCTCGACCTGCTGAACGAAGCCGATATCCAGAAAGGGGATTACAATATCCACTGGCTGGAAAAGTGGATCAAGGCGCAGGAAGAGGCGAAGGTAGCAAGCTGATCGAGCTATGGTGAGCAGGTTGTCATTTCTGGTTACCGCTGACGAATACAATTCGTGGGTGTTGCCTGTTATCGATGACCTGCCACTTACCGAGCTGATCGAAGCCTACGAGCGGGAAAACGGCTACACCGACCCCGCAGGTGGATATGGTCCGATCAGATGTACCGATTTAGATTTCTCTCGGCAGACGATAAATCTTCTGGCGTGCGAGTGCGGTGAAACGGGCTGTTGGCCTCTAAAAGCAACCTTATCTCAAAAAGATGATTGGGTTGTATGGTCGGAGTTTCGTCAGCCGCATCGCTCAAGTCGGGACTATTCTGGCTTCGGTCCATTTCAATTTCTGCGTAGCGATCATGATGCGGCTGTAAAGGGCTTATGCCTCGACGGTAGCTAATGACGTGACCGAGAGCTGAACATCTTGCAGGAATTCACCCTCGACGATCTGGTCCAATGCTACCGCACCGGCATTTTTCCGATGTCGGATGCGCGTGACGATGAGACCCTGTTTCTGGTCGATCCGCCGCTGCGGGGCATATTGCCGCTGGAGGGAGTCCATGTGCCGTCGCGGCTGGCGCGCACCGTGCGCAACACCCCCTTCACCGTGAAGATCGACACGGCCTTCCGGCAGGTCATCGAACTGTGCGCCGAAAGCGCCGCCGACCGCGAAAGCACGTGGATTTCCCATTCCATTCAATCGCTTTACGAAGCCCTGTTCGCGCGTGGCCTGGCCCACAGCGTCGAGGTGTGGGACGGGACTCGGCTGGTCGGCGGACTTTATGGCGTGGCCATCAACGGGGCCTTTTTCGGCGAAAGCATGGTGTCGCGCGCCACGGATGCCTCAAAGATCGCGCTGGTGCATCTGGTGGCGCGGCTGCGTGCCGGTGGCTATCGCCTGCTCGATTGTCAGTTCCTCACCGACCATCTGCGACAGTTCGGCGTCATCGAAATTCCGCGTGAGGACTACAAGGCGCGCCTGAAAGACGCACTCTCGGTCGAAGGCGACTTCTACCGGCTGGCGACCGCCGTGACCGGCAAGGGCGTCCTGCAACTGACCACCCAGACGTCATAGACCGGGTGTTCCATGCCGTTGACGCCCGGCGTCGAGGCGTAGGTCCAGCCCTTGAACACGTCCTTGGGCTTCGGCACCGTGCCATTGGCCGCCGGTTGCGGCGAGGTACGCACCTCCAGATAGGTCATGGTGTCGCTCATCGCCTCGTCCTGCGCCGAGGTTTCGCAGGCCTTTACCGTATAGACCATGCCGCGATAACGCTTGGGCTTGCCCACCGGCGCCTCAAAGCGGATGGCTTCGCCCGTCACCTTGTCGAGCACGGTCAGGATGGCCGCACTGTAGCGCAGGCGCTTTTCGGGCGGCACCACGACCACAGGGGCCGATGACTGAGACGCGCTGCTGCTGGCCACCGGCGCATTGCCCACCACCTGACCGGCGGAATCGACATAGGGCGTGCCCGCCGACGACGGAGCGGCAGCGGTTGGCGGAACGGCGGCGGGCGTACCCGTCCCCACGGCCTGCGGCTGGCTGGCCACCGGTGCGGTAGGGCGGTTCACGGTTTGCGTATTGGCGGCGCGCTGAGGGGTATTGCGTTTATTCCCGGTCGGGTCGTAGGGCTTATACTCTACGCCGTCGATATAGTAGGGTTCCGGGTCATAGTCGGCATTGTCGCGCGCATCGCGGCGGTCTCCGCGTCGCGGCGCTTCTTCGTCGGGCGGGATGTTCTGGGCATAGAGCGGCAAGGCGATGGCGGCCACGCCGGCCATCAGCAGCACCGCCCGAACCATCGCGCCGGTCTTTCTCATCAGGGCTTCCACGCCTCGTAATCGCCCGACTTCGACGCCTGACGCTCGCCTTCGGCGTTCAGCGACCCCTTGGGGAACTGCGCGAACGGCGTCCCCGACAGGTTGGGCAGGTGCGGCTTTTCCCATGCCTTGCGCGGCAGCGGCGCCACCGTCGGCGGCTCATCGTACATATAGTGCATCCAACCGTGCCAGTCGGGCGGGATCTTCGAGGCATCGGCATAGCCGTTATAGATCACGTAGCGGCGCGGCTTGTCGCCGTAGCTTTCCTTGGTGTTGCGGGCCTGATAATATTTGTTGCCGAATTCGTCGGTCCCGACGAGCTTCGACGTGCGGCCGATGGTGAACAGCGTACCGAGCGTCGCACCGCTCCACCACAAGAAGGCTTTATCCAGCAAGGTCTTACCCTATTTCACTAAATGGCGAAGAGGGAGACTCCGCCGGTTATGCGTCCCCTGACTTATAAAGCGCCGCTGCATCTGCGTAAAGCGCTTCAAAGGCCACAACCGGCGAATTATCCCCCAAGCGGGAGCTACGCAACATATTGTGGATGGATCAGCCCTCTGGCCCCACATTTATTGCTGAAAGGTTAAAATCGGTCTAGGCTTTATCCCCAACTGTGTTCGCCAATCCGGGGAAGCCAATGGCAAAGATAATGTCCGGCGATTCTGTCCTGCCCTATCTGTCCTTTGCGGCCCGCGCCGAACAGGCCCGCCCGGTGCTGGAATGGCGCGAAATCGAACGCGGCCCCGACAGTTTCAGCGTCCTGTGTCCGCGCGACTGGACGACGGCGCAAAGCGAAGCCTGGCACGACTGGGTCGAAGCCCTGCCGCGCGACCTGCCCGAAGGGGCGTTTCCACCCGTGGCCGAAGGGCTGGATGGGGCGTTCGACCTCTATGCCCATCGTCTGGCGGCGTGGGGCCGAGTGTACGGCATAGTGCGCGAAGATGAGGCGCAGGCCTTTGCGGCCGAACTGGCCGCCACCCTGCGGCTGGGGCTGGCCGCCCCCGCAACGGGCCTGCGGACCGGGCACCGCGTGCCCTTGCTGGACGGCCGCAAACTCGGCCAGACCGAGGCCCGCTACGCCGATATCGAAGACCATGCCTGTGTGCGTGAGCTGCGCGACCTTCTGGTCGGGGCGCGCTCCGAAGCGGTCGCCCGCGCCACCCGCGATCAGTTGCACGCCGCCCTGTCCGGCATTACCGCCGCCATTGCCCGCGCCGAGGGCGAACAGCGCGCCAGCTTACAACACAATCCGGCTCTGGCCCGCGCGGCGCTCAAGGCCCGGCGTCTGGGGGCCTCGGACGCCCTCATCCAGTCGGTTATTCAGTCCACGGACGGTTTGACCGGTGACAGCGCCCTGCCCGACTGGTCTTTGCAAAATGTCGAGGCCGACCGACCCGCCCCGGCGGTTATCGTGACGGCGCGCCGCGACCTGATCGCCGCCGGTGATCCGTCGGCGCGTCTGGCGGCGCAGGCGGCGCTGGAAAGCGGTCGTCTGTGGATCGCCTTCGATCCGGACGCCGCCGAAGCGCTGGACGACGCCCTGATCGCACCGCGCGCCGCGCTCAACGCCTATGGTTTCCTTAAACAAACCGGCTTCGATGTCGAAGGCTTTGCCGCCTGCGCCGCCCTGTGGACCGTGGCGCTCGATATCGAAAGCCACCTGACCTTTGCCGCCACACCCGAAGCGGCACAGCGTCTGGCCCAGCATCGTCCCCTCGCCCTCACTGTGGCCGGCCTCAGTGAAACCCTTATGGCGCTGGGCCTGAGCGCGCAAACCGAAGCGGGGCAGGATTTTGCCGCCGCCTTGATGGCCGTGCTGGATGCCGAAAGCGTGCACGCCTCCGCCGTGCTGTCGCGTCACCTGACGCCCTATGCCGGGTTCGCCGCCGAACGCGATGACCGGGTATCGGCGCTGAGCCAGAAACTCTATCGCCTGTCGGGCCTCAAAAATGCTGACCTTAAGGCGCACGCCCTGACGCGCCTGCAAACGGCGCTGAAACTGGCCAAGCCCACGGGTCTGCGCCACGTCCAGACGACCACCCTGTTTGACGATCCGGAATTGTCGCTGCGGCTGGGCGTGACGCTGGGGGATGCGCCACTGACCGCCCTGACCGTCGCTATGGAAGGCGCCGACGGTGTCTTTGTGCGCGGCCTGCACCCCGCCGTCTGGCAAGGTCTGAAGGGAGATGAACGCGACGCCGTGCGCACGCATCTGCTGGGGCATCGCACGCTGGACGGCGCGCCGCATATCCACGCCCAGACACTGAAAGCCAAGGGACTGAGCGATTTTGAGATCGCGGCCCTCGAAGAATCCCTGATCACAGCCCACAGCCTTGATGAGGTGGTGTCCTCGGCGGTGCTGGGTGCCGATTTTATCAAGGATATCTGGGGCATCAGCGACGAAGACCTGCACGCGCCGGGCTTTAGTCTGCCGCGTTTGATGGGCTTTACGGCGGACGAAATCGCTGAGGCGCAGGCCTTTATCTTCGGCCATGACACCACGGAGGGGCTGCCTGACGCCCTGCGTCAGCGCCTGAGCCCCCCCGGCTTGAAGGCGCGACTGGCCCTGCGGCAAAAACTCGAAAGCTTTGCCTCGGCGCCGGCGGCCTCGGCTCTGGTGCTTGAATGGGATCAGGGGGTGCCCGACGCGCTCAAGGCCCTGGCCCAAGCGGCCGATAGCGGTCTGCGCGCCATCGGCCTGCGCCGTCAGCCGGCCCCGCCGTCCCTGACGCTCGATATTCCGGAATTTGAGGAGGCCCGCCGCCCGGCTCCGGAACCCGTGCGCGAAACTCCGGCCCAGACGGTCATCGAAAAGATCATCGAACGCGACCGCGAACGCCAGAAACTGCCCGACCGCCGCAAGGGCTATATCCAGAAGGCCAGCGTCGGCGGCCATAAGGTCTATCTGCACACGGGCGAATACGAAGACGGTTCCGTGGGCGAAATCTTCATCGATATGCACAAGGAAGGCGCGGCCTTCCGTTCACTGATGAATAATTTCGCCATCGCCGTGTCGATCGGCCTGCAATACGGCGTGCCGCTGGACGAATTTGTCGATGCCTTCGTCTTTACGCGCTTTGAACCGGCCGGTCCGGTCAGTGGTAACGATTCGATCCGCTCGGCGACCTCCATCCTCGACTATATCTTCCGGGAACTGGCGATTTCCTATCTCAACCGCGAAGACCTGTCGAACGCCGACCCGGATGAACTGAACGCCGACGGCCTGGGTCAGGGGCATGGCCTGTCGAAACTGGCCGATGACGGCAATGAAGGCATCGCCGCCTCGCACCTGATTTCGAAGGGGTTTATGCGCGGACAGCCGGACAATCTGGTCGTCGTGCCCTTTGGACGCAAACCTTCGAAATCCGACGATCAGTCCCTGCCCCCCGAAGCGCAGGGGGAATAGTCCAGCCTCCTCCCCTGTGAGCGGCGCGAACGGGGGAGGAGATCAGGCCCACGCCTTTTGCTTCAGCCATTCTTCCGCGATCTGCACGGCATTGAGCGCGGCACCCTTGCGCAGGTTGTCGCCGCTGACGAACAAAGTCAGGCCGTGCGCCACGGTCGGATCGCGGCGGATACGGCCCACCTGCACCGGGTCGCGTCCGGTGACGGCCAGTGGATTGGGCACGTCGGTCACTTCGACGCCGGGGGCATCGGCCAGCAGGGCCAGCGCCGCCTCAGGGGTTATCGGGCGCTCGAATTCGGCATTGATCGACAGGGAGTGGCCCGTAAAGACCGGCACGCGCACGCAGGTCGCCGCGACCTGCAACTCAGGTATTTCAAGGATTTTACGGCTTTCGTCGCGCAGCTTAAGCTCTTCTTCCGTATAGCCGTCCTCACCCAGCACGTAGTTGAGCGGCACGACATTATAGGCGATCGGCACGGCCCATTTGCGCACCGTTCCCAAATCCACCGCTGCCCCGTCCTGCGCCAAGGCGGCACAGGCGTCCGCCCCTGCCACGATCTGATCGCGCAGGATTTCAACGCCTTCCATGCCACCGCCGGACACGGCCTGATAGGTGCTGGCGATCAGGCGCTTCAGCCCCGCCGCCGCGTGCAGCGGCTTCAGGACCGGCATGGCGGCCATGGTCGTGCAGTTCGGATTGGCGATAATGCCCTTGGGGACGTTGCGCAGCGCGTGCGGATTGACCTCAGCCACCACCAGCGGCACCTCAGGATCGCTGCGCCAGGCCGAGGAATTGTCGATGACGATGGCCCCGGCGGCGGCCACCTTTTCGGCCAGCGCCTTTGAGGTCGAACCGCCCGCCGAGAAGAAGACGATATCAAGGCCGCTATAGTCGGCGGCGGAGGCGTCCTCCACCACGATTTCACGCTCCCCAAAGCGTACACGGCTGCCGGCCGAACGGGCCGAGGCAAACAGGCGCAGCTTGTTCAGAGGGAAGCGGCGTTCGGCCAGTATGGACAGCATCATGCCACCCACCAGGCCGGTGGCACCCACTATGCCGACATTGGGGAACTGCGAGGAATGGGATTGATCGTTCATAGGTTACGTCTCCTGCGTCAAAAAGGTTTGGCGGGAGGCGCGAGGTGTTGGGTTTTCTGTGAAACCGGCCCCGCGCGTTCCGCGGGGCTTCGTCCAGATGCCTTGGCTTACACCGTCAGCACGACCGGACCGGCCCCGCGAAGCGGGTCGGCTTGGTAGTGGCTTTGGTGGTGGTCGTCTGGAACATGAAAGCGCCTTTACCGGGAATGAGGGGTTTTGTAAACCGCTCTTATACCTCTCCGGTTTACGGAGGGGAGCGCGCAGGCCCCGATCTTGCTTAAGAAAAGCTAAACCACAAGAGGTGTCCCATCATGAAACGCATCGCTCTGGCCGTAGCCGCGCTTTCGCTGTTTGCCCTTCCCGCTTCGGCGCAAAACCCTGTCCAGATCAGCCGCGCCGGTTCGGGCGCGTCCTGCCCCGGCTGCAACCTGTTTCAGGCCGATTTTTCCGGTAAGACGCTGAAAGGCAAGAACTTCGCCGGGGCGCGCCTGCGTCAGGCGGACCTGTCGAGCGGCGTTTTCAACGGCACGAGCTTTGCGGGCGGAGACCTGCGTGACCTTAACGGGTTTGGCTCCTTGTTCGGCCATGCCAATTTCTCGCGCACCAATCTGACCAACGCCAATTTCGTCGGGGCCTATCTCGAAGGGGCCAATTTTGCGGGCGCCAATCTGAGCGGCGTCAACTTTTCCGGGGCCGAGATGGCGTCGGCGCGCGGCATCACCCAGCGCATGATGGATCAGGCCTGCGGCGATAAGACGACCGTGGCTCCGAAGGGTATCCGCGTTCCGGTGTGCTGATACGTTATGGGGTTTGGGGCCTGCGGCCCCAAGTCTTCATATATTCAAAAGAAAAGCCTGCCGGTTTTCGGCAGGCTTTTCTTTTGAAAGTAAAAAGGTTTGTGGGGTCACGGACCCCACACCCCATGCATATCAGCTCACCTTGATCGGCAGTTGCGTCCGGATATGCAGTTCCTTCAACTGCTTCTCCGTCACCTCCGACGGGGCACTCATCATCACGTCCTGCCCCTGCTGATTCAGCGGGAAAGCGATGACTTCGCGGATCGCCGTCTGACCAGCCAGCAGCATCACAATGCGGTCGATACCAGGGGCCAGACCGCCGTGCGGCGGCGCGCCGTATTTGAAGGCGTTGAGCATCCCGCCGAACTGGCTTTCAACCACATCGGCCCCATAGCCCGCGATCTCAAAGGCCTTGAGCATGATCTCCTGCTTGTGGTTCCGGATCGCGCCAGAGCACAGCTCATAGCCGTTGCAGACGATGTCGTACTGATAGGCCAGAATGTCGAGCGGGTCCTTGGTGAGGAGCGCCTCCATCTCGCCCTGCGGCATGGAGAACGGGTTGTGCGAGAAATCGACCTTCTTCTCGTCCTCATTGTACTCGAACATCGGGAAATCGACGATCCAACAGAAGCGGAACTGATCCTCGTCCACCAGGTTGAGATCGGTGCCGACCTTGGTGCGCGCCAGACCGGCAAACTTGTAGAAGACCTTGGGATCGCCAGCGACGAAGAAGGCCGCGTCGCCCTGCGCCAGACCCAGAGCGGTCATCAGCGCCGTAGTGGCGTCGTTGCCGAGGTTCTTGGCGATGGGGCCGCCCCACGCGCCCTGATCCTCGGACCAGAAGATGTAGCCGAGGCCCGGCTGACCTTCGCCCTGCGCCCACGAATTCATACGGTCGCAGAAGGCGCGCGAGCCGCCCTTCGGGGCCGGAATGGCCCACACAGCGTTAGCGCTGTTTTCGAGAATACGCGCAAACAGGCCAAAGCCGCCGCCGCGGAAATGCTCAGACACGTCCTGCATTTCGATCGGGTTGCGCAGGTCCGGCTTGTCCGAGCCGTACTTGGCGATGGACTCTTTGTAGGGGATGCGCTGGAACGGATAGCTAGACACGCGCTTGCCTTCGCCGAACTCGGTAAACAGGCCGTGCATCACCGGCTCGATGGCCGCGAACACATCTTCCTGCGTCACAAAGCTCATCTCGATATCGAGCTGATAGAATTCCAAGCTACGGTCGGCGCGCAGGTCTTCGTCACGGAAGCACGGGGCGATCTGGAAATAGCGATCGAAACCCGACACCATCAGCAACTGCTTGAACTGCTGCGGCGCTTGCGGCAGGGCATAGAACTTGCCCGCGTGCAGACGCGACGGCACCAGGAAGTCGCGCGCCCCTTCGGGCGACGAGGCGGTCAGGATGGGGGTCTGGTATTCCAGAAAACCCTGCGCGACCATACGGTTACGGATCGACTGAATGACGCGCGAGCGCAGCACGATGTTCTTGTGCAGGGTTTCGCGACGCAGGTCGAGGAAGCGGTTTTTCAGACGGATGTCTTCGGGATATTCGGGCTCACCGAACACCGGCAGCGGCAGTTCGGCAGCTTCGGACAGCACTTCGATATCCGACACCACGACTTCGATAGCCCCGGTCGGCAGGTTGGGATTGACGGTCGCCTCATCCCGCGCCACCACCTTGCCATCGACGCGGATAACGCTTTCAGCACGCAAGCGTTCGACCTTGGCAAAGCCCGCGCTGTCCGGATTGAACACCAGTTGCGTCAGGCCGTAATGGTCGCGCAGGTCGATGAACAACAGGCCGCCGTGATCGCGCTTGCGGTGAATCCAGCCCGACACGCGCACCTCGGCGCCGGCGTCGGTGGCGCGCAGCGCGCCGCAGGTATGGGTACGGTAACTATGCATTGTGAGTCTCTGAATCCGGCTCAAAAAACGGTTGGGGGCTAGGGCACATGACAGGGGCGGAATGTCAAGACTTGTGTCCGGACTCCCGGCAAAAAGCCGCCTCCGAATTTCATTTTATTTTGCAAGCGAGCTGTCTCTTGGGGTTTAACCACGGATGCACACGGATGATCGCCTGCGGCGATCTCACGGATATTCAGACCAATATGCCTCAACCTTCTCGGACCATCCGTGGACCTGCCCGCTTTGCGGGCGGGCATCCGTGTCTATCCGTGGTTCATTCTTCTTGCCGATATCATCCGCAGCATGGTTAATTTGCAAAGCGCAATCAATCTCTCCCGGCACCTTGGCTTAGGCGATACGCTTTCAGTATCTCCGTCCGCCGCGCGGACTCGGCGACGTGTATCAGGCGGGTTTCCTTCAATTCAACGGTAGGGTGGCTGGCGCAATGTCCAGCAAACCACAGGACTTCTGCTAATGATTCATCGGGATGCCATGTGGTCAAGACATGGTGATCATCCGGAATTGGGGCGATACCGAATACCGAGATATTGGCCCAATCGACGGCATCGTGCCATGCTTCACACGCGGCGCCCCATGCCAGCGCGTAAAGACACCCACTGCTCACAAGCCATATAGCCACCTTCTCCCGCCACACCTTGTCAACCGTCATGTCGGCGATGATAACAGCCCGGAAAGGCGTGTTACCCAACTCAGGTAGCGCTTTTGCGGGCGTAATGTGCAGATATTCAAATTCCATGGAACAACCCTAGCCTTTAAAAGCGGGAAACAAAAGCGATGGCCTTGTGCCAACCATCAGGAAGTTAACCAGCACACGGATGATCGCCTGCGGCGATCACACGGATAGTCAGACCCACACGCCTCAGCCTTCTCGGACCCTCCGTGTCTATCCGGGGTTTCTTTTCCCCAGAACGGCCCACCGAACTAACCCCATCGGATGGGGCGTCCACGGATTGCCTTCTGCGCCCCATCTTCCTAAGTTAAGCGCATGGCGCATCAGTACCCGCTCGACCTGTCCCTGCCTGCCCCCTATGCGGCGGCGAACTTTGTCGTCTCCGACGCCAACCGCGCCCTGTTCGACCTTCTGAGGTTGCCCGCCGACTGGCTGAACCCGCATCTGGTGCTGACCGGACCAGCCGGCTCCGGCAAGACCCACGCCGGCCACGTCTTTGCTGAAACGCACGGGGCGCACTGGCTGAGCCCCGGCGCGCCCGTGCCGGACACCGCCACCCTGTTCGTGGTCGATGAGGCTGAGACCTTCGATCAGGAGGTCCTGTTCCACCTCTATAACCGCACGGCGTCGGATGGCCGCCTGCTGCTGCTGTCACGCCAGCACCCGGCACAATGGACCATCCGTGTGCCCGATTTCGAGTCGCGGCTGAAGGCCATGCGCGTCGTCGATATGCCGGAACCGGACGATAGCCTGCTGAAAAGCGTGCTGAAAAAGCTGTTTGAAGCGCGCGTCATCACACCATCCGACGACGTGCTGGAATATCTCAGCCGCCGCATGGAACGCTCGGTGGCGCACGCCCAAAAAATTGTCACAGGTCTTGAGGCATATGCCAATGGCCGCGCCTTTACCCGGTCTTTGGCGCGTCAATTTATCGAGACCAGTGAAAATATGACTTGGTTCGACGATTGGGATGAGATTTAGTCAGTAAAACATAAGAAAATAAGGATTCTGAACCGCTATGCCCGCCTCCGAAACCGTCAATGACATTATCCGCACGACCGAGTCGGTGGCGGCTGAGCCTCAGCCAGAGGCTCAAATTGATCTGACCTCGGACGAGGCGCTGGGCGATGCGCTATATATCAACCGCGAACTGTCGTGGCTGGCCTTCAACAAGCGGGTGATCGAAGAGGCCGAAAATCCGCGCCATCCGTTGCTGGAGCGGCTGCGCTTCCTGTCGATTTCGGCCAACAATCTCGATGAATTCTACATGGTGCGCGTCGCCGGGCTTCAGGGTCAGGTGCGCGAAGGCGTGCGTATCCTGTCCGAAGACGGCCACACCCCGGCCGAGCAGCTTGAGGCCGTCAACAAGGTCGCTCAGGCCCTGATGAACAAGCAGCAGACCATCTGGTCCAAGCTGAAGGCCGAACTGTCGGCCAATGGCCTGATCCTGCTCGATCACAAGGAAGTCACCAAGACCGACACGGCGTGGCTGGAAAAGCGCTTCCATGAGCAGCTTTTCCCCGTGCTGACGCCGCTCGCTATCGACCCGGCGCACCCCTTCCCCTTTATCCCCAATCTGGGCTTCTGCATCGCGCTGAAACTGCAACGCCGCGCCGATGCCAAGACGCTGTACGCCCTTGTGCCCATCCCCACGGGCGTGCGCCGCTTCTGGGAGATCGGTGGCAATTCGCGCGGTCAGAACACGCGGCGCAAATTCGTCACGCTGGAGGGCATGGTGGTCATGTTCGCCCAGCAGATCTTCCCCGGCTTCGATATTCTGGGCAAGGGCGTCTTCCGCATCATCCGCGACTCGGACATCGAAATCGAGGAAGAAGCCGAAGACCTGGTGCGTGAGTTCGAAGCCCTGCTGAAGCAGCGCCGCCTCGGCTCGGTGGTGCGCGTCAAATTCGGCGCCTCCATGCCCGAAGACCTGCGCGAATTCATCATCGAACAACTGCGCGCCCAGCCGCAGGACGTGACCATTGTCGATGGCATTCTGGGCATGTCCGAGTTGTCGCAGCTTATCCCGCCCGATCGCAACGACCTGAAATTCAAGCCCTATACGCCGCGCTTTCCGGAACGCATCCGCGACAATGCCGGAGACATCTTCTCGGCCATCCGCGAAAAGGACATTCTGGTCCACCACCCGTTCGAAAGCTTCGACGCCGTGGTGCAGTTCCTGCGTCAGGCGGCGCGCGACCCCAACGTCATCGCCATCAAACAGACGCTTTACCGCACCTCGAAGGACTCGCCCATCGTCGCGGCCCTCATTGAAGCCGCCGAGCAGGGCAAGAACGTCACGGCTCTGGTCGAAATCAAGGCGCGCTTTGACGAAGAGGCCAATCTGCGCTGGGCCCGCGCCATGGAACGCGCGGGCGTGCACGTCGTCTATGGCTTTGTGGAGTACAAGACCCACGCCAAGCTGAGCGTCGTGGCGCGCCGCGAGGGTGAGGCCTTGCGCACCTATTGCCACTTCGGCACCGGCAATTATCACCCGGTAACGGCCAAGGTCTATACGGACCTAAGCCTGTTTACCGCCGACCCGGCGCTGGGGCGCGACGCCATGCGCGTCTTCAACTTCATCACCGGCTATGCCCGCCCGGACGTGATGGAAAAGCTCTACTTCTCGCCGGTGACGCTGAAACAGGGTCTGATCTATCTGATCGAGCAGGAAATCGCCAATGCCCGCGCCGGCAAGCCCGCGCAAATCTGGGCCAAGATGAATTCGCTGGTCGATCCGGTGATCATCCGCAAGCTCTATCAGGCCTCACAGGCCGGGGTGCAGATCGACCTTGTCATTCGCGGCATCTGCTGCCTGCGTCCCGGCGTGGCGGGCTATTCGGACAATATCCGCGTCAAGTCGATCGTCGGGCGCTTCCTGGAGCACACGCGCATTGTCTGCTTCGCCAACGGCCACGCCCTGCCGTCGGACCAGGCGCGCGTCTTCATCTCGTCCGCCGACTGGATGAGCCGCAATCTGGACCGCCGCGTCGAAACCCTGATCCCGGTGGACAATCCCACCGTCCACCGTCAGGTTCTGGATCAGATCATGGTCGCCAACCTCAATGACGAGGCGCAGTCGTGGAACCTGTCGTCAGACGGCACCTATACGCGCTTTGATACGACCGGCCTCGATGCGCCCTTCTCGGCCCACGAATACTTCATGACAAACCCGTCGCTGTCCGGTAGAGGTCGCGGCGTCAAGGATCTCCCCCAAGCGTTTGATCATGTCGGTGCCCGAAAGTAGCTTTGCCCCCCTTCCCGCCGCGACGGCCCTGCCCGCCGCCTACTACACGGCCGTCATCGACATCGGGTCCAACTCGGTGCGTCTGGTCATCTATCGCGTCGAAGGGCGCTCGATTTGGCCGGTGCATAACGAAAAGGTGCTGGCGGGGTTAGGGCGCGAACTGATGAGCAGCGGCCGTCTGAGCCCCTCGGGCTGCCGCGACACGCTGATCGCGCTGAAACGCTTTCGTTTCATCGTCGATTCCTACCCCCTGTCGCAGGTGCACACCGTGGCGACCGCCGCCATCCGTGAGGCCGAGGACGGCCCAGACATGGTGCATAGTATTGAGAGCGAAACGGGCTTCAAGGTGCGCGTCCTCAGCGGGGCCGAAGAGGCCTATTACTCGGCGCTGGGCGTGCTGTGCGGACATGACGATGCGGTCGGCGTGGTGGGCGACCTTGGCGGATCGAGCCTTGAGCTGATTGATCTGCAAGGCGAAAATGCCTTCAAAGGCATCACCCTGCCCCTGGGGCCCTTCGCGCTGGGGGCTCCGGCGGCGGTCGATATCGACAAGACCCTGACGCGCATCCGTGAGGTTCTGACGCCGCACAAGGATCGCTTTCAGTTTGCAACCTTTCATGCCGTCGGCGGTGCGTGGCGCAACCTCGCCATCATCTGGATGCAGAAGGCCAACTATCCGCTTCAGATCGTTCAGCAATTTGAGCTGCCCGCGCGCGAAGCCCTCAATATTTGCCGCCTGATCGCCACCCAGTCGCCCGCCTCTTTGGAGCGCATCCGCGGCGTCACCAAGCGGCGCATGGAGCATCTGGCCTATGCGGCTCTGGTGCTTCAGGCCCTGATCGAAACCTTCGGCTTCGACACCATCAACTTTTCGGCCAACGGCCTGCGCGAAGGCGTTCTGTTTGAACAACTGCCTAAGGACGTGCAAAAGCGCGACCCGCTGATCGAAGGTTGCGCCGCTCTGGGGGCGCGTCAGGGCATCAGCAACGATATGGGGCCGGCTCTGGCCCAGTGGGTCTGTGATTTCTATGACACCACCTCCGGCATCGACATACCCGATGTGCGGCTGATCCGCGCGGCATCCAAGCTGGCCGACATGGGCGCGCTCCTGCACCCCGATCACCGCGCCGACCTCGTCTGCGATCAGGTGCTGCGCGCCCCTATTCCAGGACAGAACCATGCCGAGCGCGTCTTCCTGGCCTCGACCCTGTTCACCCGCTATTCCGGCGACGCCTATACCAAGGAGCCGGTGCTGATCAGCCGTATTCTGGGCGATGACGGGCTTGAGCGCGCCACGCGGTTGGGTCTGGCCCTGCGGCTGGGCTGCGACCTGTCGGCCAAGTCGGGCGCCCTGCTCCGCCACGCCCACCTGACGCAGCAGGGCCGCGATCTGGTGCTGGAGGCCAAGAGCGGCTGGGAAGACCTGCTCCTTGGCGAACAGACTCGCAAACGCGCCAAGGCACTGGCCAATGCGCTGAAACTCAACCTGAAAATGGGAAGTTACTAGACCTCCCTTTCTCCGCCCTGTGCCTTCAGCACAGGGCGGAGATTTTGACTTACTTACCGGTCAGTTCCTTCACCAGCGCCTTCTGGTCATAGACCTTGTCCAGCGCTTCAAGGATGGCGGTCGAGGCCACAGTGACGGTGCGGTTGATCGTACCGTCGTAGTAATAGGCCCCGCCCAGGCTATGGATATTGCCGTCAAAGGCCGCGCCCACGACCTCCGCCTTGGCATTGATCACCGGCGAGCCGGAATTGCCGCCGATGATGTCATTGGTCGAGGAGAAGTTATAGACGATCTTCGGGTCGATCTTGCCCTTGGCAGCGGCAAACTTCGGCGACAGCTCATAGGGGTCGTTGCCCGTGGCACGGTCATACAGGCCCGCAAACTGCGTAAAGGCCGGCACGGCCTGACCGCGATAGGTCCAGCCCGTCACCTTACCGTAGGACAGGCGCAGCGAGAAGGTCGCGTCCGGATAGGTCGAGTTGCCATAGGCCTTGAAGCGGATCTTGGCGACCTTTTCGGCGGCGATGCGCGTCGGGCCCGAAACCTTGGCCTCGTAGTCCTTGCGTAGCGCCAGCGCCTGATCGTCGATTTTCAGCGCATACTGGATCATCGGGTCATCAGAGGCCTGAATGGCCGCCAGACCGCCCTCCCACAGGGCCTTACGCACCGCTGGATCACCGAGCTTCGTGCCTTCGATCAGGCGCTTCGACAGACCTTCGGGCGATTCCTTACCCAGCATCAGCTTGGTGATGGCGTTGTCCGTGGTCAGGTACTCACGCGCCTTGAGAAGGCGGAATTCGAGGAAGATGCGCTCATGCGCCGGGATGATGTTCGCCTTGTCCAGCAGGCGCTTTTCGACCAGCGGCAGGCGCGTATCGGCAAATTCCGGCAAACGCTCGGCCGACGGCTTGGCGCGCTCCTTGGCGGCACGCACCAGGGTGCGGGCATAGGAGAAGAGGCTCGACGAATTGAGCGACGAGTCGAGGAAATAGTAGGGCAGATAGAGGTCCTTGGCCGTCACCTGAACCGCCGCCAGATCGGCCCACGGATCCCCATAGAGCGCCTTGTCCTCTGCGCTCATACCGGCCTTCAGGGCCACTTCTTCGGCGCGTTTGGCCTCCATGACCTTCGGGTCCTGAAGTGCCAGTTGCTGACCATAGAAGACCTTGAAGCCGTTTTCGAGGCTGGTCAGGGTATCGACGGTGATCTTCTTGTTAGCTTCGGATTCAGCCCCAAACTGGATCAGGCGGCCGCGCAGTTCCGAGCGCATCAGTTGCTGGGTCGGAATGGTCACATCGCGCAGGGTTTCAAGCTGAGAGACGGTCAACAGGCGGCTGGTCGAGCCGGGGTTGCCGGCCACCAGAACCAGTTCGTTCTCCTTCGGCGCCGTCGTGGCGAATTTGAGATGCTGCGGCGTCTTCACCGGCTGACCGTTCTCGTACAGGCGCAGGAAGCCAGAATCGAGATTGTAGCGCGGGAAGTTGAAATTGTCGGGGTCGCCGCCGAAGAAGCCCGCCTTATATTCCGGATAGAAGACCAGACGCACATCGGTATAGCGGCGATACTTATAGAGCTTGTACTCACCGCCCTGATAGAAGCTGATCACCTGGCAGCGGATCGTCTTATCGTCGCCGCACCCGGCCTTTTCCAGCTCGGCCGACTTGACGTTCTGCGCCTTGACGAAGTCAGCGCCGGTCAGGCCCTTGGTCGCCGCATTGATGTCCTTGGTCACGTCGGTGATCGACAACAGGATTTCCGCCGTCTGACCGGGGCAGGTCTTTTCCTCGGTTCGGGCCTTGGTCAGGAAGCCGTCATTGACGTAATCGGTCTGCGGCGTGGACAGGTCCTGCGCACAGGCAATCACGCAGTGGGCATTGGTCAGCACCAGACCGTCCGGCGACACGACCGAGGCCGAGCAGCCCGACAGGCGCACCGCTGCGGCCTGCACCTTGTCCATCCATGCCTTGTCAAGCGTAACGCCGTAGGTCTCCTTGACCTTGGCGGCGGGGAAGTTGTCGAAGGTCCACATGCCTTCGTCGGCCAGAGCCGTACCCGGCGCGGCGGGAGCCATGACGGCGGCCAGCGCAAAGGCGGCACCATAGGTGAGGACGGATTTCAGCGACATGCGAGCGCATCCTGTGTAAATTTATAACAGGCTGCGGACTTTACATGAGCGCCTTTGTTGCGCAAGAAACCTTAACGGCGGCCAGATTACATTTTTGTTAGAATGTCGCGCACGGCGGCCGGATAAAGCTGGTGCTCCTCTGTCAGCACGCGCGCCGCCAGCGTATCGGGCGTATCGCCCTCAAGGATCGGCACGCGGGCCTGAGCGATCAAAGCCCCCTCATCCACCCCGGCGGACACCCAGTGGATGCTGCACCCGGCCTCAGCATCGCCCGCTTCAATTGCGCGTTGGTGGGTGTGCAGGCCCTTGTATTTCGGCAGAAGGGACGGGTGAATATTGATCATCCGCCCTTCCCACTGCGTCACCAGCCATGGCGTCAGGATACGCATATAGCCGGCCAGACAGATGAATTCGACGCCACGCGCCCGCAACTCAGCGTCAATGGCGCGCTCATGTGCTTCGCGATCCTTGCCGAAAGGCTTGTGATCAACGGCCAGCGCCTCGATGCCTTGCGACGCAGCCCACTCAAGCCCCGCGGCGGCAGGATCGTTGGACACCACCACGACGCACTCGGCCGGAAAGTCCGGGGCTTTGGCGGCTTCGACAAGGGCCATCATATTGGACCCCCGCCCGGAAATGAAGATGGCGGTTTTGGTTTTCATAGTCTCAAACCCTCCCTTCTCCCTTGAGGGAGAAGGTGGCGCGCCAGCGCCGAATGAGGGGGAACCGGGGCGTCAAAAGCCCCCTCACCCCAACCCTCTCCCTCAGGGAGAGGGGGTTGATGATTACGCCGCGACCAGTTGGCCGCAGATAAAGGCGTCTTCGCCCGCAATGAGCAGCGCCGCCAGCACGGCGTCGGCATTGTGCGGCTTCACATAGAGCACGAAGCCAACGCCGCAGTTAAAGGTGCGCAGCATCTCGTGTTTGTCGATATTGCCCGTCTGCATCAGCCACTGGAAGACCGGTGGGAAGGTCCAGCCGTCGAAATCGAACTCGGCCTTAAGCCCTTCGGCAATGGCGCGGCCGGGGTTTTCGATCAGGCCGCCGCCGGTGATGTGCGCGCCGCCGGTGACCAGACCCGCCTTCATCAGCGGCAGAACCGACGCAATATAGATGCGCGTCGGCTCCAGCAGCGCCTGAGCCAGCGACTTTTCGGTGGCAAACGGTGCGTCGTCGGCCCAGCTCAGGCCCGAGCGCTCCACCACCTTGCGGATCAGCGAATAGCCGTTGGAGTGCGGCCCCGACGACCCCAGAGCGATGATCAGATCGCCCGCCGCCTGTGCCTCCAGCTTCGGCAGCACCTTGTCGCGGTTGACCGCGCCGACGCTGAACCCGGCCAGATCGTAGTCTTCGCCCTCGTACATCCCCGGCATTTCGGCGGTTTCCCCGCCGACCAGCGCGCAGCCCGCGCGCTTGCAGCCTTCGGCAATCCCGGCCACCACGCGGCGCGCCGTATCGACGTCCAGCTTCGACGTCGCGTAGTAGTCGAGGAACATCAGGGGCTCAGCGCCTTGCGCCAGCAGGTCGTTGACGCACATGGCCACCAGATCGATGCCCACCGTGTCGTGACGGTTGGTTTCGATGGCGATACGCAGCTTGGTGCCCACGCCGTCCGTCGTGGTGACGATCAGCGGGTCGCCATAGCCCGCCGCCTTAAGGTCAAACAGGGCACCAAACCCGCCCAGGCTGGCCTCGGCACCGGGGCGGCGCGTGGCCTTGGCCAGCGGTTTGATGGCGTCCACAAGC
Source organism: Asticcacaulis excentricus (assembly GCF_003966695.1). Classification (NCBI taxonomy): domain Bacteria; kingdom Pseudomonadati; phylum Pseudomonadota; class Alphaproteobacteria; order Caulobacterales; family Caulobacteraceae; genus Asticcacaulis; species Asticcacaulis excentricus. Next base: position 854,731 of record NZ_AP018828.1, read on the forward strand.
GCTTCGCCCGCGTCGATATCGACGCCGGACTGGGCATAGGTAAGGCCGTTGGATTGGGGCTCGGTCATAAAACTAACCTTAAGTGTACGCGCCGGAAAGCGATTTGAGGGTGATTTGCGCGCTCTATAGCGGGCTTGGCGCTTTTCGTCCCGCAAAAACTTGCTATAGCTATTCGCAAAATCGTCAAATCGTGCGCCGGGCAGCCGCCGTGCGGTCCTTTCTTTTCATCGCCGTGGAAAAAGACGGGCATCCCCGTCGCGCTTCACGCACAAAGTCGTATTTATGCCCACTATCACCACGACCGCCGCCCTCACCGATTTCTGCGCCAAAATCGCCAGCGCCCCGTTCATCACCGTCGATACGGAGTTTATGCGCGAAACCACCTACTGGCCCAAGCTGTGCCTGATACAGGCGGCGTCCGAGGAGCACGCGGGCATTATCGACCCCCTGTCCCCTGACCTTGATCTGAAACCGTTTCTGGACCTGCTGACCGATCCGGCAATCCTCAAGGTGTTCCACGCCTGCCGTCAGGACGTGGAAATCTTCAACAATCTGGGAGCCATGCCCGCCCCGGTCTTCGATACGCAGGTCGCGGCCATGGCGGCGGGCTTCGGCGATCAGGTGGCCTATGATTCGCTGGTCCGTCAGGTCATCAAGGTCGATATCGACAAGGGCTCGCGCTTCACCGACTGGTCACGCCGGCCCCTGTCTGAGCAGCAGTTGCAATACGCGCTGGGCGATGTGACGCATCTGGCCAAGCTCTATCCGAAGCTGGTCGAAAAGCTGAAAGCCCAGAACCGCTACGAATGGGTCGCCGCCGAAATGGCCGACCTGACCGATCCGAAGCTCTACAACACCTCGCCCGACGACGCCTGGCGGCGGCTGCGTCCGCGCAAGCCCTCGCTGAAATATATGGCGGTGTTCAAGGAGGTCGCGGCGTGGCGCGAGCGCGTGGCACAGGAGCGCGATCAGCCGCGCGGCCGCATCCTCAAGGACGAGGGCGTGGACGAAATCGCCACCCAACTGCCCACCGATGCGGCGGCCTTTGACCGCCTGCGTTCGACGCCCAAGGGGTTCGGGGCGTCCAAATTCGGCATCGAACTGTGCGAGGTGATCCAGACGGCTCTGGCCGAGCCGGAAAAATACGCGCCCAAGGTCGATAAGGCCCCGCCGCCGGTGCAGGTCCCGGCAAGCGTGGTGGAACTGCTGAAGGTGCTGCTGCGCGTGCGCTGCGAAGACGAAGGCGTGGCCCCGAAACTGATCGCCTCTGTGGCCGATCTGGAAAAGATCGCACTCGATGACAAGGCCAATGTCCCGGCCCTCGAAGGCTGGCGGCGCAAGGTGTTCGGCGACGACGCCATCAAGCTGAAAAAAGGCGAACTGGCGCTGGTGCTCAACGGCACCCGCGTCGAGGTGGTTGAACTGGATTAGGGTCGCGACCGAAGAATTTAGCCACGAAAAACACGAAAATCACGAACAACGCGGTCAACATTTGGCGCGCAGCGCCGGGCAAGAAGGCCTGTCGCAATGACGGGAGGCCCTTCAGGCAAAAAGGGGCAGCCTTTTTGTGCTTTTCGTGTTTTTCGTGGCTAGAGCGAAATGACTTAGGTGGAAACGCCACTTCGCTCTAAATTTTTGTTTTGTCGCGATGTTCTTACGGAAAACCGCTCACACTTTTCCGCACATCGCTCTAATAAAAAACCCCGCCGGGCGCACCGGCGGGGTTTTAAGTTTCGGCAATAAACCTCAGATTAGCCGACGATTTCGGCTTCCGAGAAGAACTGCGCGATTTCGATCGCGGCGTTTTCGTCCGAGTCCGAACCGTGCGCGGTGTTTTCACCGATCGACAGGGCGAACAGCTTGCGGACGGTGCCTTCGGCGGCCTGTTCCGGGTTGGTGGCGCCCAGCACTTCGCGGTACTTGGCGACGGCGTTTTCGCCTTCCAGAACCTGAACAACGACCGGCGCGGCGGTCATTTGCTCAACCAGTTCGCCGAAGAAGGGGCGCTCCTTGTGGACGCCGTAGAAGCGCTCGGCCTGAGCCTTGGTGAAGTGAACGCGCTTTTGAGCGACGATGCGCAGGCCGGCGGCCTCGATCACGGCGTTGACGGCACCGGTGAGGTTGCGGCGGGTGGCGTCGGGCTTCAGGATGGAGAAGGTACGGGACATGGGAAATCCGTTTTGTCTTGCGTTTAGGTTGGGGCGGCTTATAGCGAGGCCGACGGCTTACGCCAACCGCTTTTTTACGACGTTTTTTACAGTCTCATGCTTCAGATCACCAACCTGACCTACGACGCCTATGGCCGTCGCTTCTTTGATGGCGCCAGCCTGACCCTGACGCCGGGAACCAAGGCCGGTCTGGTGGGGCTGAATGGCGTCGGCAAATCGACCCTGTTCGGCCTGATTTTGGGCAAGTCGCAGCCGGGCGGCGGCGAAATCACCACGCCCAAAGGATGGCGCGTGGCGAGTGTCGATCAGGAAATCGCCGCCTCACCGCAGCATCTGATCGACGCGGTGCTGGCCATCGACACGCGCCGCGCCACTCTTCTGAAGGCGCTCGAAACCGCCGATCCGATGCAGCAGGCGGAAATCCACCACGACCTCTATGCCATCGGCGCAGACCGTGCGCCGTCGCGTGCCGCCGAAATCCTCAGTGGTCTGGGCTTTTCCAATGCCGACCTGACGCGGCCCATCTCGGATTTTTCCGGTGGCTGGCGGATGCGCGCGGCGCTGGCCGGGGCGCTTTTGGCCGAGCCCGACCTGCTGCTGCTCGATGAGCCGACCAACTATCTCGACCTCGAAGGGGCCCTGTGGCTGGAAGCCAAGCTGAAACGCTACCCCAACGCCGCCCTGATGATTTCGCACGACCGCGACCTGCTCAACGAGTCGGTCGATGCCATCGTGCACGTGGTGGGGCAAAGGCTCGACTATTACAGCGGCAATTACGACACTTTCGAGCGGATGCGCGCCGAAAAGGCCCGCCTCAACGCCGCCAATGCCGCCAAGCAGGAGGCCGAACGCGCCCACCTTCAGGCCTTTGTCGATCGGTTCAGGGCCAAGGCGTCCAAGGCCTCACAGGCGCAGTCGCGCATGAAGAAGCTGGAAAAGCTGCCGCCAATTGCCGCCAATATTCAGGACCGCGTTGCGCCCTTCCGCCTGCCATCGCCCGAAAAGGAACTGGCCCCGCCGATCCTGCGTCTGGACGATGCCAGTGTTGGCTATGGGGATACAGTTATTCTCCGGAACATTAATATCCGGCTCGATCCCGATGATCGGATTGGGGTTTTGGGGGTCAACGGGGCTGGTAAATCGACCTTTGCGAAGCTGCTGGCCGGAGCCCTGACCGAAATGCACGGCACGCAGTGGCGCGACCGCCGTATGACGGTCGCCTGGTTCCATCAGCACCAGATCGAGGCCATGGACCCGGAAGACACGCCTCTGGAGATGATGCGCCGCGCTCGTCCGGATGAGACGGAATCCAAGCGCCGCGGGCGTCTGGGCAGCTTTGGCATGACGGTGGAAAAGGTCGAGACCAAGGTGAAGGACCTGTCGGGCGGTGAGCGCGCGCGCCTGCTGCTCAACATGGTGGCCATGGACGGCCCGCACCTGCTGATCCTCGATGAGCCGACGAACCACCTTGATATCGACTCGCGCCGCGCCCTGCTCGATGCGCTGAACGATTATGAAGGCGCGGTGCTGATCATCACCCACGACCGCTCTCTGGTCGAACTGGTGGCGGACAAGCTGTGGCTGGTCAACGACGGAACGGTGAAGACCTATACCGGCACTATGGACGACTACGCGAAGCTGGTAGTCGAACGCGCCAAGACAGCGACGCGCGAGGAAGCGCAGGCCGCCGCCAAGGACAAGCCGGCCAGCGTCAATACCAAGGAGGCGCGCAAGGCCGCCGCCGCTGCCCGCAACGCCATCGCACCGCTCAAGAAAAAGGCCGATGACCTTGAGCGTCAGATTGAGACTTTGGGTAACAAGATCAAGATGATCGACCTGAAACTTTCGGACCCGGACATCTATGTGAAGGCCCCAACAGAGGCGGTCAGGCTCGGCAAGGAAAAGTCCAAGCTTGAAGACGATCTGGTGAAGATGGAAGGCGACTGGATGGAGGCCGCCGAAATCTATGAGACGGCCAAAACCGAGGCGGGGCTTTAATCTCCTCCCCACGCTTCGCGCAGGGAGGAGAGCGGTCTGCAAATTGCGAGATTTGCGGCGAATAGCAGGAGCCTAACGCCGCAGGTATGGTTGTACCTGCAAGCGACGGCGACGAACTAGGCGCCCAAAGACCGCGATTTGCTAGAGCATTCGTCGGCTAAGTTGAGCCGCCGAATGGCCCTAAGCTTTTGTTTGGTCGCGCAATTTTTCCGAAAAGTGGTGTCCACTTTATCGGATTGCGCTCTAGCCGCAGGTGACCGACTTGATAATCCCCGTATCCGTATCGAAAATGATCGTCTGACGATCGGCGCGGTAATCCATGGTCGCCGCACAGGTCGAACACAGAACACGGCGCTTTGAAGGCTCCAGCGGCACCGGGATCTGGGTGCGCGGCTTACCCACCAGATATTGCAGGCTCTTGGCCTCGCACTTGTCGGTATCGACCGGCTTGAATTCCGGCGGTTTTTGCGGTGTGGGGCGCGATACAGCGGGCGGCGGCGGCGGTGAAACAGGCGGCGGGGCCGGCGTCGAGCAGGCGGCCAGCAGAAGCAGGGCCGATCCAGCGGCCAGTTTTTTCATCATTGGACCTTCTCCCAACGACCGGCGTCGTTTTGTTTCCAGTAGGCCAGATCGAGATTTTGGGCCTTCAGCGTCTTCCATTGGGCACGCGCCCAGTTCAGATGCGTTTCATCGTGGCCCTCAAACAGGATCAGACACCTCTGATACGGCGACAGTTCGGGCAAATTCATGGCGGACACCGAGAACAGCACCTCAGCACCGTTGGCATTGCCGCCGCTGTCGCCCAGCAGTACCGGCTGGCGCGCCGCCTGAGGCTCGCTCTCCAGTCCATGCGGCAGAAAGGCCTCATCGCGATACGCCCACAGGTGCTGATCCAGTCCCTCCAGCGTCTCGCCCGCCGCCCCCAGCACATAGGCCTTCCAGCCCTTTTGCAGGGTCTTTTCCAGCAGGTCCGGCAAAGCGGCCTTCAACGGCGTGCGTTCGAGATGATAGAACCAGACCTGAGTCATGGTATCCCTTCTTGTCAGAGGGGGCGTGCCTTACTGCTCGTAATAGGCCTCAACCAGCGCATTGAGCGTGCGCACGCCAAAACCGGTGCCGCCTTCTGGCACTGTGGTCAGGCGCTGCTCATTGGTCCAGGCCGTCGGGGCGATGTCGATATGCGCCCACGGCACGTCATTGACGAAGCGCTGAAGGAACAGGGCTGCGGTGATCGAACCCGCCGGACGGCCGCCAATATTGCGGATGTCAGCGATTTTGGAGTCGATCTGCTTTTCGTATTGCGGCGGCAGCGGCATCCGCCAGGTGTTTTCCGACACCGACTTCGACGCGCTCACCAGCTTGTCCGCCAGATCGTCATTGTTGGAAAAGACGCCGGCATAGTCCATGCCCAGCGAAATGATCATGGCTCCGGTCAGGGTGGCCAGATCAATCATGAACTGCGGCTTGAAGCGTTCCTGGCAATACCACAGGGCATCGGCGAGAACGAGGCGGCCTTCGGCGTCGGTATTGATGACCTCGATCGTCGTACCCGACATGGCCTTCACCACATCGCCCGGACGCTGGGCATTGCCATCCGGCATGTTTTCGACAAGGCCAACGATACCCACGGCATTGACCTTCGCCTTACGCCCGGCCAGCGCCACCATGGCCCCGACTACAGCGGCTGAACCGCCCATGTCCCATTTCATGTCTTCCATGCCCTCAGCGGGCTTGATGGAGATGCCTCCGGTGTCAAAGGTCACGCCCTTGCCGACAAAGGCCACCGGCTGCGCATCGCCCGCGCCGTTCCACTGCATGACGACCAGCTTCGATTCCTTGCGCGAGCCCTGCCCCACGCCCAGAAGCGCGTTCATGCCCAAGGCCTTCATTTCGGCTTCGCCCAGCACCTCGACCTTAAGGCCCAGCGATTCGTAGCCCTTGATGATTTCGGCGTAGGATTCGGGATAGAGAACGTTCGGGGGCTCAGACACCAGATTGCGCGCCAGAATGATACCCTCGGCGACCGCTTTCAACGGTTGATAAGCCGCTTCGGCGGCGGCCACATCCGCCGTCACCAGCGTGATCGTCTTCAGCGCCGGGAGCTTGTCCAGCTTGGCCTGACCGAAATATTTGTCGAAGCGATAGGCGGCGAGCGTCAGGGCGAAACGCACCGTCGCCACCTCTTGCGCCGCAAAGCCTGACAGGTCGAGCGCCACCGAAGTCAGGCCCGACGCCTTCAGGCCGTGCCACAGGCTGCCGGCCACCGATTCGAGCGTCTGCCCCTTCAGGTCGCCCAGAGGCCCGGCCCCCAGGGCCACCAGAGCCGTATAGGACTGATCCGCCGTAGCCGATACGGTCTGCACCTTGCCCTTGGCACCGGTAAATCCTGACTTTTTCAGCGCCCCGGTGAAGTAGCCGCCCGTGGCGGTTTCCAGCGCCTGTGCGGCGGCGCTCAGGGTCAGTCCCTCACCGACCACAACGGCCAGGGCGGTATCGGCGGGAAGGACGGCGGACAGTTCGATCTGCATGGAAACTCCATCTGCGTATGCGGCGGGCCACGCACACACCCCTTTGTGTCTCAGGGCAGGGGCCCGCAATCCGCGCCCGTTTAAGCACCATTTGCCCGGCCGTGGCAAGGCGGTCACAGTTGTCTCAGGGCAAACAAACAACCGATTTTTCTACTGCACTGCGGTAGATGGCTTGCTATTGCCTGTGTATGCGGTCAAAACAGATCGTATAGGCGGTGCGCGGCCATGATTTCGACAAGGCCGATATCTAAGTGCCATCTTTGTTTCTTTTAAACTTTTTCAGGCTGGCCATTGCGTACGATCGAAGGTTACATCTCGCGCCAGATGCGCACGCCGATTCTGGGGGCGATTGCCGCCCTGACGGCTATCGCCATCCTGTCGCAATCCCTGACCCAGTTTGACGTCATCGTTGAACGCGGCCAGAGCCTGAGCACCTTCCTGAAAATCACCTTCCTGGCTCTGCCGCAGTTGTCCGGCCTGATCTTTCCGGTGGCCATCTTTGTCGGCACGCTGGTGGCGCTCAACCGTATGCACAATGACCATGAAATTGTGGCCGGCTATGCCAACGGCATGTCCTTGTGGCGCATCGCCTCACCGGTGGTGCGTTTTGGCGTCTATATCACCCTGATGGGCCTGTTGATGACCCTGTTCATCCAGCCCGCCGCCTCACGCGCCATGCGCGAAGAACTGTTCAAGATCAAGACCGACGTCATTGCCGCCGCTGTGCGCGAAGGCGATTTTTCGACGACGCCATCCGGCATGACGATCTACGTGCAGCGGATTGATCAAAGCGGCCTGCTGCGGCAAATCTTTATCCGCACACCCGGCCCGCATGGCCTTGACCGCACCTATTCGGCGCGCGAAGGCCGCGTCATCACCCCGGCCAAGGGCGGACAGGTCCTGATCCTGCGCGACGGCTCGACCCAGCAATTGTCGCCGGAAGGCGTGCTGAACCACCTGACCTTTGCCGAATACTCCTTTGATATATCGCAGTACGTGATCTCGGAAGACTATCTGCACTTCAAGGATTCCGACCGCTTCCCGCACGAACTCTTCTTCCCCAACCGCGCCATGGAGTGGGAAAACGGCAACTGGACCAAGCTGATGGCCGAAGGCCACGCGCGCATTTCCGGCCCGCTGTATAATCTGGGCTTCTGTTTGCTGGCGGTTGTGGGCGTCCTGGGCGGCGCGTTCAGCCGTCAGGGTTATGGGCGACGCATCGCCACGGTGTCGTTTATCGCCGCCGGTATCCGCATCGTCGGCTTCGCTATCGAAGCGGGATGCGCCAACACGCCGGTACTCAACATCCTACAATATGTCGTGCCGGTGGCCCTGATCTGGGTCTGTCTGTCCATCATCCATAAAAACGACCGTACCTGCGTGCGCGGCAAGGCGAAGCGTACGCAAGACCTGACGGAACTGACGCCCATCGGAGGTCAGGCATGAACCCGGTCACCGCCGCTCTGAACCTGCTGGCCTATGTCAATCCGTGGCGTCGTGAGCGCCTGACGACCTACATCATCACGCGCTGCCTGATGGCCATAGGCACGGCGCTTGTGGTGGTCTCCAGCATTATCTTCCTGATTGACTACGTTGAAATTTCGAAGTCGCTGGGTCAGCGCGGCGACCTGAGCAGTTTTCAGATCGTCGGTCTGCTGATGCTCAAATCCCCCAATATCATTCTGGTCCTGCTGCCCTTTGCCTTCCTGTTCGGCACCCTGTCGGCCTTTGTGGGGCTGAACCGCCGTTCCGAGTTGATCGCCATGCGCGCCGCCGGTATGTCGGCCTGGCGCTTTGTCCTGCCCGCTGCGGGGATGGCGGCGATTTTGGGCGCATTGACCGTTACCGTACTTAACCCCGTCGCCACAGTGCTGGCGGATCAGTATGACCGCTTTGCCGCTCAGCAGTCGCAATCGGACACCCGTGCGAAGTCGGGTGAAATCTATCTGCGGCAAGGCGACGGCAAGCAGCAGACGGTTATCCATGCCCGTAAGCAGAGCGAAGACGGGCGCCTGATCGACGCCAGCTTCTGGACCTTCTCGCTTGATGAAACGGAAATTCCGCGTTTTCTGACACGCATTGATGCGTCGGAAGCGGTGCTGCGGCCCGGCACCTGGCAGCTCAAAAGCGCGCGGGTCAGCAAGCCGGGTGAGACAACCCTTTATTATAACACCCTGTCCATTGGTTCAAACCTGAGCCCGGAGCGGGCGTTCAACCGCTTCGCGGCGCCGCAATCCACCAATTTCTGGCAACTGCCCGGTACCATCGCCCAGATCGAATCGTCAGGATTCTCTGCCGCCGGATACGTTTTGCGCCTGAATCAATTGCTGGCCACCCCACTGATGTTCGCGGCCATGACCGCGCTGGGGGCCGCCTTCAGCCTGCGCCTGATGCGGATTGGCGGGCTTGCGCGTCTGACCCTGTCGGGTATCGTGTTGGGCTTTATGGTGTTTTTCCTCAACCAGCTCTGTGGCTCACTGGGAAAGGCCGAGGTTATCCCCGCCTTTCTCGCCGGCTGGGCCACCCCCTTCGCCGCCTTTTTGACGGCGATGACATTGCTTGTTTATACTGAGGACGGTTAGGGCACGGTGTTCGATGTTTGCGTCTCGCAGGCGACAGGCCCGAAACCAAACGTCAAAATTCGTTGCCGCCCCCGCCGTCTGACAACCTATTGTTAGCCAAATCAGCCGAAGCGTTTGTTCCGCGTTCCCTTCCATCAGGTACACCGATTATGAGAAAAGCGTCGCTCAAGCTGAGCGTAGGAGTCCTGACCCTCGTAGCCGCTGGCGTCGTCAGCGGTCAGGCCGCTGCGCGCCCGGATGCCGAAGCGGACGGTGACCTACGCCTCAAAGGCGTTCGCTTTTTCGCCGATGAGACAGAGCTCACCGCACCGGCGGTGGAAGCGGTGGCAACACCCGCGCCCGTGGTAGCGACGTCCTCCCCTCTCCCCGCGCCCCGGTCTGAACCATCCAAAGACGCGGCTCCGGCGGTTTCCGTCGCCCACGGCACGACCGAAACCGTCGCAGTCAGCCCTTCCGAAGCGCCCAAGGTGACCCGCCCCCGGCGTTCCAGCGCGCCTGCCGCCGAAAGCGCGGCCTTGCCTGCCGTCACTCTGGCCCAGACAGACACCCCGGCTCAGCCGCAGCCTTCGCCGATGGTCATGAATGCGCGCCTGAGCGACGAACAGCTCCTCAAGGCCGAACGCGACCGCCTGAATGGCAAGGACAATCCCGCCGACAGCAAACCCGCCGATCCGCCCCTGCCGGACGACGGACTGGGTGAAGACGGGGCCTTTATCACCGCCGATGAAGTCACTTCGCCCGAAGAGAACATCATGGTCGCCCGTGGCAAGGTGGAAATGCGCTGGGAAGGCCGCCTGATTCGCGCTGATGAAGTCCGCTACGATCAGACGACGGGCAAGACGGTGGCCACTGGCAATGTTCAGACGATCAATCCCGATGGCTCGGTGCAATACGCCGACCGGCTGGAGGTCGATAACGAGCATTCCTCCGGTACCGGCGACCGTATCGCCTATATCGACACCGAGCAGTCGAAGCTGTTCGCCAACAAGGTGGAACGTCTGGACGAACAGACCAACCGTCTCAGCGAAGCCATTTTCACACCCTGCGAACTGTGCGTGAAGGACAATGTGACGCAGGAGCCGACCTGGCACATTCAGGCCAGTTCGATCACGCAGGACAAGAAGCACCGCGTGGTGATCTACCGCAACGCCGTCATCAAGGCCAAGGGCGTGCCGGTCTTCTACATGCCGGTCCTGTGGCACGCCGACGTGACGGCCAAGCGCAGCTCCGGCTTCCTCATGCCCAAGCCCGGTTTTTCAGGGCGTCGCGGGGCGACCCTGGAACTGCCGTACCTGTGGGCGGTATCGCCCTATACGGACATCATCATCAGCCCGGAATTTTCGAGCAAGCTCAATCCGCTTCTGTATCTCGAACTGAACCGCCGCTTCTATTCCGGTGATCTGCATAGCCGCTTTGGCGTCACCAATGAGCGCTTTTTCGACAACAAGGGCCGCAAATGGGGCGACAGCGCCACCCGTGGCTTCATGCTGGTCGATGGCAAGTTCGATATCAACGAAGACTGGCGCTGGAATTTCACCGCACAACGCGTGTGGGACAAGACAAGCAACGGTCTGCTGTCGTGGTCGGGGCCAGACACCGCGCCCACCTCACAGCCTATCGCGGTCAATCAGCCGATATCGAACTTTTACGAACGCTATAAGGTCGATGAGGGCTTCCCCTATGCCGGCGATTTTTCGAGCAATTCGCGCCGCCTGATCAGTCAGATCAATCTGGTGCGTCAGACCGATACGGCCTTCTTCAGCGTCTCGCTGTTTTCGTTCCAGAGCCTCGCGATTGCCGGTCAGCACCGCCTGAGTTCCGATCTGGCGTCTAGCCCGGTTCTCTATCTGGCGGAACGCGACCGGACACAACCTGCCGTCGCGCCGATGATCGACGCCTACTGGTCGCCGGATAAGGAGATACTGGGCGGGCGTCTGACCCTGTCGGCCAATGCCGTGTCCATCATTCGCAAAACGACGCCTTCGACGGATATTTTTCTGGCCCCCGACATCGCCGATCCGAATAATCGCGGGTCCGTTGATACGGCGCGCGCCAATATCGGTCTGTCGTGGCGGCGCGGCATGGTCACCCCCGGCGGCATCAAGGTCGCGCCCTTCCTCGACGCGCGTCACGACGAATACTATCTGCGCGACTATTACAAGACCGGATATGCCCTGCAACCCGGCGAAGAGGATACGCGGCGGGTGTCACGCAGCCTCGGCACGGTCGGCCTCGACGTCTCCTACCCGCTGCTGCGCAAGTTCAACGGCCTGACCGTGATCGTCGAGCCGATCGCGCAACTGGCCCTGTCGCCCGATTCGCAGGTCGAACCCTTCCTCACCAACGAAGACTCCAATGCGTTCGAAGTCGATGCGACCACCCTGTTCAAGGCCAACCGTTCCCCCGGTTTCGACCTTTACGAGGGCGGCAAACGCCTGAATGTAGGGCTGAAGACCCAGTTCAGCTATGATTCGGGCCTGCGCATCTCCACGCTTCTGGGGCGAGCCTTGCGTCAAAATCCGGAAGAAAACTTCTACCGCACCTACAAGGTCGGCAACCGGACCTACAAATACGATGCTTCCAGTCTGGCCAATACCAAATCGGACTGGGTTGTGCAGGCCGAGGTCGATACGGGCAAGGGCCTGCGCCTTTATACGCGCCAGCGTATTGGCGATGACGGCACGATCCGTCGCGGTGAAAGCGGCGCCAGCTATATGAGCAGCCGCACGCAACTGACGGTTCGCCATCAATACGACAAGACCGGCCCCGTATTCCTTGACGACGGGCGCATCGGTACCACCGAAAAGTACCACGACCTGCAACTGTTCGGTCAGCATTTCTTCACGACCAACTGGGGCGTGTCGGCGCAGGTCAGCCGTGACCTGATGCGCGAACGCTGGCTGCGTTCCGAAGCCTCCGTCATCTACAAGGATGACTGCGCGCGCTTTGAACTGGTCTATCAACGCGACGAAACGGCCCTGCTGCAAGAGATCCCTGGCAAGGCCAGCGAGTCTATTTCGGTTCGGATAAGTCTTGCCACATTGGCGCCATCGGACGATGATTTTGTCAATGTACGCTAAGAGCCGTATGGTTTATAGATTGCCCGACCCGGCCGCAGCGCCGCTTTGTTGAAAAGATTAAAACGACGACATGACCTCCGTTGCCTTCCGCCGTTCCGCGCTGCTGCTTTGCACCTGCCTCACCCTGTCGGGCCTTCCGGCCGTCGCGCAGACGACCGCCCAACCGGCGGCGCAGGCGCGCCCGCTGGGCGAAGGGGTCGTGGCGCTGGTCAATGACAAGCTGATCTCGTCCTACGATCTCAAGCAGCGTATGCTGTTGCTGATCATCACCTCGGGTGTGCAGGTCACGCAGCAAAACTACGCGGCGTTTCAGCAGCAGGCCCTGCGCGCGCTGATCGATGAGCACTTACAACTGGCCGAAGCCGACCACTTCAAGCTGACCGTCTCCGATGAGGAAATCGACGAGGAAATCGGCAATATGGCGCAGCAGTCGGGCCTGTCGAAGGATCAGCTTCTGGCCGAACTGAAGCGCGCCGGCATCGAAGCGCAGACCCTGCGCGATCAGATCAAGGCAGAAATCGCCTGGGGGCAACTGGTCAATGGCCGTTTCCGCCCCAAGGCGCGCGTCGGCAAGGATCAGGTCGATGCCTTCATGACCAAGCTGACCGAAGATAGCCAGAAGCCGCAATATCTGGTGGCCGAAATCCTGATCGATCCGGAAGTCGCCGGTGGTCAGAAAGAGGCCGAGGCCGGGGCGCAGCAACTGTTCGATCAGATCGCGCAGGGCGTCGCGCCGTTTCAGTCGGTGGCACGGCAGTTTTCCAACGCCCCGTCGGCGGCCAATGGCGGTGACGCGGGTTGGCTGGTCTCTGGTACCATTGACCCCAAGGTTGAAACCGTGCTCAAGGGCATGAATCCGGGGCAGATGACACGTCCGATCGTCACCGACGAAGGCGTCTATATCTACTATCTGCGCGAAAAGAAGGAAGGTAAGGCCGACGCCAAGGTGCGCCTGAAACAGGCCGCCGTACCGCTGACCGGGGGGGATTCGGCCATGCGAGCTCTGGCCAGCTTCCGCGCCAAGTATCCGACCTGTGACGCTCTCAATAACGAAAAGGGCAATGGTCAGGTCAGCGTCGCCGATCTCGGCTTTACGACCCTCAGCGACTTAAAGCCGGAATACGCCTCGGCGCTGCAACCGCTCAAGGTCGGCCAAAGCACCGAGCCGATGAAAAACGCCATGAATATCAATGTGGTCTATGTCTGCGACAAGACCGCCGCCGGTGATGATGTTCCTTCGCGCGAACAGGTCGAACAACGCCTGACGCAGCAAAAGGTCGCCATGCTGGGCCGCCGCTATCTGCGTGACATCCGCGACGGTGCCACCATCGAAAGCCGGTAAGGGCGTTGCGCCCGCCCATCACGGCGCCGCTGATCCTCAGCCTGGGTGATCCCTGCGGCACAGGGCCGGAACTGGTTCACAAGGCGTGGGCGGCTCTCAGATCACGGACCGACTACGCTTTCGCGGTACTGGGCGATGCCGATCTGCTGGCGTCTCTGGGGCCGGTTCGGCCTATCCATGACCTGTCCGAAACCATAGCCGCCTTTCCCGATGGCCTGCCGGTTCTCGACCGCCCGCTAAGCGCCCCCGCCCGTCCCGGTCAGCCCGATCCGGTCCATGCGCCGCACATTACCGGCTGGATACGCGAAGGCGTCGCGCTTTGCCTGTCCGGTGAGGCGCGCGGCCTCGTTACCGCCCCCATCGCCAAGTCGGTGCTCTACGCCACCGGCTTCGCCTTTCCCGGCCACACGGAATATCTGGGTGACCTGACCGCCGATACCCCCTATCCCGGCACGCGCGGCCCGGTCATGATGCTGACCGCACCCGATGCCGCCAATGATAGCGCCCTGCGCGTCGTGCTGGCCACCATCCACATCCCGCTGTCCGAGGTGAAAGCGCACCTGTCGGCAGAGCCCCTTCGCAGCCTTGCCCACGTCACCCACGAAGCCCTGATCCGCGACTTCGGCGTGGCCAGACCGCGGCTGGTGCTGGCCGGACTCAATCCTCATGCGGGTGAAGACGGCACCATCGGGCGCGAGGAAGTCGATCTGTTACAACCTCTGGTGGTGGCCTTGCGCACCGAAGGGCTGGACATCTCAGGTCCCCTGCCCGCCGACACGCTTTTCCACGCGGAGGCGCGTCGCACCTATGACGCCGCCCTGTGCCTGTATCACGATCAAGGCTTGATTCCGCTTAAGACGCTGGACTTCTGGGGCGGGGTCAATATAACCCTCGGCCTGCCCCTTGTACGGACGTCTCCGGATCACGGCACCGGTTTTGCCATTGCCGGCAAGGGCATAGCCCGCCCCGACAGCCTGATCAACGCCATCCGGGCCGCCCACGACATCAGCCTGAACCGAGCCCAAAAAACCACGTAAATGACCCTGCCCTCCCTCCGCGAAAGCCTCGAAGCCCACGGCCTGATGGCCAAAAAGAGCTTCGGTCAGCACTTCCTGCTCGACCTCAATGTGACGCGCAAGATCGTGCGTCTGGGGCAGGAGGGCGGCAATAGCTTCGACAGTCAGGTGGTGATCGAGGTCGGCCCCGGTCCCGGCGGTCTGACGCGCGCCGCACTGGAAAGCGAAGCCGCTTATGTGCTGGCCGTCGAAAAGGACGCGCGGTTTATCGACTTGCTGACGGAACTGGATACGGCCTATCCCGGCCGTTTCAGCGTGGTCGAAGCCGATGCGCTGAAGGTCGATGAGCCCGCCCTGCTGGCCGAACGTAGCCTGCCATCGCAGGCGCATCTGGTCTCCAACCTGCCCTACAATGTCGGGACACCCCTGCTGATCAAGTGGCTGACCGGGCCGTGGCAGCCCAAATCCCTGACCCTGATGTTTCAGCTTGAGGTCGCCCTGCGCGTCGTCGCGCCGGTCGGGGACGATGATTACGGCCGTCTGGGGGTCATCTCTCAGGTCCTGTGCGACTGTGAAAAGCTGATGGACCTGCCGGCGCGCGCCTTCACCCCGCCGCCCAAGGTCGATAGCGCCGTAGTGCGCCTGATCCCCAAGGCCGAACGCCCCGAGGCGCGCGTCATCCGCAATCTGGAAACCCTCACCGCCGCGGCCTTTGGTCAGCGTCGCAAGATGCTGCGGGCCTCGTTAAAGGCGCTGGGCGGCGAGACCCTGCTGGCCAAGGTTGGGATTGATCCGACCCTGCGCGCTGAAAATATCAGCCCGGCGGACTTTTTGCGGTTGGCAGAAGCGCTTTAAGGTCTTGGGGCCAGTTGGCCCCAAACCCCATAACTGTCTGCAATAACTCTGGCTGGGCGTTCTGCTCCAAGTTACGGGTGAAGGCCCCTCGCCCTTCAAAACCGTTTCCAAAGCCCGATGGTCACCGCACTCGACTTCGGCACATTCTCGCCACTGACCGTCTGACGCAGGCCAAACTGCACGCCCAGCGTCTGTTTGGCATCGAAAAAGCGCACGGCGCTGGTTTCCACGTGCGTCCATTTGGCCTCAAAACCGTTCAGTCGATCCGTCTTACCCGCAAACACCTGAGCCATCACGATCCATTTGGGCGAAGGCCGCGCCCCGACGGTCATATCCACCCGCCACTGATCGGCATTTGACCCGCTGCGGGCCCGCCTAGCGACCTGCGCATCGACAAACATCGGCACCTTGCGCGCCTCGAAACTATGGCCGCCATAAAGGCGCACCTCGATATCCGGGTCTTCATCACCGGGCACAGAAAACTCGTCACGCCGCCCCTTGCCAAAGCCATCCAACGACACACTGGCGCTCAGCGCACTGCGATCGGAGCGATAGAGCGGCGTCTTCAGCCCGATCTCGACAGAGCCCAAACCTGAGAAACTGTCCACAGAGGTTTGAATATCCTGAATATTCGCCTTGGCGAACACACTCAGCAGGTCGTGCACCCCGCGTTCGGCAAAGACCGTCACGCGCTTTTCTTCCCAGTGCGGCAGGTCAATCGCGGCCGTGCCGGACGCGTCGAACCCCTTACTGGCCGTGACCACCTCGGCCTTGACGATGACTTCGCTCGCCCCACTGTCCGGCCCCCAGGCCGAGGCGCAAACGGTCGCTGGCGACAGGGCCAGCACCACTGCCAAAATCCACCGCCCCCGCTTGCGCAAACCTACCCCCTTTTAGCGATCCCAGCCGGGATACTGACGCTCCAGCCGCCGCATCAGCCCCGGCCACAACAGACCGGATACAAAACCGACACCGGCCCCTAGTGGCGCCACCTTGTCCTGCACGTCCTGTGGCGCTTCCAATACGCCGCCGCGTCCGGCCGACAGGGCGGCAATCTGCTGCCGACAGGCCTGCTCCAGAAAATAGATCAGGGTAAAGGCTTCGGCCGCCGAGCCACCATAGGCCAGCGCACCATGGTTGCGCAACAGCATGATCTTTTTTTGCCCCAGATCGGCGACGATACGCTGGCGTTCATCGTGATCAAGCGCCACGCCCTCATAGGCGTGATAGGCCAGATGCGGCCCCAGCAGCAGGGCGTTCTGCGTCAGGGGCAGCAGGCCCTCCTTTTGCGCCGACACGCCGGTCATGGCGTCCGTATGCAGGTGGATGACCACATGCGCATCCGGACAGGCGGCGTGCAGGGCGCTATGGATGGTGAAGCCCGCCGGATTCACAAAGGCGTCGGCCGCGCCTACAATCTGGCCCTCCAGATCGACCTTGACCAGCGCCGAGGCCGTCATCTCCTCGAAAAAAGTGCCGTAGGGATTGATCAGGAAATGATCGACCTGCGACACCACCGGCCCATCCGGCCCGGCCACAAGCGAGTCCTTCGCCGGGACGCGGGCCGAAATATGGGTGAAGATGGTATCGTCCCAGCCAAACATCGCCACCAGACGATAAAGCGCCGCCAGATCCTTACGGATGGCCCATTCGGCGGGGCTGATCAGCGGATGAACCGGGGCGGTTTCAGAGGTCATGAGGTCGTCTCCCTGTATCGTTTTGCCGATGACAGGGGATTGACGTACCGTAAGTCAAGCCGATTGCATCGACTTTCGAAGTTATCTACGTCCTATCAAACCCTTGTGACGATCAGCTTACCTTCGCTGACCGCCAGAATGCGGACCTTTTCGGACAGGGCAATGGGCGCGTCCGTGCGTTCGCTCTGGGCCGGCCATTCGACGCCATCGAAGATGACGCGGCCATTGACGCGCTGACCTTCGAGGTCATCGAAGGCGTCAATCACCGTCGCCTCCTGCCCGATCAGTCGATGGTGCGGGTCATTGATATCGGCCCCTTCCGCCAAGGGGGGCTTGAGGAAACGCCGCGACAGAAGCGTCATAATCAGCGTCAGGACGCAGAAAATAACGATCTGCACCAGCAGGTTGGCCGGGGCCCCGGTTAGGGTAACAACCGCCACGATCACGGCGGCGGCCGCAGGCCACAGAAGCCACTGCGTACCGATGACAATTTCAAACGCCAGCAGCGACCCGCCAATAATCAGCCACGCCCAGAAAAGCTGCCGCCCCTGCGGCTCAGCCAGCAAAAACTCCAGCATACTCTCCTCCGTTACTTGCTCCGCGAGGCCGGAGCCTGATCCGTCACCGTCTTCAACAACTCCGCCACACCGGCAACGGACCCCGACAGAGACGCCAGATCGGCTGGCAGAATCAGGGTCTTGGTATTGGCTGAATTGGCGAAACCGGCAAAGGCTTCGACATATTTTTGCGCCACGAAGTAGTTGATGGCCTTGGTGTCGCCCGAAGCGATGGCGTCCGACACCATCTGGGTCGCCTTGGCTTCGGCTTCGGCGGCGCGTTCGCGCGCTTCGGCGTCGCGGAAGGCGGCTTCCTTGCGCCCTTCGGCTTCAAGTACAGCGGCCTGCTTGGCCCCTTCGGCGCGGGCAATAGCGGCCTGACGCTCACCGTCGGCTTCGATGATCAGGGCGCGACGCTCACGCTCGGCCTTCATCTGACGCGCCATGGCGTCGGTAATGTCGTGCGGCGGGCGCAGGTCCTTGATCTCGATGCGTGTCACCTTGATGCCCCAGGGCGAGGTGGCGTGGTCGATAACGGTCAGGAGCCGCGTATTGATCGAATCGCGCTGCGACAACACTTCGTCCAGCTCCATCGAACCGACCACGGTGCGCAGATTGGTCATGGCGAGCTGCGTGATGGCATTGTTGAGATTATCGACGCGATACGCAGCCGCAGCGGCATCCATCACCTGCGTGAAGACGATCCCGTCCACCTTGACGATGGCATTGTCCTTGGTGATCACGTCCTGCTGCGGCACGTCGAACACCTGCTCCATCATATTGACCTTCTTGCCCACCGTTTCGATGAAAGGCGTCAGGAAGGAGATGCCGGGCTTGAGCGTGCGGGTATAGCGGCCAAAGCGTTCGACCGTAAATTCCCGGCCCTGCGGGACGATCTTGATGACCGAAAACAGGATGAAAAAGGTCACGACGATCAGAACGCCGGCGAAGATACTGAACATGGAGACTCCCCTCAGTGGTTATGTGCACAGTGTAGCGCAACCGGGAGGAATAGCTACGAAAACCGGAGGTTAGGCCGCCGATTTTCGTTCATGCTTTCAGCCTATTTGCTATTGATCAGGTACTGTGCCTTACGCACGACATCCCTCAGGTCTTCATCGACGAGCAAGACCAGCGCCTCCCCGAAACCAACGAATCTGGCCTCATCGGCATCGTCCGCTGCCTTCGGTTCGCCCTCAGTCCAATGCGCCAGATAGTCAATCAGCGCATAATGAAAATCTGGCTCAATGATTTCATAGACATCAATCAAGGGCCCAAGTTCAGCCTTGCACCCTGTTTCTTCTTTCAATTCTCGTAAAGCGGCCGTTCTGAGGCTTTCGCCCCACTCGACCTTGCCGCCGGGAATGGACCAATGACCTTTGCGCGGTTCACGGCCCCGCCGGATCAGCAGCACCTTATCGAAACTGACGCAAACAACGCCAACACAGACTTTTGGGGCTTGCATTGCCAGAGCCTCTCACCTAACGGAACCACACATCGTTTTATGCAGGTAATACAGCATGTCCGACGCCGCCAGTGATTTCGCCCAATGCCCCCCCGTCGCGCCCGAAGTGATCGCCGAGATCAAGGCCGTGGTCGGTGACGCCGGCTGGTCCGATGACGAACTGCGCGTGACGGCCAAGCTGACCGAATGGCGCGGCAAGTGGAAAGGCCACACGCCGCTGCTGGTCCTGCCGAAGACCACCGAAGAACTGTCGCAGGTCGTCAAAATCTGCAACGCGCATGGCGTCGCCATCACCCCGCAAGGTGGCAATACGGGCCTTGTGGGCGGTCAGATTCCGTTTGGCGAAATCCTTGTATCGCTGGAGCGTATGCGCGCCATCCGCGACGTGGCCCCCACCGATGACACCATGGTGCTGGAGGCCGGGATCACCCTCCTTGAGGCGCAGGAAATCGCCGAAAAGGCCAATCGCTTCTTCCCCCTGTCACTGGCGGCTGAGGGTACGGCGACGGTCGGCGGCGTGATCAGCACCAATGCCGGTGGCACAGCGGTCCTGCGGTATGGTGTGACGCGCGATCTGGTCTCCGGCCTTGAGGTCGTCCTGCCCAACGGGGAGGTTTTCAATGGCCTGAAGCGCCTGCGCAAGGACAATACGGGCTACGACCTCAAGCAGATGTTCATTGGCGCCGAAGGCACGCTGGGCATCATCACCGCCGCTTCGCTCAAACTGTTCCCGGTAATGAATTCACGCTGCGTGGCCATTGTTGGCTTTGAAACCGCGCAGAAGGCCATCGACCTTCTGGGTCGCGCCAAGCAGGAAACCGGCGGTCAGGTCGAAGCCTTTGAGTTGATGGGTCGCTATGGCCTGTCGCTGGTGCTGAAAAACATCCCCGACACGCGCGAGCCGCTCGAAGGGGAGTATCCCTGGTACGCCCTGATCGAGGTGGCGTCTGGCGACCCGGACGGTGCGGAAGGCTCGATGGAGCGCCTTTTGACGGCGGCGTTTGAAGAAGAGCTGATCGTCGATGCGGCCATTGCTCAGAACGAAACCCAGGCCGCGGCCTTCTGGCGTCTGCGCGAAGAGCACTCTGCCGCCGAAAAGGTCGAGGGCGCGGCGTGGAAGCACGACGTCTCCGTACCCCTGTCGCAGATGGCCGACTATATCGAAAAGGGCGCGGCGGCGGTCGAAGCCTTCCTGCCCGGCGCACGTCTGGTCACCTTTGGCCACGTCGGTGACGGCAATGTGCACTTTAATGTCATCGTCCCCGAAGGCATGGATGCCGCCGAATTTAACGCCCTGCGCGATCAGGGGGCCAAGGTGGTGCACGATCTGGTGCATCAGTACGAAGGCTCGATCTCGGCCGAACACGGTCTCGGGCGCATGAAGACGCAGGAGGCGCTTCAGTACAAGGACCCGGCAGCGGTCGAAGCCATGCGCGCCATTCGTCTGGCGCTCGATCCGAAACGGATAATGAACCCGCACGTTCTGTTTTAAATCGAAAACAGGATCGGCTCAGCCGACCTTGGTCGGGTCCAGAGCGGCCTTGGCCTCTTCGTTGCGCGCCTGAATGCGGTGCTTGGCCATGCGCGCCACAGCCGTCATAAGTTCGGGTATGACGAACGGTTTGGGCAAAAGTTCATCCGCTCCGGCATCCTTGGCCGCCGCCAGCACGTGCATGGCGCCGATCTTGTCATTGATGCCTTCGGACATGGCCAGGGTGCGGATGTGCGGATAGTCCTTGCGTAACTGCATGATACCCTCGACCCCGCCCATGCCGGGGATGAGCACCGCGGTTATCACCGCATCGACCAGACCCAGATTGTGGTCAAACAGCACGTCTTCCATCGTGTTGGCGACACTAACCCTGTAACCCACCTGTTGCAGGGTCATGCCGATAAAGGTGCGCAGTTGCACGTCCGGATCAACGACCAGCACATGGAAGTCCGTCTGCCGTGCGCGGTGAAACTTGAGCGTCTCGCTCAGCAATATTTTCAGTTCAGACGGATCGACGGGTTTGGGCAGCATGAAATCCGCCCCGGCCTGCAAGGCCTGCTCGCGGACCTTTTGAGTGGCGCCCGCGCCCTTCCAGACAAAGGACATCAGGGCAATCGGCGTGTCCTGCATCAGGCTTTTGAGGCCGCCGACCTTTTTCAGCATGTCCACGCCATCGACATAGCCGTCCATCACCAGCAGTTGAAAGCGGTTATGCTGTAGCGTGCGTGTGGCCATGACCTCATTGAAACACAGCACAGACGTCCAGTTCTGACGGCTCAGTTGACGCGCCATTTCACGCGCCTGATCCCGGTCGGAATCAAGCACAAGCACGCTGCCGTAAGTTGCGGAAGGCCCTCTTTCCGCGTTCATCTTTGCCCCTTAGCTCACAGTGAGGTACGCAACGCCTAATCAAACACAGAACAAGGTTCAGAATTTGCAGTTAAATTCCTTAAAAATTCAGAAATATAACATTTTACCCAATGAAAGCCCTTAAAAACTCGCCAAAAACGCGCATTTTTGCTTTATCCTTATCAAATCTTTATTTGAGAAATACCCGAGCAGGCATTCCGCACCGGCTCCACAGATACGATGTCACAGGATTGAACACACCACTGCCCGCAACCCCCTTTGCAGCGCAGGGATTCGCCGTTAAACAAACCGCATGATCCTGCTGCTTTCCCCTGCCAAATCCCTGGACGAAACGCCGGTTTCGCCACCTCTGCCGACCAGCGAACCGCGCTTTACCCGTGAGACCCAGAGCCTGCTCAAGGTGATGAAGGGCAAAAAACCGGCTGACCTGCAGCGGCTGATGGATATTTCGGCCAAGCTGGGGGAACTCAACCATCAGCGCTACAAAGCCTTTGCCGATCAGGCCGCCCTACCCGCCGCCCTGATGTTCGATGGCGATGTCTATACGGGTCTGAAGGCGCGGGACCTTGATGCCGAGGGGCTGGCCTTCGCGCAGGATCACGTGCGGATATTGTCGGGGCTTTATGGTCTGCTGCGCCCGCTCGACCTGATCCGGCCCTATCGGCTGGAAATGGGCACCGGTCTGGAAACGGGCAAGGGCAGTACCCTCTACGCCTTCTGGGGCGACCGCATCGCCAAAGAGATCGTGGCGGATGCGAAAGCCACGGGCAGCGACACGGTGCTCAATCTGGCCAGTCAGGAATATGCCCGCGCCGCCCTGACCAAGGCGTTGAAGCTGAAGGTCATTGAGGTGAAATTTCTCGAGATCAAGGGTGACAAGACCTCGATGATTTCCTTCTTTGCCAAGAAGGCGCGCGGCCTGATGGCGCGCTACGTCATCGACCACCGCATTACCGATCCGCAAGCGGCCAAGGCCTTCGATTCCGAAGGCTATCGCTTTGTGCCGGAACACTCGTCAGAGACGGTGTGGACCTTTTCGCGCAAGCACGCCGACGTTTAACCCACAAACCCCGCAGCGCGTTTGAGGCGGTCATTGATCGCTTCGCCCAGCCCCTCCGACGGGATCGGCGCGACGCAGATACGGGCGGGCTTATGCGCATCGGCCTCTCGCAGATAGGCGAACAGGTTGGCCGCGGCTTCCGACAGCTTGCCCGTAGGGCTGAGGTTGAGGAGTGTCCCCGCAAAATCCACAACCTTATCCACCGGGCCGAAGGCCAGATACACACAGTCGGCGGGCGGGTTTTGCACATCTATATCCACAGGTGCGTCGGGCGCGTAATGCAGGCTGAGACGGCCCGGTGAGCGGTGCCCTTCGGCGGCGTCATCGGCCAGAGGCCCGACGATCGCCTCGACCTCTCGCCGCGTCACGGCACCGGGGCGCAGGTAACGCACGTCGCCCAGCAGGCTGACCACCGAAGATTCGAGCCCGACCTGACAATCACCGCCATCGACCGATGCCCCGACAAAGGCCCCGGTTTCGCTGAGCGCATCGGCAAAGCGTGTCGGACTGGGGCGACCTGATCGGTTGGCCGAAGGGGCCACCACGCCGCCTGCAAAGCCTTCGAGAAGGGCGCGCGCCAACGGATGCGACGGCACGCGGATCGCCACGCTGTCAAGCCCGGCACGCGCCAGATCACAGACCTTTTGCGTATCGCGCACCGGCACCACCAGCGTCAGGGGGCCGGGCCAGAAGGCCTGCGCCAGAGCCCGCGCGCGATCGTCGAACACGCCTATGGCTTCGGCCGCCGCCAGCGACGCCACGTGCACGATCAGCGGATTGAAGCGCGGCCGCCCCTTGGCTTCAAAAACTTTTGCCACCGCTGACGGATCATCGGCACGCGCCCCCAGCCCATAGACCGTCTCGGTCGGCAGGTGGATCAGTTCGCCGCGTTCCAGCGCGGCAATGGCATCGGTAACAGTTGACATAACTCTATCTCTCCTTCCTGTGCCGCAGGCATGGGGAGGGGGCGGCGAACGAAGCGAGGCCGACGGAGGGGGGTGACTCGGGAGCCGGAAGGCCCGAAGCCCTTGAAACAGAAGGGCTATCCCCCTCCACCCTCTACGCTGCGCTTGAGGGTCCCCCTCCCCATCGCTACGCGACAGGGAGGAGAAAAGGATGGCGCGCCATATCACACCACGGCGCGCGCGTAAGCCCTATTTCGTCGTGGCCGTGACCTTGAGATCAAGCGACACGGCATTGGGCACGGCGTCCGTGGCCGTCCATTCGCCGGAACCCACCCCGTAGTCCAGACGATTGAGTTTGGCGGTGGCGGTCATCACGGCCTGTTTGCCGTTGATTTTCAGCGTAAACGGCAGGTCGAACGGTTTGGTCTGCCCATGCAGGGTCAGGCGGCCCTTAGCGAGATACTTATCCGGCCCCGTCTGGGTGAAGGTCGTCGCCTTAAAGGTTGCCTTGGGGGTGGCGGCCGTGTTGAAGAAGCTGTCGCTTTTCAGCGTGTCGTCGCGGGTGGAATCGCCGCTGTTGACCGAGGACAGATCAATCACCACCGTCGCCTTCGATTGATCGAGGCGTTGCGGATCGAAGGTGATATCCGCCGTATAGCCGCCGAAACCGCCCTTGATGGCCTCACCGTTAAAGGTGGTGGCGAAATGAATATATGAGGCCGCCTTGCTGACCGTCCATACGGGCACGGCTGCGGACACCTCTGTGGATGATGAGGCCGATTCTGTGGACGATGTCGATTCGCTGGTTACGGCTTCGGGTTCCGCTGAGGCCACCGTTTCCACTTCAGGTGCGGCGACGGGGGCCGGTTCCGGCACACTGGCTCCGCGCATCATGAAGGTGGCCAGCACAAAGGCCCCAACCACCACCACGGCCGGCACCAGCCAGCGGACGTTCAGCGCGCTTTGAAGGAGGGTCGGTTTGGGCTCCAGCCCCGGCAACATGCGCGTCACCGTGTCATCCTTGTGGATGAAATGGTGCATAAGCGCCGCGCCAACGTGCAGCGGGATCAGGACGTAGAAGATCAGCTTGGCAAACAGGCCATGCAGCGCCTCAAACACCTCATGCGTCTCATGCCCCAGCGGCAGGTGCGGGATCGGCACGACGCCGAACCATAGGGTCGGCACCGGCACCTTGGCCGTTGACACCAGTGCCCAGCCGCTCAGCGGCAGGCCGATCATCAGCACATAAAATCCGATATGCACGGCGCGCGCCGCCGCCATCTGCCATTTGGGCCCCTCAATCTCCGGCGGGGCCTTATAGGCCACCCGCAGGCCGATGCGCACAAAGGTCAGCAAGAGGATCAGAAAGCCCACCGACTTGTGCATCTGATAGCGCGAGAACAGGCCCCCGTCCTTGTCCTCCAGCGTCCAGCCCAGAAAGACCATGTAAAAGATCAGGGCGGCCATGGCCCAGTGCAGGTAGCGCGAGGCGCGGTGATAGGTGGCGGGCGTCATGGAACGACTCCTCAGATGTGCGTTGCGGAACACTATGCCGATGCGGCGTGCAAAATCAACGGCTATATGTAACTAATAAAATTACATATCAAGCCCTGCCCTGTTTTGCGCGTCTTTTCTCTTGTGTCCTAAGGGAAGTTCACGGAACTGTGAATTTCCCTGCCGCCACGTCATGCGTCATCAGGAAATCAGTAGAATAAAAGCTGAGGAAATCCCATGACCTACCGTGCCCCGCTCGCGGATCTCAAATTCAGCCTGACGGCGGTAACGGGCATTGAGCGCCTGTACCAGAGTTCCGCCTATCCCGATTTCGACGGCGATCTGCTGGATGCGATTCTCGACGCCGCCGGGCAGTTGTCCGAAGAGGTGCTGGCCCCGCTCAACCGCGTGGGCGATACGCACGGCGCGAAGCTCGAAAACGATAAGGTCACCGTGGCACCTGGCTTTGCCGAAGCCGTCTCCGCCTTTGCCGAAGGTGGCTGGGCCGGTCTGGGCGCCCCGGTGGAACACGGCGGGCAGGCCATGCCCAAGGCGCTGGAAATGGTGGCCTATGAGATGTTCCACGCCGCCAATATGGCCTTTGCCCTCTATCCCACCCTGTCTCAGGCGGCCATCGAGGCTTTGCACCACCACGGCACCGAGCGTCAGAAGGCGCTCTATCTGCCGCATCTGACCAGCGGGGAATGGTCGGGCACCATGAACCTGACCGAGCCGCAGGCGGGCTCCGATCTGGCGCTTCTGACCAGTCAGGCCGTGCCGGATGGCGATGCCTACCGCCTGACCGGGCAGAAGATCTATATCACCTGGGGCGATCACGAAACGCGCGACAATATCCTGCATCTGGTGCTGGCGCGACTTCCCGGCGCACCTGAAGGGACGCGCGGTATCTCTCTGTTTTTATGCCCGAAATACCTCGTCAACGAAGACGGCTCTCTGGGTGAACGCAATGCCCTGCGCGCCGTCGGGTTGGAACACAAGCTGGGCATCCACGCCTCGCCCACCTGCGTCATGGCGTTTGAGGGCGCGAAGGCCGAACTGGTCGGGCAGCCGCATCAGGGGCTGATGGCCATGTTCACCATGATGAACGCCGCGCGTCTGGCCGTCGGCGTACAGGGCGTGGGCATTGCCGAACGCGCCTATCAGCAGGCGCTGGCCTATGCGCGTGACCGTCGTCAGGGCAATTCGGTCCTCACCGGCGAAAAGAAGGCCCCGATCTTCGACCACCCGGATGTGCGCCTGATGCTGGCCCTGTCCAGGGCCAAGATCGAAGCGGCACGCGGCATCTGCCTGCTGACGGCCATGGCCGCCGACGATTATCGCCTGAACGCCGACGCCCGCGTGAAGCGCCGTGAGGATTTTCTGGTCCCCGTCGCCAAGGCATGGGCGACCGATATCGGTGTCGAAGTGGCCTCGGCCGGGGTGCAGGTGCACGGCGGCATGGGCTTTATCGAAGAGACCGGCGCGGCCCAGCATTACCGCGACGCGCGTATTGCCCCCATCTACGAAGGGACCAATGGCATTCAGGCCGGCGACCTTGTGGGGCGCAAGCTGGGTGACGACGCCGCCTCGGCACTGGAGCTTAAAGCGGATATCCAATCCTATATTCAAAACAATGATTTAAGTGACGATCTTAAAGCGTCGATCGCACAGCTTGAAACCGCCCTGACGGCGTTTGAAACCGCCAGCCTGTGGCTGGTGGCGCAGAAGAAAGCCCGACCGGCAGACGTACAGGCCGGGGCGACCGCCTATCTGAAACTGACCGGCGATGTGGTCGGCGGCTATGTCCTGTTGCGCGGCGCGGTCGAAGCGACGGCGCGTCTCAAAGCCAATGACGGCGATCAGGCATGGCTGAAGGCCAAGGTCGAACTGTGGAAGCTCTTTGCCGCGCATATCCTGTCGCACGCGCAGGCCCTGCACACCGCCATCACCGCCGGAGCGGCCTCGCTGGAGGCCCTGTCCGAGGGTCTCTGAGGCTCAGGGCTTGCTCTTGGATTGTCCGGCCGCTGCCGCGCCGGCGGCCTCTCTGGGGGAGAGCTTTTTCGGCACAACCACCACCGGCGGCGGCGCAGCCGATGAGGTGACGCCGACCTTGACGCCGGGGGCCTGACCCCGCGCGACGAACAACTGCTCGATGGTCTGGCGCACAAAGACGGCATGGGTGACGAGACCCAGTTCAAGGCGCTGGGCATTGACCTCCACCTGCTTGGTCAGGATACCGGACACCAGAGTCGCCTTCGGCGCATCGGCCCCCGGGGCGCGCTCGGTATGTTCGGTCATAAACACCGGGCCGCCGGAATTGCCCGGAATGGCCGTCAGGTCGATCAGAAAGGTCGGAAAGCTCGATACCGGCCCCACCGGATATGAGGCCAGCCGACCGGCGCGCAGGATGGGAAAGCCGATCGTATTGGCCGAATAGCCGTGCGGATAGCCGAGCGTCATCATTTCGTCGCCGGGCGAGACGTGCCACTGATCGAACGAGCGCTCATCGGCCAGCCAGCTCAAAGGGATCGCCTTGTCCTTATAGGAGGGTGGCACCTGAACGGCGATGACGGCGATGTCCTGTCGGGGATTTTGCGTCCACAGCGGGCCTGCCTCATTACGGATGGGGATGCGGGTGGGGCTATATTGCCAGGTGCCATTGGCGGCCTTGACGCGCCAGCCGATACGTACCTCGTTCTGCGGCATACGCTCAAAGACGTGGGCGGCGGTGACCAGAACCACTTCGGGGGCGGCCCCTTCGCGCGGAACAGACACAAGGAAGCCTGTCCCCACCATGCGCTTCTGATCATTGACCGGCTGGTCAATCTGAACGGTGGCTTCGATCAGGTCGAGGGTCAGGTCAGCATCCATGTCCTATGTCTTACCCCCCAAATGGGCCAAAACCATGCCCAAAGCACCATCACAAATAAACAAGGCGTAAGTTGACGTCCGATGGTGGATCGTATCAACCTCTCACCCAATTCATCCTTGCGTCCCGAATGCAATTTGTCAAAGGTGCCCCTATGAAAAACCCGCCGGTTCGTGGCCTCAATCGCCGAAATTTCCTGAATTATAGCGCCGGGGCCACCGTGGCCCTGAGTGCCGGTGCGCTGGCTGCCCCTTCCTCCGTCTTCGCCGCAGAGAGTCTGATGTCCAAAACCCCCGCCCCCAAGCCCCTGAAGACGCCGCATACGATCGAGCAACTGGGCTTCAAGCGCACCGACGACTATTTCTGGATGAAGGATGACAACTGGCAGGCAGTGCTGCGTGATCCCGCCGCCATCAAGGCCGACGTCAAGGCGCAACTGATTGAGGAAAACGCCTATACGGCCGCCCTGCTGAAGCCGACCGAGGCGCTTCAGACGACCATTTTCGAAGAGATCAAGGGCCGCATCAAGGAAGACGATTCGTCGGTGCCTGCGCCCGATGGCCAGTGGGAATATTATGTCCGCTACAATATCGGCGGTCAGCACCCGATCAATGCCCGCAAGCCGCGCAGCAAGGACAAGATCAGCAGCGAAACCGTGCCCTTCGCCAAAATCCCGGCCGATGAGCAAATCCTGCTGGACGAAGACGCCGCCGCCAAGGGCCACGAATATTATTCAACGGCCACCACCACCCACAGCCCTGATCACACGCTCTACGCCTGGGCCGAGGACACGCAAGGCTCTGAGGTCTATAAAATTTACGTCAAGGACCTCGCCACGGGGCAAGTGTTGGGCAAGCCGGTCGAAAGCGCCACGGGCGATTTCGTCTTCACGCCGGATTCGCAATATATCTTCTGGACCTTCCGCGACGATAATGGTCGCCCATCCAAACTCTACCGCCGCCCGGCCAAGGGCGGTGAAGACGTGCTGGTCTATGAGGAAACCGATCCCGGCTTCTTCATGGGCGTTGGCCTGACCTCGGATGAGCAATTCATCCTGATCAGCATCAATGACCACGAAACCTCGGAGGCGCGCCTGATCCCGGCCAAAACGCCGACCGCTGCCCCCGTGATCGTTGAGGCGCGTCACACGGGCGTGCAATACAGCGTCGATCACTGGGATGATCGCTTCGTTATCCTGACCAATGCCGACGGTGCGGTCGATTTCCAGATCATGACCTCAACCGCTGCCGTCCCGGCGCGCTCAACATGGAAGCCGTGGATTGCGCACCGTCCGGGCATCTACGTTACCGGTTTTGGCCTGTTCAAGGACCATATGGTGCGTACCGAACGCGAAAACGCCAATTCGCGCATCGTCATCACCAAAAAGGCCGACCTCAGCGAGCACGAGATCGCGGTGAAGGAAGAGGCCTATGCGCTGGGTCTGGGCGGGTCGATGGAATACGACACGACGGTGATGCGCTACACCTACACCTCACCGACCACCCCGGCCCAGACCTATGATTACGACATGGCGACCAAGGAACGGGTGCTGCGCAAGACGCAGGTCGTGCCGTCGGGCCATAACCCCGCCGACTATGTCGCCAAGCGTCTCTATGCCAAGGCGTCGGACGGGGCCGAGGTGCCGGTGACGGTGCTAATGAAAAAGGATACCAAGCTGGACGGCTCGGCGCCCCTGCTGCTCTACGGCTACGGCTCCTACGGCATTTCGATGGAGCCGACCTTCTCGGTTTCGACCCTCAGCCTCGTCAATCGCGGCTTTATCTACGCCATAGCGCATATCCGCGGCGGCACGGAAAAGGGGTATAACTGGTTCCTGGACGGTCGAAAGTTCAAGAAAAAGAACACGTTTACCGACTTTATTGCCGCGGCGGAGCATCTGATCGCTAATGGCTATGGTGCTAAGGGCCGCATCGTGGCGCAGGGCGGCTCGGCCGGCGGTATGCTGATGGGGGCCATTGCCAACCTGCGTCCGGACCTGTGGGGCGGCGTGATCGGTCAGGTGCCGTTCGTCGATGTGCTCAACACCATGAGCGACACCTCCCTGCCGCTCACGCCGCCCGAATGGCCGGAATGGGGTAACCCGCTGGAAGACAAGGCGGCTTACGAATATATCGCCTCCTATTCGCCCTATGACAATGTGACGGCCAAGGCCTATCCGCCGGTTCTGGCCACGGGCGGCCTGTCCGATCCGCGCGTCACCTACTGGGAGCCGATGAAGTGGGCCTCCAAGCTGCGCGAATACACCACGTCGGGGTCGCCCATCCTGCTCAAGATCAATATGGAGGCCGGGCACGGCGGGGCGTCGGGGCGTTTTGATCGCCTGAAGGAAACCGCGCTCAACTACGCCTTCGCCATCTGGGCACTGGACAAGGGCTGGACCAAACCGGCCTAACCTTTCCCCTCCTCCCTGTGCCTCAGGCATGGGGAGGCGATTGTTTGAGACCTAAGCATGACCGATATTCGCCCGGCCGAGGCCGCTGATTTTCCCGCCATAGCCGAAATCTATGAGGACGGGGTGCTGAACGGCACCGGCACCTTCGATATCGTACCGCCGGGCGAGGACGCCATGCGGGCGCGCTGGCAGGAATTGCGGGACATGAACCTGCCCTATCTGGTGGCGACCGAAGGCGATAGCGTCATCGGCTATGCCTATGCCTCGCCGTTTCGCGCGCGTATCGCCTATCGCTACGGGGTCGAGGACAGCATCTATGTCCACCCCGCGCACAAGGGCAAGGGCGTGGGCAAGGCCCTGCTCAGCGCCCTGATGGCGGCCTCAACCGAGGCCGGTTTCTACGCCATGTACGCCGTGATCGGTGACGCCGAAAATACGGGCTCGATCCGCCTGCATGAACAGGCAGGCTTTGAACACACGGGCAAGCTGCCGAAGGCCGGCTATAAGTTCGACCGCTGGCTGGACGTGATCTTCATGAGCAAGCCTCTGCGCCCGACCGACGGCCCGGCGCAAGGCATGGGCTGGGCGGCCAACGAGGTTTAGCCACTAAAAGCACCAAAAGCACGAACCTCAGACCACAGATACGTTGCGTGAAACGCCCGACATACTGTTGCCGGAAAACTGACAGCGCCGACCCGGCGCATCTGGCCCCGCAGCCTTTTCCAGCTTTTCGTGTTTTTCGTGGCCAAATTACCCTCGTGGCCAAAACAAAAAAATCCCCGCAGTTGCCTGCGGGGATTGATCTTTTTCAGACCGTACCGTCGATTAGATCGTATTTCGTTCAGATTGAATCGAAATACGATCTAATTTTTTGGTTTAACGCGCTTTTTTATCCGAAAAGTGCGTCACACTTTTCGGAAAGCGCTTTAACGGTAGGACTGGAACTTTTCGACGGTCGCCGTCATGCGCGCGTTCAGCGGCTTGAAGGTGTCCTTGAACGAGGCCGACAGGGTCTCGGTCAGGGCGTTCATTTCCGACACATAGGCTTCGAGCGCCGACTTGGCGTAGGACGACTGAAGCTCGATCACTTCCTGCACCGACTTGGCCGAAGACAGGGTCTTGGCAGCCGTAACGGCCTCTTCCCAGCTCTTCTTGGTGTAGGCCGCGGCCTGCGCGCCGACCGTTTCCGCGCCCTTGGTGGCGGCGGTCAGGCTTTCGACGACGGCCTCAACATTGGCCTTCGACAGGGTGTTGACTTCGTTCAGGGCACCGAGCGTCTTTTCAACGCCGTCCTTGAAGGCTTGGTTGGAAGCGGCGGTCACTTTTTCGACGGTCGCCTTGTAGGTTTCGGTATCCACCATGGCAGTCTCTCCACTCAGGGTTAGGCGGGGTTTCCGCAAACCGGGCCATGCGCGTCGCGGGTGAGGCGTTGCCCGTAATGACCCTGTGTATAACGCATATGCAGTATGAGGTCAATAAATATTGTGCAGCGCACAAAAACCTAACGCGATTGTGATGCGGTTTCCTCACCCTGTGGACGAATCCGGGCGCATTTTGGCCAAAAATGCGCGCTCTTGTAAGACACTGGTAAGGAAATCGGGCGTTCTGATTAAGGATGAATGAATTGAGGCTGACAGGCCTGGTTTTCCATGGTCTTATGTCACCTTCGCGTCCCGACTAGGGCAGGCCTTGTCTTTTAGCCGGGTGGCGCGGGCATCCAAAATACCTCCCCTTGCGGCGTTTTGTCGCCGTTCAGTCAGTAGCAGCGTAAAAGCGGGATATGCGAATGCGTCAAAAAATGTCTCACACGGCCCCGATACGGAACCCGGTCAGGGTCGCGGCGAAAGCGGTCAATCTGCGGGCCATGCTGGCGGCGACCGCTACGGCTCTGGCGCTGATTGGCGTGCTGGTCGTATCGCCCGCCCGCGCTCAGGACCCCGCCGACAGCGACCGCTATGCGGCCATCGTGGTCGATGCGCAATCCGGTGAAGTCTTTTACGCCATGCGCGCCGATTCGCCGCGCTACCCCGCCTCACTGACCAAGATCATGACGCTCTACATGGCATTTGAGGAGATGGCGCAGGGCCGCCTGAAGCCCGATGACGTCATCACCCTCTCCGCTTACGCCGCGTCCATGCCGCCTACCAAGTCGGGTCTGAAAGCCGGCGACACCATCACGGTTGATATGGCCATGCGCCTGATCGCCGCCTACTCCGCCAACGATCTGGCCGCCGCGCTCGGTGAGCATATCGGCGGCTCGGAGCAGCGCTTTGCCGCCCTGATGACCGTCAAGGCGCAGGAGCTGGGCATGACGCGCTCCAACTTCGTCAATGCCTCGGGCCTGCCCGATTCGCGTCAGGTGTCTTCGGCGCGCGACTTCGCGGTTCTGGCGCGCGCGGTCATGCGCGACTTCCCGCAA
Organism: Asticcacaulis excentricus; assembly: GCF_003966695.1. Classification (NCBI taxonomy): domain Bacteria; kingdom Pseudomonadati; phylum Pseudomonadota; class Alphaproteobacteria; order Caulobacterales; family Caulobacteraceae; genus Asticcacaulis; species Asticcacaulis excentricus. The sequence goes on from NZ_AP018828.1 coordinate 887,541, forward strand.
TATTACGAATATTTCCACGTGCGGTCGGTGCAGTTCAATGGCCGCACCTATTCGAACCACAATCCGCTGCTGGCCTATCCCGGCGTCGATGGCATGAAGACCGGCTTTATCAATGCCGCCGGCTACAACCTTGTCGCGTCGCAGCGCAAGGGCAATCACCGCCTGATCGCCGTCATGCTGGGCGGCTCGAACAAGGCACAGCGCCGCGAACACGTCAGCACCCTGATGAATACCGGCTTTGATGTCTTTGCCCGCCGTGAAAAGGGTGAGCAGATCGTCGTGGCCCAGAACGAATTCCGCAGCGCCATGGCCCCCAAATATCAGGTGGTGGGCGATTCCAACGCCCTGTTGGCCGCCCTTGACGCGCAGGACGACGAGGATGGCACCACCGTGCAGCGCCTGTCCGGCACCGCCAAGGCCCCGGCCGTGGTCGCCGCGCTTAGCAAGGCCGAAAAGGCCGCAGAGGAGAAGGCCGCGGCGAAGAAAAAGAAGAAAGACCCGGACGCCATCTGGGCGGTGCAGGTCGGGGCCTTCAAGCAGAAGTCGCTGGCCGCCGACTGGGCCAAGGACATCAAGAAGCGCTTCCCGTCCCTCAAAGGTTTTGAAACCGACGTGTCGGAAAACGACGCCGGCCGCTATCGCACGCGCTTTATCGACATGACCAAGGCCGAGGCGCAAAAGGCCTGCAAGGCCATCGAGGCCAAGCGTCTCGATTGCATGGTGGTGAAGTCGTAAGGTTAGGGCGTTGGGTGTCTTCGACGCCAACCTGCTCAATGGCTACAGGAGGCTACCATAAATCGGCTTTCACTTTTTGAAATTGCGCTGGCAGAAACAAATAGCCTGAGGGAAAGGAACCCGGACCTTCAAGGTGCTCACATCTATATTCAATCAATTGGAATATTTAATCCAATTAGACACGAAAAAAACTACAGATAGAGGCAGATTATCAGAAATAATTATTGGGGTTCAGGCTGCTAAAGAAATAGAAGACATAGATATGTCTCTGGCCGAACTATTATGTCGCGTCTCTGCCGAAGTTGACAAAATGCAGTATAGCGTGAACTCGTAAAACCATAGCCCCCAGCTTTCTGGGTATAACATAAAGACAGAATAGTTTCCGCGAGCGACGGGCCACGCAAGCCGAAGGCGAGATGCGGTGGTGTGGAATATGCGCTTATTCCGCCAAGCCTTTGAATGATTTCACCTGCGCTTCAATAAGGTATCGCGCGCCGCGTTGAGCTTCGCCGCCAGCGCGTCCGAACCGCCCTGATCCGGGTGTGCCGCCTTCATGCGCTGTTTCCAAGCCTTCACTATGGCGCGGCGATCGGCCCCGACCTCCAGCCCCAAGGTGCGATAGGCCTCGATCTCGGCCTGTGTCCACGCCCCCGCCGGTCTGGGCTCAGAGCGATACCGCGCCCCGCCCGCCATGGCAAAGGCGATGGACACCAGAATGCTGGCCAGAATATATTGCCCTCGCGCCACGCAAATCACGCCCGCCATGGCCACGGCCACGGCCCCTACGGCGATCAGGGCGCGCTTTTGCCTGATCCACGGTCCGGGTTTGATCTTTCCCAGACGCGACTGGCGGCCGACCCAGACCAGCAGGGCAAAGGCGGCAGCGGTGGCAATAATCAGATACACGGGCGCGCTTTCCGGACGGCGGGGGAATTACTCCGCCGCTTCGAAATCGTCCTCGTCCGTTTCTAGCTGAGGCCCCAGTTCCGTCAACTGTTCCGACACCGCCGCCGCGTTTTCGAGATCGAGCGCCAGCATGACGGCGCGGATTTCGGCGCGCGCCGACACGTGTGCCATGGACACGGCCACGGGCTTGATGTCCTCGCTGAGGTCGAGCACCGTTAACCCAAATGGGAACAGTTCGCGGTACAGCACGCGGTCGCGCAAGCCCGCCGCAACGCGGAAGCCGATCCGCTTGCCCAGCGCCTGAAGCCGGTCGTCGATACGTTTGGCATTGCGTGCCTGATTGGTGGCGAGGCGGTTGCGCAGCACGATCCAGTCGATGGTCTTGCCGTCCCAGGTGGCGCGTACCTTGCGCGAATTCCACACGGTTTCGGCGTAGATGGACGGGCGTTTGACGTCGAGCGTCACCGGATCGACCTGCCCCAGCAGGTCAAAGTCGATAAAGCTGTCGTTCATCGGCGTGATGATGACGTGCGCCACCGCGTGGGCACGGCGCGAGAGAAAACTGTCACCGCCCGGCGTGTCGATAATCACATAGTCGGCCACATCGATCGCTTCGCTCAGCGCGCGATCAAAGGCGGCCTTGGCCTCGGCATCCGGCACCTTGACCAGCTCAGCCGGGTTCTTGTGCAGAAACGGCTCGACGGCATGCGGCAGGATCTTTTCATTGGCCGCCGCCCACTTTTTACGGTTCTCGAAAAAGTGCGCCAGCGAGCGCTGCCGCAGGTCGAGGTCAATAATGGCGACGCGCTTGCCCTGATGCAGCAAGGCTGCCGCCACGTGCATGGCGACGGTGGACTTCCCCGCCCCGCCCTTTTCGTTGCCAAAAACCAGAATACGCGCGTTCGACATGACCCTACTCCACAGCCCGAATCAGCACCCGATCCGGCGCTTTCATATTTGAGACGCCTCAGCCAAAGGTCAATAATCGGTTAACGATTTAACGTGGACAGAGCGGTGTACGGAGCCTAGCCATTTGCGGACACAGGGACTATATTGCCGCTATGACCACAGATAGCGATTACATCACACGCACCGACCGTATCAAAATCCACGGGCCCGAAGGCTTCGAAGGTATGCGCCGCGCCGGCAAGGTCGCCGCCGACTGCCTCGACATGCTGATCCCCTATGTGGTGCCCGGCGTGAAGACCTCCTATCTCGATGATCTGGCGCGGGAGTTTATCTTCGACCACGGCGCGCTGCCGGCCTGCGTCTTCTATCGCGGCTATATGCACACCGTGTGTATTTCGCCCAACCACGTCGTTTGTCACGGCATCCCGTCCGAAGCCAAGACGCTGAAAGACGGCGATATCGTCAATATTGACGTCACCGCCATCATCGACGGCTGGCATGGCGATACCTCGCGCATGTATGAGGTCGGCAATGTCAATGCCAAGGCCCGGCGTCTGGTCGATGTGACCTATGAGTCGCTGCATCTGGGTCTGGCGCAGATCAAGCCCGGCAACACCTTCGGCGACATCGCCCACGCCATCCAGAAATACGCCGAAGCCCAGCGGTGCAGTGTGGTGCGCGACTTCTGCGGACACGGTCTGGGGCAGGTCTTCCACGACAACCCCAATGTCCTGCACTTTGGCCGCGCGGGTACTGGCCCGGTGCTGGAAGAAGGTATGTTCTTCACGGTCGAGCCGATGATCAACCTCGGCCGCCCGGAGGTGAAGGTGCTCAGTGACGGCTGGACCGCCGTGACGCGCGACAAGTCGCTGACGGCGCAGTGTGAACACAGTATCGGCGTGACCAGGGACGGGCTGGAAATCTTCACGGCCTCGGACAAGTTCCGCCCCCAACCGCTGAGCTGAGACACTGAACATGGCTGAGGGGGAGCCACCAACAAGCGAAACCACACTGTCCGACCCCGCCTTGCCTGAGCATGGGGGCCATCGTCAGCGGCTGCGCGACCGGGCGCGGCGCGGCGGGACGTCGGTTCTGCCCGATTACGAGGTGCTGGAGCTGTGTCTGTTTCGCTCCATCCCGCAACGCGACGTCAAGCCGCTGGCCAAGGCGCTGTTGAGCCGGTTCGGCAGCCTGTCCGCCGTGCTGTCGGCCCCACTGGAGGACATGCTTCAGGTGTCGGCGCTCGACAACAAGGGCCGGTCGCTGAAGATGACGCCGGACATCGCGCTCGATCTGCAACTGATGTTCGAAGCGACGCGCCGCCTGATGGCAGAGCCATTGAAACGCTCAACGGTCATTTCAAGCTGGCAGGCGCTGTTGTCGTACCTGCGCGTGACGCTGGCGCACGAACCGCGCGAGCAGTTTCGCCTGCTGTTCCTCGACAAGAAGAACCAGCTCATCGCCGATGAGATCATGAACTACGGCACGGTCGATCACGCCCCGGCCTATCCGCGCGAAATCATGCGCCGGGCACTGGAGCTGTCGGCCTCATCGGTGATTCTGGTCCACAACCACCCGTCCGGCGACCCCATGCCGTCGCAGGGCGATATCGACATGACCAAGGCCATTATCGCCGCCGGGAAACCGCTGAAAATTGCTATCCATGACCACCTGATCGTTGGCCGCGAAGGCGTGCTGAGCATGAAACAGGTCGGCGCGATTTAAACGTCTGGCCACGAAAAACACGAAAAAGCACGAAAAAGGCGTTTTCAGACATCCCGATTGAAGCGCTTTGAAAAATGCTTTGAAACAGGTAAAGCCACATTTCACCAATGGGTCATACCAAGGGTCATTGGAAATGACTCTTGGTATTCCGTTCGAGAATTTCTCATGTTTCTAATACATATGAGAAATTCTCGAGTTCACAACGGCCGGATGCGGTCAGCATCTTCGGCCGTTGGTATCAGTTAAGCCTCTGCCGTTCGTGCTTTTCTTTGGTGGCTAAACCTTCTTCCTCGCCCATTCCCAGACGCGCCAGCCCAGCAGGATGGCGATAATCGCCGCATAGACCAGCGGCATCGTCTTGTCGGCCTTGACCAGCAGGAAGTAGTGCAAGGCCCCCAGCGGCACGATCACATAGATCAGCCGGTGGAGATTCCGCCACACCACCCCGCCCAGCCGCCGGATCGCCGCATTGAACGAGGTCAGCGCCAGCGGGATCAGCAGCACAAAGGCTACCATCCCAAAAGTGATGTAGGGCCGCTTGAGGATATCCGACCAGATTTGCGCCCAGTCGAAATACTGGTCGATGACCACATAGCTCATGAGGTGCAGCGTCACATAGCCAAAGGCAAACAGACCGATGGGCCGTCGCCAGCGGATCAGCCGCCCCTGCCGCAACAAACGCGCCAGAGGCGTCAGGGCCAGGCCCAGCACCAGCAACCGCAACCCCCACACCCCCAGTTGCCGCACCACCGTCTCGACCGGATTAACACCCAGATCGTTCTGGAAAAACCGCCACAGCAGCCACAACACCGGCAACAGGCACAGGGCGCAGATCAGGGCGATATCCGGCGTAAACCCGCGCTTGGCCTTCATCAGTAATACTTTTTCAGATCCATGCCGGCATAGAGGTGCGCGACATTGTCGGCATAGCCGTTGAACATTAGGGTCGGGCGGCGCTTGAATTCGCCAATGCGGCGCTCGGTCGCCTGCGACCAGCGCGGATGATCCACCTGCGGGTTCACATTGGAATAGAAGCCGTATTCCCGCGGCGCATAACGGTTCCACGAGGTCGGCGGCTCGCGCGTGGTGAAGGAAATCCGCACGATGGATTTGATGGATTTGAACCCGTACTTCCACGGCACGACTAACCGGATCGGCGCCCCGTTCTGATTAGGCAACAGGTCGCCATAGAGCCCGACGGCCAGCAGGGCCAGCGGGTTCATCGCCTCATCCATGCGCAACCCCTCAACATAGGGCCATTGCAGGATGCGGTCGGACACACCGCGCATCTCCTTGGGCCGCAGCGCCGTTTCAAAGGCCACATATTTGGCCTTCGACAGAGGTTCGGCGCGCTTGATGACCTCGGCCAGCGGAATACCGATCCACGGAATGACCATCGACCAGCCTTCGACACAGCGCAGCCGGTAAATCCGTTCCTCCAGCGCGCCCTTGAGCAGGGTTTCGATGTCGATCGTCTGGGGTTTGGCGCAGTCGCCGTCGAGCTTCACCGTCCACGGCCGTGTGGTCAGGGCCGAGGCGTATTTGACCGGCTCCAGCTTGTCGGTGCCAAACTCATAGAAGTTGTTGTAGCCCGTCACGGCTTCGAGGTCGGTCGGCGTCTCATTAGTCCAGAAGGTGCGTTTGGCGCTCAGCTTGCCCGTCACCTGCGCGGCTTGCGCGGCCGTTCCGGCCAGCCCCAGCCCGAAACCGATCCCCGCCGCCATGATCTCGCGCCGCCGGAGATAGATATCCTTTGGGGTGACGTCGTTTTCAGTCAGGTCGGCGGCGTGGCGGATCAACATGGGCAGTCTCCGTGAGTTATACCAAGGTCATTGAAAATGACCCTTGGTATGCGTTTCGCGAATATCTCATGTCGCTGATACAGATGAGATATTCGCGAGCTTTCAACGACCGGATGCGATCAGCATCTTCGGTCGTTGGCATTACAGATGACTATACGCAGAAACCGGCCATTTGGTGACACGCCAGATGCAAAAAAGGCCGGTGCCCCCTGCACCGGCCCTCCCCATCCTAATGTATCTTCACGCCCAGGGCTTCGGCGGCCTCGACCGAAATCTGACCCTGTGGCAGGCCCTGATCGGCCTGAAACTTCTGCATGGCCGCCACGGTCTTGGTGCCCAGCGTACCATCGGCCGGGCCGGGATCGTAGCCGCGTTGTTTCAGGGCCACCTGAAGGGCCTTGATCTTGGCCGGGGTGGTATTGCGTTCACACAGGACTTCACGCCACACAGGCTCAGGGGCCTTCACCGCGCGCGTCTTGTCCACCGTCTTGTAAACGGGGGCGACCGTATAGGATTCGGTGCGTGCCGGTTTGATGACTTCCTTATACTTTTCCGTGCGATAGGTGGCCGGGATCACCTTTTCGATGACCTGCTCCTCGCGCTCGACAATGACCCGCTCGACCTTTTCGACCCTGGCCGGGACCTTGATACGGCGCACCGTCGCCGGCTGCACCTCGACCATGCGTTCGACCTGCTTATACTCAGCGGGCACCTCTTTCAGGCACCAGATCGTCTGGGCCGAGCCCTTTTGCAGGTACTCGGTCGTTTCGGCGCTGCCCTGAATCGCCACCGGCTCCTTGCCGGGCCAGGTGAGCATACCATCGGCGCGATAACGCACAGGCTGATGATCGCCGGGAGTAACCAGCGCCGCACCCGTAGCAATCCCTTCGGAGCGCACCCATTCCTGACGCGCCGGGCGCACCATGACGCTTTCCGTGCGCTTTTCGAAAACGGGCGGCACGGGTTCCTCGCGCCACGTGGCGGGTTGCACCACGCGCTCTTCCATCACCTTGCGCGTCACGGCGGGGATCACCTTGCGCTCGACGCGTTGCGGCTGATCGACCACCTGACGCTCCGCCCAGCGCCATTCCTCAGGCACCGCGCGGGTTTCGACGCGCTCCGGCTCCACCAGCACCTTTTCGGCATAGGTTTCCAGCACTGGCGGCTTCATCAGACGGGTATAGCACTGGTTGGGACGGGCCTCCTTGACCACCGCTGGCGGCAGGTCCGGATGGTCACCACCCACAGCGCCATCGGGGCAGTCCGCCTTCGCCGACGCCGGGCTGACAACCGGGGCCTTGGCCTCGCCCATATAGACGCCTTGCGCGCCCGATGCGCCATAGGCAGAGGGCGTGTCCTTCAGGACCGGGGACGCCGGTTTAACCGCGGGCTTAGCCGCCCACGCGCCCGTACCACACGCCATGACCGCCAGCGCCATCAGCGACACGCCGGTGTTCAGCGTCCAGTTCCTCATCTCAGCACCCTCACATACAAATCAGTTGGAGCGACTTTAACGCCTTATTAACCCTCCCGCCAACCTGACTCGCGTCTTTCGAGTAAATTAACCCTGTTCAAAACCTGTCAATTGCGCGTGCCATCCAGCCACGCGGCCACCCAGAACAGCGGCGCGTTCCAGTTCACGGCCACTTCGTTGGTGGAATAGCTGCCGATATGGTCAACGTAACAGGTCTGCGGGGCGCAGCCTTTCAGGCGGGCCCTGGCATCCGTATCCGACGAGTTCTGATTGGGTCCGCCCGCTATGACGCCGGGCGGCGGGGGCGGCAAGGTACCATCATTGGCCCAGAAGCGATGATGCGGATGCTGCATGGCGCGCTCGCCATACCCCGAAACATAACTGAAATTCAGTGGGTTACGCCCCAGAACATAATCCATCAAATTGACGGCTTCGGCGCGATAGGCCGCGTCGCCGCTGACATCCGCCGCGTAGGCGAACAGCATGGCCCGGTTCATAAAATCGGCCGTAGAGCCCCAGACATAGGGCTTGTTGAAGGCGATATGATAGCCCTGCCCGCCCGTTTCTGTCCGCATCAACGCCGCGCGGGCGACAACCGCCTGACGCGCCGCCGACCGCAGGGGCGTGTCCACCGTTGCCAGTGTCAGGGTGCCCAGCGTATCCGTCTTGCCCCAACTGAAATCCGTAGCCGTCAGATGGTGCGGCGAGGCCTTCACATCCTCCGCATAGGCCGCCTCACCCGTGGTGGCATAAAGCTCCGCGGCCGCCCAGTAGAACTCGTCGCTGAGGTGGCCGTCGCCATAGCCCCCGCCGCCGCCCCGCAGCACGTCGATGGCATAGGCATCGGGCACGCGCTTCGCGGCGGCATAGGCCTTTTTGGCCGCCGTCAGACAGCGGTCGGCATAGGCGTCGTCCACGCCTTTGAACACCCGCGCGCACTGCGCCGCCGTCGCCGCCAGATTGAGCGTCGCCGCCGTCGAGGGATAGCTGAGGCCGCGCTTTTCCTTATCGAGATGCGGCGGCGTGGGTATGGCGGTCCAGTGCTCGTCGTGCATTTTGTGATGCGCCATGCCTGACGCATCGACACGGGTAAAGGTGAGCTTATCCAGAGACTTGCGCTGATCTCCTAAGGGCAGAGTCAGGGTCTGTCCGTCCGGCACCTGCATGGCCAGCAGGAAGTCCATTTCAAAGCGCACCTCATCCAGCAGGTCATTTTTGCCGTTACCCGCTTCGGGAATCTTCACTCGCCCATCGTCAAAGCTGCGGTCGCCGCGCGCCTGCACCCCCTCATAGGCGTTCATCAGCGTCCACACGGCGATACCGCCATTGACCACGTACTTGCCGTGATCCCCGGCATCGTACCAGCCTTTGGACACATCCAGCGTGTAGGGGCAACCGCCCCAGTCATTGCCGCGATAATCCTTCGGCCCCCAGCAGGTAACGATCTCTTTTTCATGCGCCACAGGTCGGGCAAAGCGCTCACCGACGTATTTCGCTTCGATAGGTACGCTGGCCCGCTGGTGATAGAAGAAGGCCAGCGCGTCATATTTCAATGATTGATAGACGTCCACGCGAATGTCGAAAGGCGTGCTGACCTTATAGGTGTCGCCGTTTTTCACCCCGACCACATAGCCGCTACCGGGTGTCTTCAGAGCGGAAAAGTCAATCTGGTACACCACCTTGCCCGACCCGGCATTGAGACCGAACGGTTCGCTGCGTCCGGACAGCACGACCGTATTGGCCGCGTCCTTCACCACCCAGTCGATGGCGGGCCATGCCTTGCCAGCGGGCGCGTCTTCGGGCACGGCATAGACGGCGATTTTGGGCGAATCCGGCTGAAACCCGGTCTGATTGAGCGTCGGAAATTCCATATAGTGGTGCTGATAGGGCCGCGGCAAGCTCGGCTGAGCCATCGCCACGCCCCCCAGGCAGGTCATCACAACGCCCGCTAAAAGCGCTTGTTTCATACCGTTTCTCCCTCAATCTCCGCGCCTATGTCAGCGCTGTCACTGCGTTGTCCTAACAAACCCTGCCCGGCGCGAAAAGTACATTTAAATCTTGACTCAGAGGACGCATCCGCCCAACAGAACCGCGACCATTTTATCCCGCTTTTCTCTCTCAGACCGGACCTTGCCATGATCCCCCGTTATTCCCGTCAGGACGCCGCCGCCATCTGGGACCCTTCGACCAAGTACAAGATCTGGTTCGAAATCGAGGCCCACGCCGCGACCAAGATGGCCGAACTGGGGGTCATCCCGACCGAGGCCGCCGAAACCCTGTGGGCCAAAGGTAAGGATGCGCAGTTCGATTCGGATCGCATCGACGAGATCGAACGGACGGTGAAGCACGACGTCATCGCCTTCCTGACCCACGTCTCGGAAATCGTCGGCCCCGAAGCGCGCTTCCTGCATCAGGGCATGACCTCTTCGGACGTGCTTGATACCTGTTTCGCGGTTCAGCTTCAGCGTTCGGCCGACCTGCTGATCGAAGGCGTTGATCTGGTGCTGGCGGCGCTGAAAAAGCGCGCCCTTGAGCATAAATTTACGCCGACGGTGGGGCGTTCGCACGGCATCCACGCCGAGCCGGTGACCTTTGGCCTGAAACTGGCCGGCTACTACGCCGAATTCGTTCGCGCCAAAAAGCGCCTTGAGGTCGCGCGTGAGGAAATCTCGACCTGCGCCATTTCCGGCGCGGTCGGCACCTTCGCCAATGTCTCGCCCGAAGTCGAAGCCTATGTGGCCGAAAAGATGGGCCTGAGCGTCGAGCCCGTCTCGACCCAGGTCATCCCGCGCGACCGTCACGCCGCCTTCTTCGCGGCGCTGGGCGTCGTGGCCTCGTCCATCGAGCGTCTGGCTGTGGAAATCCGCCACCTGCAACGCACCGAAGTGCTGGAGGCCGAAGAATTCTTCTCCAAGGGGCAAAAGGGCTCATCGGCCATGCCGCATAAGCGCAACCCCGTTCTGACCGAAAACCTGACCGGTCTGGCGCGTCTGGTGCGCTCGGCCGTCGTCCCGGCTATGGAAAACGTCGCCCTGTGGCACGAACGCGATATCTCGCATAGCTCCGTCGAGCGCGGCATCGCGCCGGACGCCTGTGTGCATCTGGACTTTGCCCTGCGTCGTCTGGCGGGCGTCATGGAAAACCTGATGGTTTATCCGGAAAACATGCAGAAGAACCTCGACCGACTGGGCGGCCTCGTCCACTCGCAGCGCGTGCTGCTGGCCCTGACGCAAAAGGGCATGTCGCGCGAAGACAGCTATTCGGCAGTTCAGCGCAACGCCATGCGCGTCTGGCGTGGCGAAGGCAACTTCCTCGACTTCCTCAGCGCCGACGAGGACGTGTCGAAATTCTTCACCCGCGAAGAGCTTGAGCCCTTCTTTGACCTCGGCTACCACACCAAGCACGTCGATACGATCTTCGCCCGCGTGTTTGGGGCGTAGTTAAATCATACCTCCCCAGCTTGCTGGGGAGGGGGACCGCACGAACCGCAAGTGAGATGCGGTGGTGGGGGTCCTCACCTGTGACTGGCATTCCAAAGGTTCCCCATGTCCCTTTCCCTTCTGACCGACGCCTTTGATTTTGCCGGCTACCGCGACCGTTTTGCGCGCAAGGGCCGCATCCGGCTCGAAGGGGCCCTGTCGCACGAAGACGCCCACGCCGTTCATCACGCGCTGGAGCAGCAGACCCTGTGGGAACTGCATCTGGTCGATAGCGAAGGCCAACCGGACATCCTGTCGCGCACCGAGCTTGAGACGCTCAATCCGTCGGAGATTCAGGACCGCCTCGCCGCCGCCGCCGAGCGCGCCCAGACGGGCTTAAGCTTCCTGCATCTGGGCTACGACCTGACCTCAAAAGAGGCGTTGGTAAACCTCGGCGAAGACCATCCGCTGTTTGCACTGGCTAAACTTTTGTGGTCTGCGGAATTTGCGGCCTTCTGCGAAAACCTGACCGGGCTGTCGGGGCTGAAACTGCAAAGCCTGATCGCCACCGGCTACCGCCCCGGCGACTTCTTCACCATGCATACGGACGCACAGGCAGCCCTGACCTTTGAATGGAACTTCACGCACGACTGGCGCTCGGACTGGGGCGGGCAGATCCTGTTCCATTCACCATCAGGCGATATCGAAGGCGGCATCATGCCACGCCTCAACGATCTGGCGCTTTATGCCGGGGATCAGCCGCGCTCGGTGGCCTCTCTGGCCGCCTATGCCGGCGCGCCACGGTTTGCGGTCACCGGGCGATTCATCAGGTAGCGCATAATAACGGATGTTAAAGGCTAACGAAGCTCTCGCACCCTTTTGACCACAAGCCCAACAGCTATGACTACAAAACTGACTGCAAATACGGCCTTAGACAGCGTATTCACAATCCTGTCCTCCTGCGCATTGATGTATACGGTCCCCCCATGCGTTTCGTAGGGAATAGTATAGTCAGCGCGAGGGGAGGATATATTGCGCACCGTGACCTTTGACGCGACGGAAAACGAATAAAACATCAACCCTGCGTTAATCAGGATGACCGCATAAAAAACGCCGCGTCCAATCCATTTCAGCATCCCCACCCCCAGCATTAAAAAACCCGGCCTTGTGAGCCGGGTTCGTATTCTACTGCTCGTTTTTGAGAGCTTCACGGGCCTGAGCCAGAAACTCGACCACCTTGGTTCGCACCTCTGTCTCGCGCACCGGGATGTTGGAGGCGGTCAGGTCACCCAGCACCTTGCGAATCACGTCTTCCTCGCCCGGTTGCTCGAAATCGGCGCGCACCACGGCCTTGGCGTAGTTTTCGAGATTGTCGCCGGACAGGCCCATTTTTTCGCCAGCCCACAGGCCGATCATGCGGTTACGGCGCGCCACAGCCTTGAATTCAAATTCTTCGTTGTGGGCGAACTGCGCTTCGAAACCTTTGGATCGGTCATCAAACGTCGTCATAGGGATAAACCTCACTTGTCCTTCTGGTTTTAATGCGCGCCATGACCCCGCGCAACACAAACCGTCATTTACATCACAAAAGTTTTTGATTATTGGCTGCACCCAATCGCATCCTTGGGATGCCTCTTTCACAGCCGTGCGTCAGACGCCCTTTTCAAACCCTCCCCGACACCCCTCACCGGCTGGCCCGGACGGTTTGACTATTCCGACGTCTGCACATGCGCTGCCCTTTCTGGAGATGGCGCCATGACCACCCGCCGCAAGAAGATTTACGAAGGCAAGGCCAAGATCCTGTACGAAGGCCCTGAGCCCGGTACGCTGGTCCAATACTTCAAGGACGACGCCACCGCCTTCAACGGCGAGAAGAAGGCCCAGCTCGAAGGCAAGGGCGTCATCAACAACCGCATCAGCGAGTTCGTGATGACCCGCCTGACGCAGATCGGCGTGCAAAACCACTTCATCAAGCGCCTGAACCTGCGGGAACAACTGATCCGCGAAGTCGAGATCATCCCGTTGGAAGTCGTCTGCCGCAATGTCGTCGCCGGTTCGATGGCCAAGCGTTTCAACCTGCCCGAAGGCCAGCAGTTGCCGCGGTCCATCATCGAGTTCTACTACAAGAACGATGAGATGGGCGATCCCATGATTACGGAAGAGCACATCACGGCCTTCAACTGGGCCACGACGCAGGAAATCGACGATATTCTGGCCATGACGCTGCGCGTCAATGACTTCCTGTGCGGCATGTTCGCCGCCGTCGGCATCACCCTGGTCGATTTCAAGATCGAGTTCGGTCGCCTGTTCGAGGGCGAGTTCTCGCGCGTCATCCTTGCCGACGAGATCAGCCCCGATTCGTGCCGTCTGTGGGACACGCAGTCGGGCGAAAAGCTGGACAAGGACCGCTTCCGCCGCGATCTGGGCGACGTGATCGAGTCCTATACCGAGGTCGCCAAGCGCCTTGGGATCATGAAGGACATGCCCCGCGTCATTGAGGGCGGTGCGCAGTAATCTCCTCCCTTAAGTCCATCGGTGACGGTGGACTTTTTTGCTTACTCTCTTAAACGAAGTGAAAAGATGAAAGCCACGGTTCATATCTTCCTCAAGGCGGGCGTTCTCGACGTTCAGGGCAAGGCGGTCGAAGGCGCGCTTAACGGGCTGGCGGGCACCTCCGGCTGGAGCGATGTCGCCAATGTCCGCGTTGGCAAGGTGCTGGAATTCGACCTGAACAGCCCGGACAAGGCCGCCGCCGAAGCCGAGGTGAAGTCCATGTGCGAAAAGCTGCTGGCCAATACGGTCATCGAATCCTACCGCATCGAGGTCGCGTAAGATGAAAGCCGCCGTCCTCGTCTTTCCGGGTTCCAATTGCGACCGCGACTGCAAGGTGGCGGTCGAGGTGACGACCGGGGCCCAAGTCAGCATGGTGTGGCATCAGGACACGAGCCTCCCTGCGGGCCTCGACCTGATCGTCGTGCCGGGCGGCTTCTCCTATGGCGACTATCTGCGCTGCGGCGCGATGGCGTCGCTGTCGCCGGTCATGGCTGAGGTGGTCAAGGCGGCACAGCGCGGCGTTTCGGTCGTCGGCATCTGCAACGGCTTCCAGATCCTGTGCGAAGCCGGTCTGCTGCCGGGCGCGCTGATGCGTAATGCCGGTCTTAAGTACGTCTGCAAACCCATTGAACTGACGATTGAAAATCGCAATACGCGCTTTACCTCGGCCTATGGCGACAAGGCGAGCGTGTGGATGACCCAAGGCAATGGCGACGGCAACTTCTTCGCCGATGCCGAAACCCTGAAAGCCATCGAAGACAATAATCAGGTCGTGTTCCGCTACGTCGAAAACCCCAATGGCTCGGTCAACAACATCGCCGGGATCATGAATGCCGAAGGTAATGTGCTGGGCATGATGCCGCACCCGGACCGCGCCTTTGAACCGGCGCTGGGCTCGGCCGACGGCGCACCGCTGTTCCACAGCCTGATGCGCGTGCTTCAGGCCGCCTGACGCAAAGGCCGATTGACACAAACGATTGCAAATGCAACCCCTTACCTGTCCGTCCGGCACACGGACAGGTAAGGGGTTTTTTATGCGTATCCGGAATGGATTTTGGGTCTCAGCGATTGTGGCTTTGACGGCAGGGTGCGCCGCGGCCAGTCCCTTCCCCGACACGCCGGCGACCAGCGACCTGCCACTGGGCTATCACGCGAAAACCTGCCCCGCCGCCTACAAGACCATCGTCACAACCCGCGCCATCGAATGCGGCGACATGGTCGTCGAAGAAGCGCGCGGTAGCGGCAATGGCCGCCGCATCCGCTTTCCCGTGGTCATTGCCCGTGCCGCCACGCCGGACAAAAAACACGATCCGCTGATCTATCTGCACGGCGGCCCCGGCGGCGATATTGTCGCGGCGGCACCCTATATCGCCAAGGGTGACAAGACCGCGCTCGACCGCGATGTGATCCTGTTCGATCATCGCGGCACCGGGCAATCGACCCCCTCGCTCGATTGCGGCGAAGCCCCCCTGTCCGACGCCGGTGTGACCAGCGCGGCGGGCGTCGAGGTGCTGAAAGCCTGCGCCCTGCACTGGCGCGCCAAGGGCGTGAACACGTCGCAATATCATTCCGCCGTTATTGCTCAGGACCTACGCGACCTGCGTCAGGCCCTGCACATCACCAGCTATAACCTGTTCGGTGGCTCCTACGGCACGCGCGTGGCCATGGCCGTCATGCAGCACGACCCCGAAGGCCTGCGCAGCGTCATCCTTTCCTCGACCTGGCCCCCGGAGGCCAATGCCACCGCCCCCCTGCCCGGTCTGGTGTCGCGTGAAGTGCGTCAGGTACTGGCCTATTGCCGCGACGATGCCACCTGCCGTCAGCGCTTCCCCGATCTGGAGGCGCGCTTCGATGCCCGCCTGAAACAGTGGCTGGACGCGCCGGTCACCCATAACGGCCAGACCTATACGGCGGATGAAGTCGGGGCCTTCCTGCTCGATGAACTCTACAGCGATCACGGCGCGCGAAGCCTGCCGCTGACCTTGGATCGCCTGCTGAAGGGCGATTTTGCCGCGTTGGACGCCTTCAAAAAGGTACAGGCGGGCTATACCGAGGGCCAGTTCTTCACCACCCTGTGCCGTGAGGAATTTGCCTTTGAAGACCCGGCGGCGCTTGAGGCCACCGACCGTAACGACCCGATCGCCCTGTCCGTCGCCCGCGATGCGCGGCGCTTCTTTGAGGTCTGCCCGGCCTTTGCCACAGGCCGCGCCGAGGCGGTGGAAAACCAGCCCCTGACCAGTAACATTCCGACTTTGATGCTGTCGGCGGATATCGACGCGGGTTGTCCGGCGGAGTTGTCGGATGAGGCCGTCAAGCGCCTCAGCCACGGGCGCAACTATACCTTCGTCAACCGGATGCACACGATTCAGGGCAGCGCCTGCGCGCAAAAAATGATGGCGCAGTTTCTGCAAACCGCCAATCCCGCTGTGAACACCTCGTGCATGAAAGACGACCGCCCCAAATTTCCGTTCATTTACGAAAAATAGACGTGGTGCCTAAAGGCCGCTTCTATCCCAATGCCCAGTTCTATCCCAGTGCAAAGGCTCAGGAAGCAGGGATAAACTCAACAGAGGTGAGCTTAGCGTTGTCCGAGTGGCGTGACAGGCGTATCTGCCCTCCTTTGACGGGTAAAACCGCCCGTCCTTCTGCGTCAAGCGGCAGGTCGCTTCCAAAGATCATGTAACCGTCTGAAAACCACTGCATACGTACCGCTTTTTTATTCCAGCCACCGATCCGAAGGCTCAGTTTGAAGCTGTGATCGAACGGCGTCGTCAGCGGCTCATGCTCCGGCAGACGAAAAATGGAACCGTCCGCCGTCGAGTAGGTGAAGGTCAGCGGAATGTTTGACATGGACTTCATGCGTGAAACACGGTCCTGTCGAAACGGATGCGCACCGAAGCATTGCGGTGAACTGTAATCGATCTTGTTGAAATTCGGACGAATAAAATAACAGGAGAACCGGACCCGATCACCCGCCCACGCGGCCGCAAAACCCGTAGTGCCTGCGGGCATGACCTCGATGCCCAGCATTTCGCCCTTTATAGGCGATTTCAGGGTCACCGGACGCGTATATGTGTACGGAATTTCGATCCAGTCAGTATCTTCCTTGATGTCGCCCAACTGGACGGTCACGTCCTTCGGCAACAAGGTGATCATGGGCGGAACAAACGGTAAAAGCACCTTACTCAACGCCGCGACATCGGCAGTCGGCGCTACAGGTGTCGTCTCCTGTGCCAGCGATAGCGATGCGTTAAGCCCGCCACTCGCCAACATCATAGCTAAAACAGCAGCTAAACGTTTCATTTTAATCCCCCGGAAATACCCCTCTTGTTTAACATGCGACGGGGATAACGAAACCTCCTTTTTTGCCCGGCAATCGCGTGACAAGCGCACCTGAATCCGCTAAACGCGCGCCCATGAGCACGACATCCTCCGCCCCCACCCAAACCCAGAAGTCCATGGCCGACTATGCGTCGGAGTTCGGACTGAAGCCCGACGAATATCAGGTCATCCTCGACCGGCTGGGGCGCGAACCCAACTATGTTGAGCTGGGCGTGTTTTCGGTGATGTGGTCGGAGCACTGCTCGTACAAATCCTCGCGCATGCACCTGCGCAAATTCCCGGTGACGGGTGAGCGCGTCATCTGCGGACCGGGCGAAAACGCCGGGGTCATCGACATTGGCGACGGTCAGGCCTGCATCTTCAAGATGGAAAGCCATAACCACCCCTCCTATATCGAACCCTATCAGGGCGCGGCGACGGGCGTAGGCGGCATCATGCGCGACGTCTTCACCATGGGCGCGCGCCCGGTGGCGCTGCTCAACGCTCTGCGCTTCGGTGAGCCGTCTCACCCCAAAACCAAACGCATCGTCGAAGGCGTGGTCGCGGGCATCGGCGGTTACGGCAACTGCGTCGGCGTGCCGACCGTAGCCGGCGAAACCAACTTCCACGCAGGCTATAATGGCAACTGCCTTGTCAACGCCATGTGCGTGGGCCTGGCCGATGCCGACAAGATCTTCTATTCCGCCGCGCCGGAACCCGGCCTGCCGGTCGTCTATTTCGGCTCCAAGACGGGCCGCGACGGCATCCACGGCGCGACCATGTCCTCGGCAGAGTTCTCGGAAGACTCCGAAGAAAAGCGCCCGACGGTGCAGGTGGGCGACCCCTTCGCCGAAAAGCTGCTGATCGAAGCGACGCTGGAGCTGATGGCTTCGGGTGCCGTTGCCGCCATTCAGGACATGGGGGCTGCGGGCCTGACCTCCTCGTCGGTTGAAATGGCCGGTAAGGGCGGGCTTGGCATCACGCTCGACCTCGACAAGGTGCCGCAGCGCGAAGAGAACATGTCGGCCTATGAGATGATGCTGTCGGAGTCGCAGGAGCGGATGCTGGCCATCCTCAAGCCGGGCCGCGAAAACGACGGTTATCGTATCTTCGAAAAGTGGGGCCTCGATGCCGCCGTCATCGGCGAAACCAACACCTCGGGCCATATCGTTCTGAAGCACAAGGGCGAGGTCGTCTGCGACCTGCCGCTGGGCCCGCTGAGCGACGACGCACCGCTGTACGATCGCCCGTGGGTCGAACCCGATATGGAAGCGCCGCTCGCCTCGGTGCCGGCGGCCCCGGTCGGTGATGCCCTGCTGGCGATTCTGGCCTCGCCGGACATGGCCTCCAAGCGCTGGCTGTGGGAACAGTACGACCGCCACGTCATGGCCGACACTCTGGCCGACTCGGCGACCGGTTCGGACGCCGGCATGGTCCGCGTCCACGGCACCAAAAAGGCGCTGGCCGTCACCTCGGACTGCACGCCGCGCTACGTCAAGGCCAACCCCTATGAGGGTGGCAAGCAGGCCGTGGCCGAAGCCTGGCGCAACCTGACCGCCGTAGGGGCCGACCCTATCGCCATCACTGACAATCTGAACTTCGGCAATCCGGAACGCCCCAAGATCATGGGGCAGATCGTGCGCGCCATCGACGGCATGGCCGAAGCCTGCCGCGAACTGAACTTCCCCGTCGTGTCAGGGAATGTGTCGCTGTATAACGAAACCAATGGCGTCGCCATCCCGCCGACCCCAACCGTGGGCGCGGTGGGCCTGCTGACCGACTACGATCAGCGAGTCGGTTTCAATACCCTGAAGGCCGGTCAGGTGCTGGTCCTCGTCGGCGAGACCGTGGGTGAACTGGGCTCGTCTCTCTACCTGCGCGAAGTGCACGGCATCGAAGCCGGGGCGCCGCCGAAGGTCGATCTGAGCGTCGAAAAGCGCAATGGCGACTTTGTGCGCGACCTGATCCGCTCCAAAACCGCCAAGGCTGTGCACGACCTGTCGGACGGCGGCCTGCTGCCCGCGGCCTTTGACATGGCCTCAGCCTCAGGCGTCGGCATCGAGCTGAAAAACCCCACCGATCTCGAAGACCACATCTTTGCCTTTGCCGAAGATCAGGCGCGCTACCTGATCGCGGTGGACGAAGCCTCGGCGCATCTGGTGCTGGCCAAGGCCGCGGAAGCGGGTGTCCCGGCCCTGGCCATCGGCGTGGCGGGCGGCTCTGACCTCAGCCTGACCGGTACGATGTCGCTGTCCTTAAGCGAACTGAAAACCGCCAATGAGCGCTGGCTGCCGGAATTTATGGGGTAAAGAACAAGTCCCTCCCTTGGTGTCGGGGGAGGGAACTTATTAAAACTTCACCTGATTTTGCCCCGGTCGCACCCGCTCCGGTCGGCGTTCGGTAAAGCGCGTTTCCGCCTCGGAAAGCTGTGCCTTGGTCATCAACGGCGTCAATCGTTGCAGATCAGCCGATACCGGTGGCGGGTTTTGCTGCCAGGTGCGTCCTTCGTGCGCCAGTGCATAGAAAACATAGGCCTCAGTCAGGTCTTTGCTCACGCCCTCGCCTGCCTCCAGCCGCCGCGCCCATTCGCTCTGCGCTTCGGGCAAGCCAGCTTCGGCGGCCTTGCGGATCAGGTCGATCCCACGCGTACAGTTCGCCTCGACACCCCGCCCCTCGCACAGCATCTGCCCCGTCAGCAGCAGCCCCTGCGGATAGTCCTTGAAGGCCGAGCGCTGCACCCAGACAAAGGCCTCCTTTTCGTCTTTTGCAATCCCCTCGCCGCTGAGATAGTGGCGCCCTAACTGATACTGCGCCTCGGCATGGCTCTGGGCTGCCGCTTTTTTGTACCATTCCACAGCCTTGACCGGGTCCTTCTCGACCTGAAAGCCGTTATCATAGGCCTGTGCCACATAGACCTGTGACTTCAGCACACCGATTTCGGCATAGGCCAACTCGTAGTCAAAAGCCGTCTTGTAGATTTTGACGCCGCGCCAGCGCTCATTCTCCTGCCACATCCACAGCCCGGCAATGACCAGCGGCACCACAAAGGCCAGCACCTGCACCCAGCGCACCCACAGCTTAGGCTTGGGGTTGCGGATATCCGTCAAATTGGTCATGCGGCGGTCCGTAAATAAGGTAAAGCCATGCCCGCAAAGGCGGACGATTGCCACTTGTTAACCCATTTTGTGATAGTTCCAAGCCCATTGTGTTTGTTAATCGAGTCGTTCACAAGGCCCTCCCCATGCCCATTGCGCAATCCGATCTCGAAGCCCGTCTGAAAACCGCCTTTCCCGACGCCGAGATTGTCGTGGAAGATCTGGCCGGGGACGGCGATCACTACAAAGCCTATATTACCGACGCCGGTTTCGCCGGGATGCCGCGCGTGCGTCAACATCAGAAGGTCTATGCGGCGCTGTCCGACCTGATGAGCGGGCCGTTGCACGCGCTGGCCCTCGAAACCCGCGTCCCCTGAAGGCAGGCCCGCCGATGCGCTATCGCCCCTTCGGACGTTCCGGTCAGGCCCTTTCCGCCCTGGGCCTTAATGTCTCATGGGCAAAGCTGGGCCGCAGCCGTCACGCGGTGGCGCGCCTGCTGAATACGGCGCTGGAAAACGGCATCAATACGTTTCACCTGACCTCGGCCCATCCGGAGCTGCTGGCCACAGCGGCCGATACGCTGGCGATTGTGGACCGTCGCGTTCTGTTCATCTCGCTGAGCGCCGAAGAAGAGGGCGGCAGCGATCCCGCCGATGAATACCGGCTTGAGCCCCTGCGTGAGCGTCTGCGCGGCGTCATCAAATCGTCAGGTCTGCAATGGATCGACCTCCTCGTCTTTCATGCCAATGGCTTCGACCGGATACCCGAGCGTAGCTGGACCTTTATCAACGCTTTACGCGAAGCCGGGATGCTGAAATTTACCGGGGCAACGGCCAATGATGACCTGATCAAGGTCGCGGTGGATGACGGGCGTTTCAACATTCTCAAGACCGTGTTCGACATCGACACCTCGTGGAACAAACGCCACCTGCTCGACTACGCACTGGCGCAGGGTATGGCCGTGTTCGGACACGACTTCTTCCCGGCGCAGTACCGTAAACCCGAAGCCGTTGTGCCGAAAAAGGGTTGGCTCGGCCTGTTCGGTGGTCAATCCATCGACCCTTTGGCTGGACGCGGCACCTACGCCTTCCTGCATCAGACACCCGACTGGACCGCCGAAGAACTGTGCCTGTCCTACGCCCTGACCCAGCCCAATCTTTCGACGCTTTTTGTCAACGCCGACGACCCGGAGCACCTGGACTCACTGGTCGCCGTGGTCGAACGCGCCATGCCGACCTCGGTGCCGGCGCAGATCGAGATGGCCCGCTTTTCGGCTCAGGCCGATGAGCTGGCGAAGAGGCGCAAGAAACAGGCCTGATCCACTGGATTTTATGCCACTCTGTGCCTATATCGGTCCCATAAATCCCCTTTGCCGGAGTGCCCGCCGTGAGCGCCGATATCCATACCGAAGTGCATCAGTTCATTGATGGCACCATCAAGAACAACCCCGTCGTCCTGTTCATGAAGGGCACGCCTGATCAGCCGCGCTGCGGCTTCTCTTCGCTGGTGGTGCAGGTCCTGGACCATCTGGGTGTTGAGTTCGCCGGGGTGGACGTCTTGCAGGACAACGATCTGCGCGAAGGCATCAAGGTTTATTCCGACTGGCCGACCATCCCGCAGCTCTATGTGAAAGAAGAGTTCATCGGCGGCGCCGACATCGTACGGGAGCTTTTCCAGAACGGCGAGCTGAAAACGCTTCTGGCCGAAAAAGGCGTGATCGAGGCCTGATTTCGCTTTTTCTTTCATACGCCTGACACACGCCCTGCCCTGTTTGGTCAGGGCGTTTTTGTTGGCGATGCGGTCAGATGCTACGCAGGTTTTGCCAAAAATTGTGTGAAACCAAAGCCAATAACAAAAAACCCCGGAAGGCGAACCTTCCAGGGTTTTGTACGTCTGATCTCTACTAGAGCATTCGTCGGCTCAGATGAGCCGCCGAATAGCTCTAATTATTTCTAACGCCTCATGTTTTTCCGAAAAGTGGTGTCCACTTTTCGGCATGAGGCTCTAAGCCGTAATGACGCGGCGAAAATGTCTGGCTTTTGAGCACCCGAAGCGATGTGTACGAGAGTACATGAGCAAGGGCGCGCAAAAAGACGGGCATTTGCAGCCCGTCAGGACGCGCTTAGGACGAGTAATATTCGACGATCAGGTTCGGCTCCATCTTGACCGGATACGGAACTTCCGACAGTTCCGGCAGGCGCAGATAGGTGGCCTTCATCGCCTTGGCGTCCAGTTCGATATAGTCCGGCACGTCGCGCTCAGGCGATTGCAGGGCTTCGAGCACCAGAGCCATGTTGCGCGAACGCTCGCGGACCTCGATCACGTCGCCGACCTTCACGCGGTAAGAGGCGATGTTCACCTTCTTGCCGTTGACCAGCACGTGGCCGTGGTTGACGAACTGACGGGCCGCCCACACGGTCGGCACGAACTTGCAGCGATAGACGATGGCGTCCAGACGCGACTCCAGCAGCGCGATCAGGTTCTCGGAGGTGTTGCCCTTGCGGCGATCGGCCTCTTCGTAGATCTTCGAGAATTGCTTCTCGGTGATGTTGCCGTAGTAGCCCTTCAGCTTTTGCTTGGCGCGCAGTTGCAGGCCGAAGTCCGAAACCTTGGACTTGCGACGCTGACCGTGCTGGCCGGGGCCGTAGGAGCGCTTGTTGACGGGGGACTTGGGACGGCCCCACAGGTTTTCACCCATGGCGCGGTCGAGCTTGTACTTGGCGCTGTGGCGCTTCGACATAGTCTTACCTTTATATAACCCTGTCCGGCGTCCCGCGAGAGTGCGAGACAGCGATTTCAACGGCGGTTCAGGATCAACCCGTAATAGCCCGCCTACCGAAGGGTAAGCAGGAGAAGCGGCGCTTATGGCGTCATCGGCGCGCAGAGTCAAGCCGCTGCCGTGCCGAACCCGGCCTATTCCTCGTCCGCCTCGTCCTTTTCAGGCTTGCGGATGGGGGTGAACAACAGCTTGTCGATGCGGCGTTCGTCCATGTCGATCACCTCGACGCGATGATGGCCCAGGGTCAGGATTTCGCCCTCCTTGGGGAAGCGGCCCAGACGGTGCAGGACCAGACCCGCCGCCGTGTGATAACCGGTGCCGGGCTCATAGGCCTCATCCAGCGCTTCCGACAGCTCAAACAGGTCAGCACGCCCATCGACCAGACACGAGCCGTCCTCACGATGCAGGATCATCGGCTGTTCGTCGTCGTGCTCCTCGTTGAAGTCACCGGCGATCATTTCCAGCAGGTCGGTGGGGGTCAGCACGCCTTCGATGGTGCCGAACTCATTGACGACAAAGGCGATATGCAGCTTCGACGCCTTGAACATGTCGAGCGCCTGAAGAAGCGAGGTGGTATCCGGGATATAGATCGGCTCGGCGATCAGCTTTTGCAGGTCGAGCGGCTCACCGCTCAAGAGCGTGTCGGCGACGTCGCGCTTGTGCAGGATGCCAATGGGGTTTTCCATGTCCTGCCCGCGCACCACAACAATACGCGAATAGGGACAGGCACGGATGTCGTTGCGGATGACCTTCTCTTCGTCATCAATGGAAATCCAGTACACTTCGGGGCGCGGCGTCATGGCCACGCGCGCCGGACGGTCGCCCAGGCGCATCACTTCGGTCATCATGGCCTGTTCCGCCGGCTCGATCAGGCCCGCGCCCATGCCTTCGGCCAGAGCGGTTTCCACCTCTTCCTGGGTGATGGTCTCGCCCTTTTCGTCGCGGATGCCCAGAAGACGCAGGACCAGCGTGGTCGAGCCGGTCAACAGCGTCACAAACGGCCCCATGGCCATGGCTAGAAACGACAGCGGGCGCGACACGAAACCGGCGATGGTTTCCGGGAAGATCAGCGCCACGCGCTTTGGAACCAGTTCGCCGACGATCAGCGACAGATAGGTGAGCAGCACGACGACGATGCCGGTGGCCAGCGCCTCGCTATAGGCCGCCAGCGCCGGGAAGTTGTGTTCCAGCAGGTGATCCAGCTCACTGGCGATCGTGGCCTGACCATAGGCACCGGCCAGAATACCGATCAAGGTAATCCCCACCTGCACCGCCGACAGGAACCGCGTCGGGTCCTGCGACAGCTTCAGCGCCTGTTGCGCCCCCTTGTCCCCCTTGTCGGCACGGCTTTGCAGCTTGGCACGGCGAGACGACACCACGGCCAGTTCGGACATGGCAAATATGCCGTTCAGCACCACCAGAAGGAGGACGACGGCACAGGCAAGCAGTAACATTGGGGGGAAGATCCGGAACGAAGCCATCCTGCGGCTCCACGGCTTATGCTAGTCACTAAACTGAGCGGGCGCAATATTTTAGGCGTGCGCTTTGCCGATTATACCTTAACAGTTTCGTTATTCGATCCGTAAGCGTGGCTTGAGCGTACCCCTTATACTTCACAGGAAAACCTCAATGAAACGCAATGCTGCGCTGGGCTCCGGCCTACTTTTATGTCTGGCCTCAGCGGCCCACGCCGCCGACCTCACCCCGCAACAGGCCCTGCTCAGTCTTGAAGGCGAGTGGACCGGGGCGCTGGAATACCGCGACTATCAGAGCGATAAATGGTTCGCTCTCCCCGTCAGCCGCACGGTAAAGGTGCTTGAGGACAAGACAACGGTTCTGGAAACCTCACGCTATGATGACGGACCCAAGACCGGCATTGTCTATATCTATGGCCTCTCCGCCTTTGAACCGGATGGCAAGACACTGGCCAGCGCCAGCTTCCGCAAGGGCAAACCGGCCTCGGAAGACCGCGAAACGGCGAGCCTCGCCAAGGGGGCGACGGCGGAAAACTGGACCCTCTATTTCGACAGCACCGCCACGGACGACAACCGCCCGGCGCGTATCCGCATTACGATGGCGTATAAGGACAATGCCTATACGACGCTGAAAGAAATAGATTTTACCGACGATGCCACGGAAACCTGGATCACACGCAATCGCTCACACCTAAAACGGGTTAAGCCTTAAGCCGCCGGGCGTGAAAGTCGAGGTGGTCGTCGATGAAGCTGGCGATGAAATAGTAGCTGTGGTCATAGCCTTCGTGACGGCGCAGGGTTAGCTTTTGCCCGACCATCCCGGCGGCCTGTTCCAGCAGATGCGGCATCAGTTGCGTCTCGAGGAAAGGATCGGCCAAGCCCTGATCGACCAGAATCTCATCAAACGGCAGGGCCTTGCCCTTGGCCAGACGTAAGGCCGCGTCGTATGTTTCCCACGCCTCATGCGACGGGCCAAGATAGGCCTGCATCGCCTTTTGCCCCCACGGACAGTGGACGGGCGAGGCGATGGGCGCGAAGGCCGAAACCGATTTGAACAGGTGCGAATAGTTCATGGCCAGAGTCAGCGCGCCGTGCCCGCCCATCGAATGGCCGGACAGACCAACGCGGCTCATATCCGCCGGAAATTCCGCCGCGATCAGCGCCAGCAGGTCGTGCGTGACATAGCTTTCCATCTGAAAATGCGCCGCCCACGGGCTTTGCGTGGCATTGACGTAGAAGCCCGCCCCCTGCCCCAGATCATAGGCCTCATCATTGGCAACCCCCTCTCCGCGCGGTGAGGTGTCCGGTGCCACGATCATCAGGCCCAGTTCGGCCGCGCGTTTATAGGCCCCGGCCTTTTCGGTGAAATTATTGGCGGTGCAGGTCAGGCCCGACAGCCAGATCAGCACCGGGAACGGCCCCTCACCTTTGGGCACGAAGACGCTGAGCGCCATCGACGTCTGGGTCGCGGCTGAGTCGTGCTTCACAAAGCTCAGCGTGCCCCCGAACAGGCGGTGTTGCGCAGTAATGTCCATGATTAAACCCTCAGATCAGTCGGCGCAGCAGGATACCGGGCAGGATGACGCCCTCCGCCATGTGAATTTCAATCAGATTTTCGCGCTTGAAGCCCAGCGTCCGGTAAAAACCTTCGGCGTTGAGCCCGGAATAGCAGACAAATTCGCGCAGGCCCGCCGCCTTGGCCTCCTTGAGGCAGTGCTGGAACAGGCGGCTGCCCACGCCGAACCCGGCAAAGTCCGGATGGGTGGCAAAGTGGCGGATATGGGCGACGCCTTCGATAACTTCGCCCGAACCGGGGGCTTCGCGGGTGAACCCCCCGCACGCCGCGATCTGCCCGTCCATATCGGCCATGACGTAGAAGGTACCGCAGGTCAGCAGCGCCGGGTCCAGCACGGTCAGGAACGGCAGCACCTCCTCGACCAGATCAGAGCCGTAGGACCGGTGCAGGCCTTCTTCATAGGCCAGACCCAGCATGTCCTCGATATCGGCGCGGTCTTCGGGACGTGCGACCGTCAGCGCCAGCGATTCGGCATAGTCGCGATCATCGCCTGTATCGACCCCGAACAGCACATGCGGCTCCCACGGCCACGACCCGTGCCAGTTTTTTTGCAGGCACGCGGAATGGCACCAGAAGTCCTGCGCCAGAGGCGAAAACTTGGCGGCGCGCCAGTGCGGCATCCACGTCGCGGTCAGGGTCACGGCGGCGTTTTCGTCCTCGATCGGCTCGGAACAGAAGACGCAGCTATAGGGTTCGACGTGCTCGATCTCGAAATCGTCGTCCTCGTCCATCAGAATACGATCACACTCCGGATGCTTTCGCCGGCGTGCATCAGGTCAAAGGCCTCATTGATGCGCTCAAGCGGCAAGGTATGGGTGATCATCGGATCGATCTCGATCTTGCCGTCCATGTACCAATCGACGATCTTCGGCACGTCGGTGCGGCCGCGCGCCCCACCAAAGGCCGAGCCCTTCCACACGCGCCCGGTGACGAGCTGGAACGGACGGGTTTTGATCTCCGCCCCGGCAGGTGCCACGCCGATAATGATGCTTTCGCCCCACCCGCGGTGGCAGGCCTCCAGCGCCTGACGCATGACCTCGACATTGCCGGTGCAGTCGAACGTGTAGTCCGCCCCGCCGCCGGTAAGCTCGACCAGATGCGCGACGATGTCACCCGACACCTTTTTTGGATTGACGAAGTGGGTCATGCCAAAGCGACGGCCCCACTCTTCCTTGGAGTCGTTGATATCGACGCCGACGATCTTGTCCGCCCCGACCAGCTTCAGGCCCTGAATGACGTTCAGGCCGATACCGCCCAGCCCAAAGACCACAGCATTGGCCCCCGGCTCGACCTGCGCCGTGTGAATCACTGCGCCGACGCCGGTCGTCACGCCGCAGCCAATATAGCAGGCCTTATCGAACGGCGCGTCGGGGCGAATCTTGGCCAGCGCGATCTCCGGCAGGACCGTGTGATTGGCGAAGGTCGAACAGCCCATATAGTGATGGATGGCCTGCCCCTTATAAGAAAAGCGCGACGTGCCGTCCGGCATCAGCCCCTTGCCCTGCGTGCCGCGAATGGCGGTACACAGGTTGGTCTTGCGGCTGAGGCAGGATTTGCACTGACGGCATTCCGGCGTGTAGAGCGGGATAACGTGGTCGCCGGGCTTCAGCGAGGTGACGCCGGGACCGACCTCCAGCACGACGCCCGCCCCTTCGTGGCCGAGAATGGAGGGAAACAGCCCCTCGGAATCGAGCCCATCCAGCGTATAGGCGTCGGTATGGCACACACCCGTCGCCTTGATCTCAACCAGCACTTCGCCGTGACGCGGCCCCTCCAGATCGACCTCGACAATTTCGAGGGGCTTTTTGGCTTCAAACGCGACGGCGGCACGGGTCTTCATGGCGGTCTCCCTAAATCTGCTGCCAAACCTAAGACCCCGCTGGATGCGGGGCAAGCCCTAACCGACGGTTACCCCCTATAAAAGCCGCCCTGCGCTCAGGTCCCCCCCCGCCGCATAAGGTAAACAGAAACCATAAGTATCATGTTGTATTACAAAACAAAATTTTGTGATCTCATTTTTCCGGTCAGAAAGCCTTAAGACTCTGAGCCTAGATTGTAACCCTGTTATTGAACGGGGACGTGCGCCGTCCGGGTTTACACGCGGGCGGCCACATCTTCGGATCAAAGTTCGGGGTAAGAAAAGATGAGTATCAAGTTCAAGATTCTGGCGCTGGTCGCCGCCTTCGCCATCATCGCTTCGGCCATTACCGGTCTGGGGTTGGCCACCATCGGCGACTACAACAAAATCCTGGCCAGCTACGGCAATGCCAACCAGAACGCCTATAACGGCGAAAAGCTCAACCGCCTCGTGACGCTTGTGGTGATGGAATCGCGCGGCGTCTACATGGCCGAAAGCACCGAAAAGGCCAAGAAGTTCGCCGATGGCGTCGATAAGGGCCTCGACGATATGCAGGCGCTTTTGACCTCGTGGAAGGCCACGCTTGAACCCAACGAACTGCCGGCCTTTGCCGCCGTCGAAGCCAAGGCGCAGCAATTCATCACCTTCCGCCGCGAAATCGCCCGCGTTGGCCGTGATGTCTCTCCAGAAGAGGCCAACACGTTAGGCAATAACGAAGCCAACCGCGCCAACCGCTCGGGCTTCCAGAAAGACATCGACGCGATGGTCACCACCATCCGCGCCGATCTGGAAAAATCGCAGGCCGAGGTGGCTGGCTATAGTCAGACGCGCTCCAACCTCTTCCTGCTGATGGCCGTCACCGGCATTCTGGCCCTGCTGGCCGTCTCTCTCTGGGTCGCCATCAAGGTCATTTCGCGCCCGATCCAGAATATCGACCGCAGCGTGACGCGTATCTCCGAAGGCGCCTATGACACGCCGATCCCGGAGCATACGGCCAAGGACGAGATCGGCAGCCTGTGGCGTTCGATCCGCGTCCTGCGCGACCGCGCCGCCGAAGCCGAGCAGCTCAAGGTCGAGCAGCAGATGGCCGAAAAGCGCGCCTATCAGGAGCTGATGGCCGAACGTAACCGCATCGCGGCCGAGTTTGAAAAGCACATGGGCGAACTGGCCACGCGCTTTATCTCCTCGTCGCGTACCGTTGCCGAAGCCGCCCGCGGCCTTAACGAAACGGCCGAAGACACCTCAACCCGCGCCGCCTCGGTGTCGCAGGCCGCTATCGACGCCGCTAACAACGTGCAAAACGTGGCTGCGGCCACCGAAGAACTGTCGGCCAGCGTCGGTGAAATCAACCATCAGGTCGTGCGGACCGCCGAGGTGACGCAAAGCGCCGTCGAAGAAGCCAAGAAGACCGAAGAGGCCATTCAGACGCTCTCGACCGCCGCTCAGCAGATCGGCGAGGTCATCAACCTCATTCAGGCCATCGCCGCTCAGACCAACCTGCTGGCGCTCAATGCCACCATCGAATCGGCGCGCGCCGGGGAAGCCGGTAAGGGCTTTGCCGTCGTCGCCTCCGAAGTGAAGCAACTGGCGCAGCAAACCGCCAAGGCCACGGACGACATCCGCTCTAAGATTTCGGAAATCCAGTCGGCGACAGCGGTTACGGTGGGTTCCATCGACGCCATCGTGCGGACGATCGAAACCATCGGCGGCCTGACCGGCTCGATTGCGGCCTCGGTCGAACAACAAGGTGCGGCGACGAATGAAATCGCCGCCAATACCAACCGCGCCGCCACCGGCACGCGCGATGTGACCGGCCACATTACAGGTGTCGATCAGGCGGCCCAGATGACCGGCCACGCCGCGCAGCAACTGCTGGGTCTGTCGTCGGAACTGGAAGAACGCTCCGCCGACCTGCAAGGCGAGGTCGTGGCCTTCGTGCAGCGCCTGCGCGCCGCATAACACGCTTAAGACAAAGCGTTTCCGATAAAATCTCCCCGCCGGTGCGTGCCTCCGGCGGGGTTTTTTTATGCGTCCAGAGGATTGTCCGGCAGCTTCCAGTCGATAGGCGTCACGCCCTGCGCCTTCAGCCAGTCATTGGCTTTCGAAAAGGGCCGGCTGCCCAGAAAGCCGTTGTGCGCCGACAAAGGCGACGGGTGCGCCGATTTCAGCACCAGATGGCGCGACGCATCGACAAAGGCGGCTTTTTTCTGCGCATAGGCACCCCACAGGATGAAGACGACGGGTTGCGGTAAATCATTGACGCGGGCAATCACCGCGTCGGTGAACTTTTCCCAGCCGCGTCCCTGATGCGCCGCCGCCTTGCCCTCCTCGACCGTCAACACGCTGTTGAGCAGCAGCACACCCTGCTTGGCCCAGTGTTCCAGAAAGCCATGTCGCGCGGGCGGAATGCCGAGATCGCTTTGCATCTCCTTGTATATATTGACCAAAGACGGCGGGATGCGCACGCCCGGCCGCACGCTGAAACACAGGCCGTGCGCCTGACCTTCGCCGTGATAGGGGTCCTGCCCCAGAATGACGACCTTGACCTTATCGAGCGGCGTCAGGTCCAGCGCCCGGAAATACTCGCTGCCCCTGGGGAAGATGCGCTTGCCGTGGGCCTTTTCCTCTTTGAGGAAGGCTTTGAGCGATTGCATGTACGGGCTGTGGAATTCCGACGTCAGCGCCGCCTTCCAACCGGGTTCGAGGCTGATGCCGTCCGTGGTGGGGGTGGCTGTCATACGATATATCCTCTTGCACGGTAGAATGGCCCGAACGGACACCGACTCTGCGAAAGCGTCAAGCCGACGGATCATGTCCCTGTCCGCGTAAAACCCCACAGACCAATTGATAACCGTTCGCAAGCGTGAGAGACTACGGGTGGGCGGGACTGATGAGAGAAGGACATTCCATGCGCACATTCGCATTCGCCGCAGCCCTGATCGTCGCTGCCACACCGGTCTTTGCCGCCCCGGCGACGTCAGACCTGATCGGCAATGATGGCAAGACCATCGGCACGGTCACCGTCACCCCGGCCCCCAAGGGCGTCATCCTGCGCATCGAAGCGACGGGCCTCAGCGAAGGCTGGCACGGCGTGCACTTCCACGCCAAGGGCGACTGCGGCGACACCGCCAAATTCCAGAATTCCGGCGGCCACGTCCATGACGCCAGCCACGGCGCGCTGGTGCACGGCCTGCTGAACCCTGCCGCCAATGACGATGGCGACCTGACCAATATCTATGCCGGTAAAGACGGCGTGGCCAAGGCCGAAATCTTTTCGTCACTGGTCAGCTATGCGCCCACCGCCGGTAAGTCGGCCTTGAAAGACGCCGACGGCGCGGCGGTCGTGGTTCACGCTTCGCCCGACGACTATTCGAGCCAGCCCATCGGGGGTGCCGGGGCGCGTGTCGCCTGTGCGGTGGTGAAATAGCCCATAAAAAAGCCCCTTCCGGGAGGCCGGAAGGGGCAGTGGCTCAGGGAAGTCACCCAGAAAAGACTTCCCAGAAAAGACTTCAATGAGAACTCTCACCCCATCACTATGACGCGACACGCATAGCGATCCCATCGGGGAAGCGCGCCCGCCCGTAAGAAACCGGTAAGTTTCAAAACGCGGGTGCGGCGGTAATCTCGATCCTGCGCCCGTCGGCCGGATGCGGAAATGCCAGATATTCGGCATGGAGCCGCAATCGCGGGCTGAGCGCACGCACCGCATCCGGCGCATAAAACTCATCGCCCAGAATAGGATGGCCCAGCGCCATCATATGCACCCGGAGTTGATGCGAGCGCCCTGTGACGGGCTCCAGCGCCACGCGGGTACGCCCCGCCTCTCGCGCCAGAACCGTATATCGGGTCAGGGAGGGTTTTCCGACCTCATGATCGACCTTCTGACGCGGGCGATTGGGCCAGTCGCAGATCAGCGGCAGATCAACCTCCCCCTGCTCGGCGGCCACCTCTCCGGCGACCTCTGCCACATAGCGCTTGGTGACCTGTCGTTCCGCAAAGGCGATGGACAGGGCGCGATGCGCCTCAGCCCCCCGCGCCATCAGGATCAGGCCGGAGGTCGCCATATCCAGCCGATGCACGATCAGGGCGTCCGGCCACAGGGCCTGCACGCGCAGGGCCAGCGAATCCTTGTTCTCCGGCAAACGTCCCGGCACAGACAGCAGGCCCGCCGGCTTGTCGAAGACCAGCACGCTGTCGTCGGCATACAGCGGCGTCATCACAGGTGCGTCAGCCCCAAGAGCGGCCTGGGGTCGGGGCAAACCTGTGTCCACGGGTCGCGCTCGGAGCGTTTAAAGACGCCGGGAAAGTCGCCCGACCGGCCGCCCAGGTCGAGAATAACCTGAAAATGCAGGTGCGGCGACCAGCCGCCATTGACGCGGTCATCGCCCAGACGCGCCAGCCTGTCGCCCGCGTTGAACACCTTGCCCGCAAACAGACCGTCGAGGCTATCGCGGCTGAGATGCCCGTACAGCGTCCAGAAGGTCAGGCCGGGCCGTGGTTCATGTTGTACAATAACCGTCGGGCCGTAGTCTTTGATATTATTGTTGTCCTGAAATGAATGCACATATCCGGACAAAGGCGCGAACACCTCTGTGCCCGCCGGAGCGAACAGGTCGATCCCCAGATGCAGGGTGCGCCGTTCGCCGCCGTCTCCGGCAAAGACGTCGCTGTCGTAAATCCCGCGATCCTCGTCATAGCCCCCGATACGCAGCGGTTCACCGGCCTGCACGGCCCAGCCGC
This sequence comes from Asticcacaulis excentricus, assembly GCF_003966695.1. Classification (NCBI taxonomy): domain Bacteria; kingdom Pseudomonadati; phylum Pseudomonadota; class Alphaproteobacteria; order Caulobacterales; family Caulobacteraceae; genus Asticcacaulis; species Asticcacaulis excentricus. Next base: position 919,908 of record NZ_AP018828.1, read on the forward strand.
GCGGCATATCGCCCTCCCAGCCTTCGGCCCTCAGCCCCTCGACATCGAGGCGGATCGGACGGGCGGTTTCAAGCCCCGCCATAATCCCGGCACTGGGTTCGGGGCGCGCAGCCAGCCACAGATGATAGGCGGCCAGCCGTTCAGAAGCAGTCACAGACATCATGGCGGCACTTTAGCGATAATAGCTGCGCGACCCTACCCCTTTTTCATACTGACAGCGCCTGTCCATTCGCCGTAGATAGTGGCCCGACCCTAAACGGAGGCAGGCATGAGCATCTATATCGGTATCGGCGGCTGGAACTTCGAGCCGTGGCGCGGCACCTTCTATCCCGATGGCCTGTCGCAAAAGAAAGAGCTGGACTATGCCAGCCGCAAATTGACCTCCATCGAGATCAATTCGACCTATTACGGCGCGCAGAAACCGGAAACCTTTGCCAAATGGCGTGACGAGACGCTGGAAGGGTTCATCTTCTGCGTCAAGGGCTCGCGCTATACCACCAATCGTCGCGTGCTGGCCGAGGCCGGCGAGTCGATTGAAAAATTCATCACCTCCGGCGTCACCGAACTGAAGGACAAGCTGGGGCCGATCAACTGGCAGTTCATGGCCACCAAAAAGTTCGACGCTGAGGATTTCGAGGCTTTTCTGAAACTTCTGCCCACTTCCTACGACGGGGTGAGCCTGCGCCACGCGGTCGAAGTGCGCAGCCCGACCTTTCAGACGCCGGAATTTATCGACATGGCGCGCCACTACAAGGTCGCCGTGGTCAATGCCTTTGACGAAGACTTCCCGCAGATCGGCGATCAGACGGCGGACTTCGCCTATCTGCGCCTGCTGGGCACCGAGGAAAACGAGCCGATCGGCTATGCGCAAGCGGCACTCGATGAATGGTCCGGGCGGCTGAAAGCCATCGAAACAGGCACGGTGCCAGAGGATATTGCCTGCGTCGGCGAAAGAAACCGTCACGAAAACGGCACTAAAAAGCGCGACGTCTTTGCCTATGTCATCAGCGGGGACAAGGTGAAGAACCCGCACGCCGCCATGGCCCTGATCGAGAGAGTGAAATGAAGCGTATCGCCCTGAGCCTCGTCCTTTTGAGCACGACATCAGTCATGGCCGCCGAACCCCACGTGGCCGAGGGCGCACGCAAGGATTACAACAGCTTGCAGCAAACCGCTCAGGGGCTGACGGACCCGCAAATCCGCGCGGCAACGGTTGACGCCCTGTCGCCCGGCACCTGTGTGCGCCATCGCGCCGGACTGACCGCCGAAGGCAAGTCGGTCATCGTGACGCGGCTGGCGGCGCGCGGCTTCGTCGCCGATACCGGCCCGCAAACCACCTCCGGGGTCTTCCCACCGGTGACCGCCGACGGCAGCGCCTGCCCCACCCTCGCTCAGCCCTTTGTGGCGGCCCCCGGCGGTCCCGTCCATTCGCACCACGGCTGGCCCGGCGGGTTGCCGGAGCACGAACGCTTCAATCAGCGCTCCGGCGCGGCCCTGTCGGCGCTTTACAGTGAAAGCGCGGGCCTGCCGGTGGACGCCAGCCTCGTTTCGGCCGCCGCCCTGTGGCACGACTGGGCCAAGGCGCTGGTTTTTCAATGGCAGGCCGACGGCACCACCCTGCCCGAACTGCGCATCGGCGGGGCCAATGCCACGGGCGCACACCATGTGCTCGGCCTGTCTGAGAGCATGGCACGTGAGCTGTCGCCGCGTCTGGTGATCACGCAGGCCTGCGCCCACACGGCACCGGTCGGTGACGGCGCCGCAAAGGTCGCCACCTGGCTGGAGGCCGCCGCCATCATCGCCCGCGTCGATCCGGTCAAGGCTGGATATCTGCGCGAAGGCCCGAACGGTCTGGAGATCAACTGGGGCAACGGGGCGAGCGGCGAAACCGGCGTCTGGCGTGAATGCTTCATCCATAACGAATCCGACGCCGGGTATATCCATTCCGGTGCCGCCGAAAAGACCGCCGACACTGTGCTGGAAAGGCTGGCCCCGCGCTTTGGCTATGACCCCAAGGTCAGCGGCTATCTGATGAAATTCCGCCACGTCGTGCTGGCCGAACTGGGGGCCGACCGCATTCAGGTCCTCGTCAGCGCGGGCGACGAAGCGGCGCTGGTGAAAGCGATCGAAGCGCTTAAGACTAAGGGCTTGCTGTAAATACCTCCTCCCCTGTAGCGAAGCGGACGGGGAAGGTGGCAGCGAATGGAATGAGCTGACGGAGGGGGCCAAAACGACGGCTATGCCCCCTCTGCCTCGACAGGCTCGGCACCTCTCCTGCTAACGCAGAGGGAGGATGTTCCTTTACTCCCCCAAAAGCGTCTTCTGCCAGAACATCAGACTGGTCCAGAACTGATAGTCCTGATTGGCTTTTTTGGCGAAGCCATGCCCTTCGTCCATGCCGACCAGATGCCAGGCCAGACCGCCGCGGGCGCGCACGGCTTCGACGATCTGATCGGCTTCCGACTTGGGGACACGCGGATCATTGGCCCCTGTGACCACCATCAGCGGTACCCGCAGCTCGCTGACCCGCGTCATCGGCGAAATCTCCAGCAGCTTGGCCTTTTGTTTCGGGTCACGCTCGTCGCCATATTCGACGCGGCGCAGGTCACGCCGATAGCTTTGGGTGTTTTCGAGGAAGGTGACGAAGTTGGAAATGGCCACCACGCAGTTGGCGCCTTTCAGACGTGCGCCATAGCGGATGCCCACGGCGTAGCACATATAGCCTCCGTAGGAGCCGCCGGTGACCGCAAACTTCGTGGCATCAAGGCCGGCATCCGTCTCAAGAACGTCGAGGAAGGCCCCGATATCCTTCACAGAATCCTCGCGCTTGAACGGCCCGTTATCGAGCGAGACGAAGCGCTTGCCAAAGCCGGTCGAGCCGCGCACGTTCGGATAGAAGATGGCGATGCCCAGCTCATTAAGCAGGTAATTGTTGCGCCCCAGGAAACCGGTCGTCGATTGCCCTTCCGGGCCGCCGTGAATATTGATGATCAATGGCCGCTTACCGGGGAATTTTTTGGGGTCCGGGCGATAGAGGAAGCCCGACACCTTTTCCTTATCGAACGAGGTGACCTCGACAAATTCCGGCTCGGCATTGACATTGGGGTCAAGCCCACCCGTCTCCGACTGCGTCCAGCGCTTTACCGCCATGGTTTTGGGATCAATCGAATAGGCATCCGACGCCGCCTTGGCCGAAGCGACCGTGACGCCAATCTCGCCCCAGGGCGCAATATCAAACCCACCGACCGTGCCTTTCGGTAGTGATGTGACCGGTGTGGATGTGCCCGTCTTCGGGTCCAGTAGTTTCAGGCGGTAGACACCGGCTTCATTGACCGAATAGGCGATGAAACTACCGTCATCGGCGATGTCGAAACTTTCGACATCCCATTTGGGATCGGGGGATTTAGGCGTGAACTTGCCCGTCTTTATATCCAGCGTCCCCAGCCGCTGAAAATCAGAGCCGATATCCGACGTCACCCACAATGTACCGTCCGGCGCGAACTGCACCCCGCCCCAGGCGATATCCGTCTTGTGGTCGCCGATGGGGGTCATCTGCCCCGACTGGAGGTCCAGCAGATAAAGGTTTGACTTGGTGACCGAAATATATTGCGCGACCACCGCCGTCTTCTTGTCCGGCGCGAAGTCCGCGAACCCCCAGCCGCCGCCACTGACCTGTGCCACCATACGGTCGGTCTTCGGATCACGCGGGTTCATCACGTAAAGGTCAGTATCGGTGCCGTTGCGGCGGGTCGAGCTATAGGCGATCAACTCGCCATCCTTGGAAAAGCCCTGAAAATTATTACGGCTCTTGCCGTCGGTCAGCAGGCTCAGACGGCCGTCTTTAAGCGTATAGAGCTGAAAAAACTCATTGCCGCCCGTGTCTTTGGACACCAGCAGCACGTCGCCTTTCGGAGACAAGGTGCCGCTGACCGGTTCGGCTTCAAACGATATCTGGGTGCGTGCCCCCATCGGCATCCGGACGCTGTGCAGTTGTGCCGTATTGCCAAAGCGCGTCGAAATCAGCATCGAGCGGTCGGTCGGGTCCCAGCCGCGGAAGCTGGCGGTACGAAATTCCATATAGGGCCGCGTGGCGGCGACAATGCTGTCCGGAACCGCCGGGATACCATCGGCGATCAGATTGGCCGGCTTTTCGGCATCGGCCACAGCCATCATCGGCATGAGCGACACGCCCGCCGCCAGAGCCAGAGTCAACAGGGATGTACGCATAATAAGAGCCTCCCATCTGAGAATGAGGACCGACTAAATCACACTCCCGGTACATCTGAAACGACTTTTATGCCCCGCTCAGGGGGGCCTCACCAGGCGTAATGCGGGAATTTACCGTCACCTTATCACGGTTAACGCGTCGCCCATGTCATTCTTATCGCGTTCAACGCTAAGTCTGCAAAATAGACGAACATGCCGATCACGGATCAACAGATCGCAAAAAGCGCCCCAATCCGAACGGTTTAACGCCACGATTGCGCCGGAAAGTCGGCGCATCTTCTCTGTGAACGCTCAATGGCCGAACGCCATGCCTCTGGATCATTATGATTTCTGGTCGAAACATAATGATCCAGATTTTGTTTAGCCCCTCGCCGGGCGGTGGCTTGCGCCACCTTGGCCGCCGCCTCAATGGCGGCTTGAGCGGAATGATTCCAGTAAAAATCATTCCGCTATACATCACGATGGTCAGGGCTAACGGACGGCTGATGAACAGACGCCGGCGGCCCTCTTCAAAAAGCAGACACTGTATCGTTTTTCATAAGGGGAGAGGTTCATGACCCCGCAACTACTGTCTGCCCGTCGCCCAAACCACGCCTTGCCGCTTCGCCGGGCCCCGCGCTCTACCCTGTCCGCGGCGTCTGTGCCGAACATTGTCGATATATTTGTAGGCCTCGTCTCGCGCCTGAACGCCGTCGCCATTCAGGTCCACCGCACGGCCTCCCTGCGTTCAGAATGCGCCGATATTCGCGCCTATGCCCGCCATATGGGCGAAAGCCACGTGTGGCTGAACGAGGCCCTGCTGACGGCGCTTGAAAAGGCCGGGTCGTCGCTGACGCCCGACTACCTGCCCTCACCCGAACAGCAGGACGAGATCGACGCCCTGCAACTGAGCGAGGCCGCGCATTTCGATATCGACTATATCCAGTTCCAGAACCGGCTCTATCTCGATATGCTGAACCTGTGTGAGCGCTTCCTGCGCACGCGCACGCCGATGGCCAATCTCAACATCTACGCCCTGACCCTGTGCGACTATCTGAAATACCACCTGAGCCAGTTTGCGCCGACACTCTCGACGGCGCGGGCCTCGGCCGCGTAGGACGCGCTCAACGGTCTGTGATCAAGTTGGATTTTCGTTTGCATGGCCAGAGGGATCGCCTATCCTTCTCAATATATGGAGGATTTGATGGGCGCACTGTACGATATCCCGTTGAAGCGGATTGATGGGACGCAAACGTCGCTGGGTGACTATGCCGGTAAGGTGTTGCTGGTCGTCAATGTCGCCTCGAAATGCGGCCTGACCCCGCAATACGAGGCGCTGGAGGCTCTCTATCGAGACAAGCAGGCGCAGGGTCTGGAAATCCTCGGCTTTCCCGCCAACAACTTCATGGGGCAGGAGCCGGGCACGGATCAGGAGATCGCCAGCTTTTGCCAGACGGCCTTCGACGTGTCCTTCCCGCTGTTCTCCAAGATCAGTGTGGCCGGGCCGGACAAACACCCGCTCTATGCGGCCCTCACCGAGGCTTTACCCGACGCCGCCGGCGCCGAACTGATGCGCGAAAAGTTTGCCGGTTATGGCTTCCCGCCGACCCCGCGCGGCGAAATCCTGTGGAATTTTGAGAAGTTCGTCGTGGGCCGTGACGGCAAGGTCGTGGCGCGCTTTTCTCCGGACGTTGCCCCGGACGATGTGCGCTTGGTCGATGTTCTCAACAAGGCGCTGGCGGCTTAAACCCCACTTTTTCGAATCCAACGTCAGGCAAACGCCCGCGCCGCCAGCAAAAGCGTGTGCAGTTGCGCGCGGCTGAGGCGGCGCAGTTCCGGCAACAATCGCGGCTGCGCCAGATGCACGATCTGCGCGTCGCGATACAAGGGCGTATCCGTCAGCGGATGCGCTACGCCATTTACCGGCGGCAATATATCCATCGGGTGCGCGCCCAACTGCTCGCAAATGCGGATCAGCATGGAGCAACTGACTCGGTTGGCGGCCTTTTCGTACTTCTGTAGCTGCTGAAAGGTGACGCCCAGACCCGCCGCCAGATTTTCCTGCGTCAGGCCACGCGCCTTGCGGATCAGGCGGATGTTCTGGCCCACTGCTACATCAACCGGATGACCTGTCTCGCGCATAATCTTTCCCCTCTTGCAAGAGAGAGAATGCCGACACACGCCCAGATTGTCAATTCATTTTATGCATTTGATGCAATTCAATCAGGCTCGCCGCGCAGAACAATAGGGTAAACCCCTGTAATATCAACCATATTCAGGCCTTGCGTCACCCGCCGGTGCGCATCACCTTCGGCCACCCAATATTCCACCCACAGCTCAGCCGCCTGCCGCAGATAAAAGCGCGGCAAATAACGCCCATCGCGCAGGCGGATGATCACCCCCTCCCCCGGCAGCGGTAAACGCTCGGTGTCATAGATGGCGAGGCTGCCCGCACGCAGATAAGGGCTCAGTTCGTCCGTCTGGATACGCACCTGTTGCAGACCGGGCCGATGAAACGCCGCCAGATCAACGCCCCCCGAAGCCGAAAGACCGGCCGAAAGTCCCGCCGCCCCCCCCTGCGTCCCCTCGTGGGTCGCGTAAGGCATATCGGTCGCCAGCAATTCCGCCTCGGCCTCCAGATCGCGCAGCGTAAAGCCCAGAGCCCTCACGACTTTCGCGCGCACGGCCAGACGGTCGAGAAAAGCCCGGCTGTCGCCGCTTTCATAGCGCGCCCAGGTAGGTTGCGACGTACCGGCGGCCTCCGCCGCCTTGTCCTGCGACAGGCGCGCGCGCATCCGTAGCTGCGCCAGAGCCTGTCCGTAGATGAGCGCCTTGTCCAAATCTCGCCTCCCGCTTGCAGCATACTGCCGCAAGCGAGCGCCGGACAACAGCCCTAATTCAAGGCCTAAGTTGCAATCTTAGCAACGAAGCGTTTTCAATTCACCCTCTATGCGCAACGCTTCAGGCACCTATATTGACGCTCAACAACACCCTTTATTGCGAAAGGCCTACGCCATGATCCAGCATCGCCCCTTTGAAAAGCTCTATAACGCCAAACACGGCTGGCTGAACGCCCGTCACCACTTTTCGTTTGCCGACTATTACGACCCCAACAACATGGGGTGGGGGTCGATCCGCGTGTGGAATGACGACGAAATCGACTCGAAGTCAGGCTTTCCGCCGCACCCCCACGCCGACATGGAAATCATCACCTATGTTCGCGAAGGCGCCATCACCCACGAAGACAATCTGGGCAATCGCGGCCGCACCGAAGCCGGCGATGTGCAGGTGATGTCGGCCGGAACCGGCATCCGTCACGCCGAATATAATGTCGAGGACGTGCTGACCAAGATCTTCCAGATCTGGGTCATCCCCGACAAACGCGGTCACGCCCCGCGCTGGGGGGCCAAGCCCTTCCCGAAAAGCGACCGGGCGGGCAAGTTCGTGGCGCTGGCATCGGGTTTTGATGACGATGCCGAGGCGCTGAAGATCAATACCCCGGCCCGTCTTCTGGGGGCGACGCTCCTCAGCGGTCAGTCGGAAACCTACGCGCCGCAAAAAGGCCGTCATGTTTACGTGGTCTTAGCCGCCGGACGTGCTAAGCTTAACGGCCTTGAGCTGAACGCGCGCGACGGGGCGGCCATCATCGACGAAGATGAGCTGACCTTCGAAGCGTTCGAAGACGCCGAAATTCTTCTTTTGGATGCTGCCTAGATGCGCTTGAAACCGCTCCTTACCCTCACGGCCCTGATCGGGTTTCCCCTTTTTCTTCAGGGCTGTACAGCCGTAGCCGTCACCGGCGCGGCGGTCGGCACCGCCGTGGGGGTAACGGGAGCGGTCATCGGCACCACGGGGAAGGTCGTGGGCGCGGCCATCCCTGACGGCGACGACAAAAAGAAGGATAAAAAAGACAAGAAGAACAAGAAGGACGAGGACTGATGCGGCTGTCTGCCCTGCGCCCGGTCGCGCTTCTGCCCCTGCTTGCCCTCGCCGCCTGTGGGCCAAAGATCGAAAAGCCCCCCGAGCCAGAATCGACCCAGGTCGATTCTCTGGCCGGCGTCGATCTCAATGCGCCGCTGAGCGTGATCGGCACCGAGCCCTTCTGGTCGCTCAGCCTGACCGAACGCGATGTCACCTTTGAACGCCCCGGCGACGACGCGCAGGTCTTTCCGCGCCATCTGTTTGAGATCAACAAGGACAAGAGCGGGCCCAAGCGGGCTGAGTTACTGTCGAATGAAATCAGCCTGACCCTGATCGCCCAGACCTGTTCGGACGGCATGAGCGACCGCGTCTATCCGCTGACCGCCGAAGTCAATTTCGGAGACGAAGTGCTCAAGGGCTGCGCCACCCCGACGGCCAAGCTGGAAAGCGAGAAGCCTTAAGAATAAAAAGGCCTCCCGGAGAGGAGGCCTTTTTATTTCAATATGTTATGCGGTTTAGTTCACCTTGACCGGAACCGGCACATCGCAGCCGGTAAGGCCTGCGGGACTGGCCTTGCGTTTGGCTTCGACCAGGGCGGCAAATTCAGACGAATGGGTGTCCATCACCTCAACCTTCGGGCGCTCGGCTTCGGGCATGTCGGCCAGTATCTGCACCTTGGTCATCACATCGGGGTCAACCGGCGGCTCACCCAGCTTCAGCTTGCGCACCACATCCAGCCCCACCAGCGTCATGCCAAAGGCCGTATATTTGCGCTCCAGTGCGTCCGTATAGGAGCGCATCAGAAAGAACTGGCTGTTGGCCGAATTGGGGTCTCCGGCGCGCGCCATGCCGAGCGTCCCTGAGCAATAGAGCCCCCAGGTTTCGACCTTGCTGTCCTTGGTAATCGCCATCAGGTCATTGACCTGCGACTGCACCGGCAGGGCCTTGACGTAACCGGTCAGGATACCACGCTCGGTCGTCAATGGCGTGATGTCGAGTGTGGTATCGCGGCGAATGATGAATTCACCCGGCACATTCGGCAATTCGGAATTGCCCTCACCCGTGCCCTTGGGGTCGCCGGTCTGCGCCATAAAGCCTTCGATGACGCGGTGGAATTTCAGCCCGTTGTAGAAGCCCTGCCGCGTCAGCGTCTTCATGCGCTCAACGTGCTGCGGAGCCAGTTCGGGATACATTTCAACGATGACACGGCCTTTGTTCGTGTCGATCACCAGCGTATTATCGGCATCGACCGGACGATAGCCCGGCGTCGCCGCCACCGCAGTACCGGCCAGAAGCGTTGCGGCGATTGCCAGACCTGCCGCGCGCGCAGCCCCCATCTTAAACGTCATTACTCTTTTCCAACCTTAGCCAAGAGCCGCTCAGCGACGCTTTTTGAAACGAACGGCGCGATATTGCCGCCCAATTGGGCTATTTCTTTGACCAATCGGGACGCAATCGCCTGATGCCGGGGATCGGCCATCAGAAACACCGTCTCGATCTCACGGTTCATCTGCTGGTTCATCGCCGTCATCTGAAACTCGTATTCGAAATCGGCCACCGCGCGCAAGCCGCGAATGATGACAGACGCCCCAAGTTCCTCGGCAAAGTGCATCAAAAGGCTGTCGAAGGGCAAGACCTCGACGCGATCGGCGAACAGAGCGCAGCTTTCGCGCAACATCTCGACCCGCTCATCCAGCGTGAAGACCGGTGCCTTGCCCGTATTGCGTGCCACACCGATCACCAGATGATCGACCAGCTTAACGGCCCGGCCGATAATGTCCGAGTGTCCGTTGGTGATCGGGTCGAAGGTTCCGGGGTAGAGCCCTATCCTTTTGGCCATCTGACGTGGCTCCTTATTCAGTAATGGGTCAGCCTTATCCGGCATCGCCCCCGCTGGCAAGCTCAGCCTCGTCCGGGCCGTCCTCTTCGGCGGTTTCGGCCAGGCGCTCGACCGAGACGACCTTCTCACCTGAGGTACGGAAGATGGTCACGCCCTGCGTATTGCGGCCCGCCACACGGATCTGCGACACCGGCGTGCGGATCAGTTGCCCGCCATCGGTGACCAGCAGAAGCTGATCGGTGTCTTCGACCGGGAAGGAGGCGACCAGCTTGCCGCCGCGCTTCGACAGGTCGATGGCGACAATACCCTGACCGCCGCGACCGGTGCGGCGATAGTCGTAGGACGAAGTCCGCTTGCCAAAGCCCGTATCGGCAATGGTCAGGATGAACTCTTCGGCCGCGCCCAGTTCGGCAATGCGCTCGACGCTCAGCGACGCATCTTCCGCGCCCTCTTCGGCCTCGTCTTCGACCGCCGCCGGCGTGTCTTCGCCTTCGCCCGTCACCGCCGCACGCAGCGAAGCCGCGTGCTTCAGATAGGCGGCGCGTTCGGCTGGCGTGGCCTCAACGCGGCGCAGTATGGCCATGGAGATAACTGTGTCGTCCTCACCCAGACGCACGCCGCGCACGCCGGTCGAGTCGCGGCCCTTGAATACGCGCACCTCATCGACGGCGAAGCGGATCGAGCGGCCCGATGCCGTGGACAAGAGCACGTCCTGATCCTCGGTGCACAGGGCCACGCCAACAATGGCGTCACCGTCTTCGAGCTTCATGGCGATCTTGCCGGCGCGGTTGACGTTGACGAAGTCCGACAGCTTGTTGCGGCGCACGTCGCCGGAGCGCGTGGCAAACACGATATCCAGACGATCCCAGGTGGCTTCATCCTCTGGCAGGGTCAGGATGTTGGTCACTGTCTCGTGCTTGTCCAGCGGCAGCAGGTTGACGAAGGCCTTGCCCTTGGACTGCGGATTACCGAGGGGCAGACGCCACACCTTCAGCTTATAGGCCTTACCCGTTGAGGAGAAGAACAGCATCGGCTGGTGCGTCGAGGCCGCATAGATGCCGGTGATGGCGTCCTCATCCTTCATCGCCATGCCCGAACGGCCCTTACCACCGCGGTGCTGGGTGCGGTAGGCGCTGAGCGGGGTGCGCTTGACGTAGCCCGAATGGGTCACGGTCACCACCATGTCCTCACGCGGGATCAGGTCTTCGTCCTCGATATCGGCTTCGCCATCGACGATGAGGCTGCGGCGCGGCTCCGCATAGAGGGCCTTCACCTCTTCCAGCTCCTCGCGCACGATGCTGAGGATGCGTTCACGCGACGACAGGATGGCGAGATATTCGGCGATAGAGGCCGCCAGGGTGCGGGCTTCACCGAAGATTTCATCACGGCCCAGACCGGTCAGACGCGACAGGGTCAGGGCCAGAATGGCGCGCGCCTGTTCTTCGGTCAGCCGCACCTCGCCGCCTTCAAAGACGATCGAGCGCGGATCAGCGATCAGTTCGATCAGCGGCGACATGTCCCCGGCGGGCCAGTTGCGCGCCGTCAGGCGTTCGCGGGCTTCGGTCGGATCGACCGAGGAACGGATGATGTGGATGATTTCGTCGATATTGGCCACGGCAATGGCCAGACCGACCAGCACGTGGCCCCGGTCACGCGCCTTGTTCAGTTCAAAGCGGGTACGGCGGACCACCACCTCTTCGCGGAAATCGAGGAAGATTTCCAGCAACTTACGCAAGCCCATCTGCTGCGGGCGGCCATGGTTGAGCGCCAGCATATTGACGCCGAAGCTCGTTTGCAGGGCCGAATAGCGATAAAGCTGATTCAGAATGACATCGCCGGAGGCGTCGCGCTTCAGTTCGACCACCACGCGCATCCCCTGACGGTCCGATTCGTCGCGGATGTCGGAGATGCCTTCGATGCGCTTTTCGCGCACCATTTCCGCAATATGCTCGATCAGGGTCGCCTTATTCACCTGATACGGCAATTCGGTGATGATGATGGCTTCGCGGTCCTTGCGGATGGTTTCGACCGAGGCCTTGCCGCGCATAATGACCGAACCGCGGCCGGTCAGCAGCGCCTGACGCGCGCCGGAACGGCCAAGGATTTCACCACCCGTCGGAAAGTCCGGACCGGGCACGATGCCCAGCAGGGTTTCGGCGCTCACCTGCGGGTCATCGAGCATGGCCAGACAGGCCTCGATGATTTCGCCCAGATTGTGCGGCGGGATATTGGTCGCCATACCGACCGCGATGCCGCCGGCCCCATTGACCAGCAGGTTCGGGATGCGCGACGGCAGAACCGACGGTTCTTGGCGCGCACCGTCGTAGTTGTCGTTAAAATCGACCGTGTTTTTGTCGATATCGGCAATCAGCGACTCCGCCGCGCGCGTCATGCGGCTTTCGGTGTAACGCATGGCCGCCGGCGGGTCGCCATCGACCGAGCCGAAATTGCCCTGACCATCGACCAGCAGCAGGCGCATCGAAAACGGCTGCGCCATCCGCACCAGCGCGTCATAGATGGCACCATCGCCGTGCGGATGGTAGCGACCCATCACGTCGCCGACGATATTGGCCGACTTGACGTACTTCTTGTCGTGGGTACGGCCCTCTTCGTACATGGCATAGACGATGCGCCGGTGCACGGGCTTCAGGCCGTCGCGCGCATCGGGCAGGGCGCGCGAAACGATCACGCTCATGGCGTAGTCGAGATAGGAACGCTTGAGTTCATCCTCGATGGTGACGTGCGAAATGCCGTGCGGCGTCGGCAGGCCGGTAGCAGGAGTATCGGTCATGAAGCCCGTTTCATTGCATAGTCAAGATTGGGTTTCGTTCAGGTTGAATCGAACCCCAATCTAACATTTTGTTTGGTCGCGCATGTGAGCCCAAAAACCGTTTCACACTTTTTGGTATGCGCTCCAGGCGCTCGACGGGAATCACACGTCGGCGCACTGGTTAACGCGCACCGTAGCACTTTTGCGACTAATCCCCAAATCCGGAAGGCGTTTTAGGGGAATTCAGAGCCCGCCTGTTAACATTTATTTTGCGTGCGGACCGGCCTGAAACGCCCACAAAAAAGCCTGCGGTTTGACCGCAGGCCTTGGGTTCGAATCGCGCCCGATTTAAAACGGAATTTCGTCGTCCAGATCGAAGTTCTGCTTGGGGCCGGAGCCTTGCGCCTTCGGGCCCGAAGAGGCCGGGGCCCCGTAGCCGCCATCATCAAAACCGCCGCCATAGCCGCCGCCCTGATCATAGCCGCCCGAAGAGGACGACCCGCCGCCGCTGTCGCCACGGCCGCCCAGCAGCGTCAGATTGCCGTTGAAGCGTTGCAGCACGATTTCGGTGGTGTACTTTTCGACACCCTGCTGATCGGTCCACTTGCGGGTTTGCAGCGAACCTTCGAGATAGACGGTCGAGCCCTTGCGCAGGTACTGCTCGGCGATCTTGGCCAGGTTGTCATTGAAGATAACGACGCGGTGCCACTCTGTCTTTTCCTTGCGCTCGCCCGTCATCTTGTCGCGCCACTGTTCCGAAGTGGCCACCGTCAGATTGGCGACGCGCTCCCCCGAATTGAGCGTGCGGATTTCCGGGTCCTTGCCCAGATTGCCGATAATGATGACCTTGTTGACCGAGCCCGCCATGCGCTGCGCCTTCCGTTCTGCCCGCGATTCGGCGGACACATTAATTGCTAAGGTCTGAGCATAGGCGGCAAAACGCCGCTTGCCAAGTCGATGTTAACGTTTTGTTCACATCTTTTCGCGCTGCGCGGGAGCCCTTATTTCTTTTCAGGCAGATTGTCCGGGAGGGTCTGCGGCTCCGAGAAATTGCGATCGCGCGGCACCTCAAAGGCGCTGGGGATGACCAGACGCCCGTCAGGGGCCTTGGTCAGGAAAGGCATAGCCGGGCCTTCAAAATGCTTGGAAATGCGAATGCCGCGCGGCGTGGACCACAGGAAGGTGCCGTTATAGACCCCGACAATCTCCTTGCGCGGCGACCCTATGCTGAGGAACTTGATGCGCAGGGCGTCGAGATGCGCCGCGCAATATTCCAGCGATGGCACGTCTTTTTTGATGACGTTGAACTTCGGCGGCTGATCCTTTGGAAAGCCGATGTGGAAGCAGACATTCTTCGCATCGGGCGCTTCGACGGCCGTCTTTTCGCACCCGGCCAGCGCCAGACAGGCGGCCCCGGCGACAAGCCACAGAACAGGTTTCATCGCCATGAGTGGCTCCTTACTTTACTGAGCAGCCCTGACCCTGTTCGAGCAGGGTACGGAAGGTCTTGTTATCATCCGAAATTTCAACGCGCTTGGGCACCAGGCGCAGAGTCTGACTGCCCCAGCGGCCATAGGAGGCCGAACCCGGACGTTCGCAGCGACCGTCAAACAGCAGGGTCGCGCAGGCGTTCAGCGAAATACCGTCCGACAGACGCGTCCACTCGTTACCGGCAAAGCGCAGACAGGCCCCGGACGGCCCCGTGGTCGGGGCGGTTGCGGCCACGGGCTCACCCGAATCGACGACCACGGGCGCCACCTTGTCGGCCGAAATGACCGGCGGCGGAGCCAGAGAGGCGGTCGGGGCAGCGGTCATTTCGCCGCTTTCATCGACGCCGACATCAAGCGCATTGGCGGCCACGCCGTTCTTTTTGGCGCAGTCGGCGATGGTCAGTTGCCCCACAAATTCCCCATTGACGAAACAGCGCAGCGTCTTCTTGGCGTCGAGGGTCGGCGCATCGTCGATGTCGAGGACAAGGCCCGGACCTTCGGTATTCATGCGCGGCGATTCTTTTTGCGAACTGGAGATCGCCCATCCGATCAGCACCGCCAGCAACAGGGCCCCGCCTGCACCCGCCAGCCAGATCGTCTGCTTTCGATTCAGCGCCATAATCCATCCCCTCGGAGGTGAGTTCATCTCCCCCTAAAGGCCTGTTTATGCGCCGCCTGTCAAGCGGGAGAGCGCCGCAGAATAGTTGGAAGCCTGGGCATTCCAGTAGGCGGCCGAACCGGCTGAACTGGTCTTCTTCTTGCTGTCGTCCGATGAGGTTGTATCTTCGCCATAGCGCAGGTAACGATAGGCGGAACGGACGTTTTTCAGGGCATCGTCCAGCGTCTTGATCGCCGCCGTGATGCTTTCCTCCGAGTTCAGATTGACGTCGGCATTGAACTTCAGGCCAAACAGCTTTTCTGTATCCGTTTTTGTCTTCTTCGAGGAAGACGAAGCGGAGGTGTCCTCCGCCGTGCGGACCAGACCTTCGGTCAGCCCCAGCCCTTCGAGGGCATCCTTGCCCGCCGGACCTTTGACGATTTCCATCTGGCTGGTCTTGTTCTGCGGCTCGATAACCAGTTGCGACTCGGCCTTGCCGGTCACCTTAGCCACCGTCACCTTGAGCTTGTACCCCGCCGCGCGCTGGATCTTCTTGGCCAGCGTGTCCAACGTGTCATTGGCCTCGATCATGATCTTTTTCTGCGAGCCACCGGCATCGCGCAGATAGAAGGAGTCCCCGGCGCGCACCGAAGTCCCTGAGGTCAGAAGCGTCGAATCCTTATACTCGATGGTGCCGCTGGGCAGGCCCAGCCTGTCCAGCACCGAGGCCCCATTGGTCGTGACGGCCATGGCCTGCGGATCGACCTCGCCGTCCTTGCCCGAATAGCGCTGGCTCCATTCAACCGTGCCGCTGGCCACGTCCATGCGCGCCAGATAGGCGTCGGCTTCGCCGATCTTGGTCGTACCGTCGATCTCGCCTTCGGTCTGCCCGGCGAAATAGACCTTGCCATCGGTGAACTGCACCTTGACGTTCTTTTCTTCCCCTGCCCCGCCATAATAGACGACCTTATCGCCAGCGGTGGAGGCGAAATCGGTAGAGACTGTGGCGGCAAAGGCGTCGGAATGCCCGTGGAAGGCGGTGGCACCCGATCCGCCGCCCAGAATACTGTCATTGCCGGTCGAGCCACCGACATAGACCTTACCATTATAGACGTCGATGGCGCCGATCTGCCCGCCCCCCAGACCGCCCAGATTGCGGGTGCCCGTCAGGGTTGGTTTGGCCGGGTCGCTGATGTCATAGGCGCGAAGGACGATATTGCCGTCTTCCACACCGGCGGCGTAGAGCGTATTACCATCGACCTTGACCGCGCTGGTCTGATCGGTGCCGGAGGTGCCATATTGCACCGTGGCGGTCGCTTTTCCGGTCGAGTCAAAACTGCGGATATAGGCGTCCCAGCCGCCCGCCGAACCGACTCCGCCCTGCATGACGCTGCGCGTCTTGCCGGCCACCTGAACCGAGCCATCCGACCCGAAGGTCACCGCCAGAGCGGCATCTTCATCGGTGGACCCAAAGCGCTTGGTCCACATTTCCTGACCGGCAGAATCAAACACGGTGACAAAACTGTCGGCAACCGTCTTGTTGGTGCCGGACGTCCCGCTGTCTTCCTTGGTCGAGGTCGTGGTGAAGGTCTTGCCATCCACCGTGTAGCTTGAGGTCGTGGTGGTAACGGTCGAAAGCGTACCGGTCACCGACCCGGCAATGGCGACCTTGCCATCATCGCCGACGCTCAGCGCGTAGCCGGTGGCACTGTCGGCCGCGCCCAGGGTGCGGGCATAGACGACATTACCGGCCGAATCGTACTTGATGAGGGCGACGTCCTGCGTGCCCTTGATCGTCTGACCCTCTGTGGTGCCATCGACATCGGCCAGCACATAGACCGAGCCATCCGGCCCGGAAACCGTCTGATGCACGGTCTTGATCGCGCCTTCAAGGTCGTTCTGGACGCTGCGGCCCGCCGTCCAGAAGGTATCGCCGGGCGCCGACACCGTATCGCCACCCGTGCTGAACTTCACCATGCCGGTGGTTTGCTTGGGCGTGACGGTCTCGAACTTTTTGGTTTCCTTGTTGTATTTCGTCGTCTTGTCGGTATCGCCCGTCTTCTGCACGACAAAAACCGAGTCCCCGGTGGGCGCGGCACTAAAGGTGAGGGCCTCTGTCGAATCGCCCTGTATCTTCAAGGAAAACGTATCGGGATTGGTGCCAACCTTGACGGTCTTGCCATTCACCTCAACCGTCTTGTCGCCGCCCGCCGTCCGCTGCACGGCGAACTTGGTCGAAAGCCCCGCCGCTTTGAGCTTGTCGTTGATATAGCTGACGACGCTCGACATCGAACGGGTTTCACTGCCCATTTCCGCAAGGTCGATGTGAACACTGATCGGGTCCGTCGTCCCCGTCCGCTTGACCGAAATGTCAAAGGCCACATCGCCCTTGAAGGCCTCAACCTCACTGGTCGCCGTGCCCGAATGGATGTCCTTGGCGAAATAGGCCGTATCGGTGCGGGCGATGCCCACGCTCGATTTCAGCTTGTCGGTAATGGTCCCCTGCACAAGGTCCAGATGCTCGTAATCCGCATCCTTGACGTAGGTGCTGACCTCGCCGATGCCGGAATCAAACCGACGGCGCAGCGTATTGAGTTCCGTCTTGTTGCTGATCGAGTCGGGATTGCTCCCCGTCAGAATCGACTGCGCCTTGGCCGCCACGGCGCGCAAGGAGTTCAGTCCGGTATAGAGGGTGTAGAGCTTTTTGTAGTCGTTCGACGCGCCAGCCAGATCGAGATTGACCGCCGATTCGCGAATAAAGCTTTTTCCTGAGAGGATATTCTTGACCAGCGTATCTTCCGGCGTGCCGCCCTTTTCCCACGGCGCGGTTGGCGCGCGGGTGGTGCCCGTAGGGCTGGTCGCCGTCGTTGGCGCAGCCGTATTGGCCGTACCGGAAGTGGCACGGGTCTTCGAGTTGAAATAACTCGTCAACAGGCTGGTATCGAACGACACGGTCATGAGGGTCATTGTCACAGATCAAAGCTTAAGAAGCGTTAACCCGCGGCAAAAAGGGCGAGATCATTATGATTTCTCATAGAAACATAATGATCTCGCTTTTTGTTTCGCCCCTCGCCGGCCGGTGGCTTCGCCACCTTGGCCGCCGCCTCAATGGCGGCTTGAGCGGAATGATTACAGAAATCATTCCGCCCAAAAATATCAACGGCCGAAGATGCTTGAGCGCACCTGGCCAATGATGACAAAGAAAAAACCCGCCGGATGCCGGCGGGTTTGCTCAGGCTGCGTAAAGTAAGCGCCTACTGGAAGAGTCGGAGGATGGCCTGCGGCGACTGGTTGGCAATCGACAGGGCCTGCGTGCCCAATTGTTGCTGCACCTGAAGGGCCTGCAAGCGGGCGCTTTCCTTGGCCAGATCGGCGTCAACCAGGTTGCCGATGCCGACTTCGATAGCGCCGGAGAGTTTGGCGACGAAGTTTTGACGCCCCTCGATCTGCTTGGCTTCCGAACCCAGCGCAGCAAGGCTGGCATTAACGTTGTTGATCGAGGCATCCAGACGGGCCAGAGCCGACGTCGCCCGGGTCAGGGTCAGCACATTGGCCGCCGCCGACAGCGTGATAATCGTGCCCCCCAGACTGAAATTGCGCGACGACAGGGTTACAACCGAACTACCATCGGCGTTATCGATAAATTTAATGCCGTTCGTGATCGTGCCGTTAAGCAGGTTGGTGCCATCGAAAGACGAATTGGCTACGGCATGGCTGATCTGACGGAGAAGTTCGCGGAAATCACCATTCAGAGCGTTTCGCGAGGCCGTTGAAAGCGACGGGTCCATGGCCGAAACGACCTTGTCGCGCATCTGTACCAGAAGGTCGGAGACCGACTCCCCGGCCGCCAGCGTCACGTCAGCGACCGATGTCGCCCGGTTAAGCGAGTTTTTCACCGCACTGAGCGAGCTGAGGTCAGCGCGCTGCCCCTGCGCGATCGAATACAGGGCCGCATTGTCCTTAGCGCTGGACACCTCAAGGCCTGTGGAGATCTTGGTTTGCGTCGATTCCAGTTTGCGGGTCGTTGCATTCAGATTTTGCAACGCCGTCATGGCAGTCTTGTTGGTATTGACGCTTACCGTCGGCATGAGGATTCTCCATATACGCTACGACTCAGAAGTCTTAACGAACATGGTAACCAAAAGGTTAATTCATGCAAACGCCTTTATCCGCGACCTTGGCAGGTACGCGGTAAATATAACAGCTCACAATCCGGAAAAAGACGTCAGATATCGGTCCTGACGATGCTTCCCGCTTTGTAACTTCTCGATTTTTGCATTTCCAGCAGCTCCTTTTGCGGGAACTGGCGGACCACCTCGCCGGTATAGCGGTCAATCGCGCGATAGATGAACTCACCACTGTCGGGGTCCTTATCTATCGTCAGTTTGAGCATATAGGCCGGTTGAGATTGCGCCCGGTCATGATTCGACAGACCGTTTTCCGTCTGGTTGCCCGAGGTTGCCGGAGCGACTTCCTGAACAGGCTTGACCGGCTCCACGGGCTTAACCTGAGTGGGGTCGGTGACGGCGGGCGGGGTTACAGCATTCGTAAACATCTCCTGTATTACGCACGGCGACTTACGCCGATGCGCCCTCTGTTTATGATCGTGATGCCGAGCCAGACATCAGATCAGAGAAAAAGGGGGCGGACGTCGAAACGCCGCCCCCGTCATTCCTTAACGGAACAGGCTCAGAACCGTCGAAGTCGATTGGTTCGCAATCGACAGGGCCTGAACGCCAAGCTGTTGCTTGGTTTGCAGGGCCTGCAGCTTCGCGCTTTCCTTCGCCAGGTCGGCATCCACAAGGTTGCCGATCCCGTTTTCGATCGAGTCAGACAGCTTGCTGATGAAGTTGGCGTGGTTAGCCAGCGACTTCGAAGACGTACCGAGCTTCGCCAGCTTGGCCGAAACGTCGTCGATCTTGGTCGCGAGGGTCGCAACCGCCGCCGAAGCCGTAGCCTTGGTGCCGATCGTCGTCGCGTTGATACCCAGACCCGTCAGAGACAGGTTTTGAGCCGCAACGGTCAGCGTACCACCGGAGTCGTTGGCCAGAGCCGAGAGGGCCGAGCCACCTTGCTTGATGATGTTGATGCCGTTGAACGTCGCGTTGTTGACGGTCTTGCCGATCTGGTCGCGGATCGCCTTGAAATCTTCGTTCAGAGCGGTGCGGCTGGCCGTGCTCAAGCTGGAGTCAGACGCTGCGAGGGCCTTTTCCTTCAACTGCGAGAGCATGTCGGAAACGGATTCGCCGGCCGAGATGGCCACATCGACGACAGATTGGTTACGGGAGAGCGATTCCTGAACCGCGTTGAGCGAGGAAACCTGAGCGCGCTGCCCTTGGGCGATGGCGAAGACGGCGCCGTTGTCCTTGGCGCTGGCGACCTTCTGGCCCGTGTTGATACGGGTTTGGGTCGTTTGCAGGTCGGCGTTGGTCTTGTTCAGGTTTTGCAGAGCAATCATAGCTCCGCTGTTGGTATTCACGCTATTGAGCGCCATAGGTCTAGTCCTTCTTCTAGATGAACCGGAGACATTTTGTCGTCCGGCGGCATTTTGCCTGACCCTTTGGCTGCAAGCGGCGGGCCAAACCTCCGCTTACGGAAAATCACCGTATGCAATTGAAATATAAGCGTTATACATGCCTTAACCACACCCCTGAGCCGGCAGTTTTTGCCGCTTATCGGCAGTTTTTGCCTGGTCCGGCAGTTTTTGCCGCGCGCGTTTTGGGCAAAAAGAAAGCCGGAGCCGGGACCGCCTGGACCCGCAACTCCGGCCTTTAAAGACCTTACTGGAACAGCCGGGTAACGACACCCGGAGCCTGATTGGCGATAGACAAGGCCTGCACACCCAACTGCTGCTTGGTTTGCAAGGCCTGAAGCTTCGCACTTTCCTTGGCCAGATCGGCGTCCACAAGGTTGCCGATCCCCGATTCCATCGAGTCGACCAACTTCGAAACAAACTGTGCGTGCGCATCCAGCGACTTCGATGACGTCCCCAGACGGCCAAGCGCCGCAGACACATTGGCAATCGACACATCTACGGCATCGGCAATGGTCTTTGCCTGCGCCGCCGAAGTAAAGGCCGAACCCGCCGAAAGCGTGATCGTGCTGCCCGTCAGGCTGAGGTCCTGCGCCGCCACGGTCAGCTTTGACGAGCCGTCCGCATTAGCCAGGGGAGCAATCGCCGTGGCGCCGTTTTTGATCAGGTTGACCCCGTTGAACGTCGCATTGTTCACCGTTTTCGAAATCTGATCGCGCAGCGCCTTGAAATCTTCGTTCAACGCCTGACGACTGACCGTGGTCAGGGACGTATCCGAAGCCGCGAGTGCCTTCTCCTTCATCTGGGTCAACATATCCGCAACGCTTTCGCCGGCGGAGATCGCTACATCGACGGCCGATTTAGCCCGATCAAGCGAGTCCGTCACCGCACCAAGGGAAGATACATCCGAGCGCTGGCGGGTGGCGATGGCGTAAACCGCCCCGTTATCCTTGGCGCTCGCAACCCTCAACCCTGTATTGATGCGGGTTTGCGTGGTTTGCAGTTCGTTGTTGGTTTTGTTCAGGTTTTGCAGGGCGATCATCGCACCCGCATTGGTATTGATCGACATATTCGGCATCGATAACGTCCTTTCCATTCTGGTCGGGGATTTGACCGGCAATTTTGCCGCAAAGCCATTTTGGCCTGCCCGTTACCTAGCAATGGAAATGCCAGCCCGTAAGATCGCGTTAAATATTTTTATCGTTGTTTTTAATGGATATTTTTAAATTGAAAAAGGCAGGAATCAGTGACTCCCGCCCTTACCCTCCGGCCCTGCCCGGCAAAATCTGCATCAGGGTGAATTTTTAACCGAGTGACGCCCGCACCGTGCCAACAAAGGCCGGATCGGCAGCCGGCGCCGCGTCCTGACGCGGCATCAGGCCCTGCATGATCAGGCGATTGACCTCGATCAGCGGCGCAATTTCTTCCTGACCGCGCATGACGGCCGAGGTATGACGGTTGACCCAGATTGACAGGGACACGATCTGCGCGCGCAGGGTTTCAGGCAGGCCATTGCCCGGCAGGGCGCAATCCGTCCCCAGAACCGACCACAGACGGCGGTTCCAGTCGAGCGCATCCATGCGACGGGAAACCTCGCTCCGGTCGAGCTCGGCCGCTTCCATCAGCGCGCGGGTAACCTGACCGAACAGACGATACTCCGTCTGGCGCGGATCTTCACTCCGCTGAGCCGTCTTCTGATAGGCCTGTAGAGACATGTCCAAGTCTTTCGTCTTCGTACTCGATAAGCTTACGGCAGCCCATCAGGGCCTTGTAATATTCGCGCCCCATGATGGCTTTGGAGATCACCACACATTCCGCCAGAATGGCCGGATTGGCGATGACGCTCATGAATTCGGTCATGCGCGTCAGGAATTCGTCGTAGTATTTTTCCGCCCCCGCCTCATCGAGGTACATCATCATCACCGGGAAGTAGATGTGACGCGACGGAGAGGTGACCTCGCTGGCCTGCATGATGTCTTTTTCACGCAGCACCGAGGCCTTGTTCTGGAGCACAAGCGAACACCGGCGGTCACCGTTCTGCACGACGGCACCGTTGAGAACAAATTTTTCACCCGGCTTGAGCGACAGTTTGAGCGGCATGTGAGTCCTTTTGGCCAGCAGCTTAGGCTTCGCACGGTTAATATCCGGTTTCGCACGGCCGCAAATATAACGGGCGTAACGCTATCCTGATCTTAATCGAATCATCGCATAAGATTGCACGTTCATGACCATCTGTCCTCACCTTCGGTCAAATGCCCCATACAGAAAGCGGCACGAGCGTGGGGCACAGACGGGTGCGGAGAGTCCAATGCCCAAAAAAACGTGGCCAATCAAACATCAGGCTGTTGAAACCGCGGCCGCAGAGGCCCTTGAGATACGCCCGGCAAAGGTTCTCGCCACGCCCGATACGGTCAGCTCTATCGCGATGAACGCCGCCGCCACGCCTCCGGGTAAGGACGTTCTGGCCGATCTGGCCTCAACGATTCTTGGGGATTCCGGGTCTTCGGCCGCCCTCGACGCACTGATGGAGGCCACACGCTACATCAGCGAGGTGCGTCTGCTCACGCTTTTGAAGGACTCGCTGCTGCTCGTCCAGAAATCCGACTATGAGGGGGCGACGCAAAAGGCGCTGGAAGCGCTGCGCGTCAATGAAAAGTGCGGCACGGCCTGGCATATTCTGGCCGTATGCCGCGAAAAGGCCGGCGACATCAAAAGCGCCTTCACCTGTTTCGAAGCCGCCCTGCAACTCGAAGAAGACAATACCGGCATCGCCAATGATCTGGGCCGTCTGGCCTATCAACTGGACATGCACACGCAGGCTGAAAAGCTGTTCCGCTATGTCCTCGGCAAAAACCCGGACGATTTTGAGGTCGCCAACAACCTCGCCTCGTGCCTGCGCGAAGTCAGCCGCTTTGAAGAGGCGATTGCGCTCCTGACGCCGTTTCTGGAGAAGGACCCGTCCAACGGCACGCTGTGGAACACGCTGGGCACGGTGGTCAATGCCAAGGGTGACCTGCCGACCGCCCTCCTCTTCTTCGACGAAGCCGTAAAATTCGTCCCGGATGACCCCAAGCCCTGGCACAATCGCGGCCTGATCCTCGGCGCTCTGGGCGAGATTGACGCGGCGATCCACAGCCTTGAGGCCGGCATCAAGCGCATGGTCTCGCCCGCCCAGATCGAGGCGGCGG
This sequence comes from Asticcacaulis excentricus, assembly GCF_003966695.1. Taxonomy (NCBI): domain Bacteria; kingdom Pseudomonadati; phylum Pseudomonadota; class Alphaproteobacteria; order Caulobacterales; family Caulobacteraceae; genus Asticcacaulis; species Asticcacaulis excentricus. Next base: position 943,454 of record NZ_AP018828.1, read on the forward strand.
AATTGGCCATGGCCTTCTGCTATTTCTGCAAGGGCGATCTGATGCCCGGCTATCGTTACTATGCGGCGCGCAAAGGCCTGCATAGCCTTGAAGGCATGAAGTATATTACCGACGTCCCGGCGCTGGATCTGTCGCAGTCCCTGACGGGCAAGTCGGTGTTCGTCACCACCGAGCAGGGGCTGGGCGACGAGATTCTGTTTGGCACGGTGCTACCCGACCTTCTGGCCGAAATGGGCCCGGAGGGGCACCTGACTCTGGCCGTGGAAAGACGCCTTGTCCCCCTCTATGCGCGCAGCTTCCCGCAGGCGACGGTGATCGCCCACGGCACGGGCAAGATCAATGGCATTACGGTGCGTCACTTCCCCGGAATGGACACCACACGCGCCTATGACGGCTTTGTCATGCTGGGCGACCTGCTGCCGCGCTACCGGCCCAATGCGCAGGCCTTTCCGCGGCAAAAAAGCTTCCTCACCCCCGATCCTGCGCGCGTCGCCCACTGGAAGGCCGAGCTGGACAAGCTGGGGCCTGAGCCCAAGATCGGCCTTTTGTGGAAAAGCCTGGTCCAGCATTCACGCCGCGACCGCTACTATTCCCCCTTTGAAAGCTGGGCCCCCATCCTGCGCACGCCCGGCGCCGTTTTTGTCAATCTTCAGTACGGCGATGTCAGTGAAGAACTGCGTCAGGCCGAACGCGAAGGCCTGAGCATCTGGAACCCGCCGGGCATCGACCTGAAGCAGGATCTGGATGATCTGGCCGCCCTGTGCGCCGCCATGGACCTGATCATGGGGCCTTCAAACGCCACCAGCAATATCGCGGCCAGCGTCGGCACCCCTATCTGGATACTCTCCCCGTCCAATAGCTGGCCCACGATGGGCACCGACTATTACCCGTGGTACGGCAGCGCCCGAATATTCCTGACGCCCACCCCCGGCGAGTGGACGCCTGCGCTAGAGGACATGCGTCAGGCCCTGATCCGTGAGGTCGCCGCCCCGGTGCAGGCCCTATCCAGTGACGATATACGCCGTCAGTTTCAGGGTGTTGAGCGCGCCCTTCTGATGCGCGACTGGGCCGAGGCCGAAACGCAGGCCCGCGCCCTTTTACGTCACGTGCCCGACCATATCGGTGCCTGGCAGGCGCTGGCCACCGCGCTTGACCGGCAGGACCGCATTCCGCAGGCCCTCGACGCCTATCAAACGGCTCTGAAGCATCAGCCGGACTCGCTCGATATCGCCGCCGATCTGGCGCAACTGGCCTTCCGCATCGGCCTTTATGACATGGCCGAACGCTTTTACGGCCTGATCGTTCAGCGCGATCCCGGTCACCTGATGGCCGTCAACTATTACGCTGCGGCGCTGCGCGAACAGTCGAAGTTCGATCAGGCCATCACGCTTCTTCAGGCCTATCTGAGCGACTATCCGAAGCAAAGCGCCCTGTGGGATACGCTCGGCACCATCCTGCTGGCGCAGGGCGATGCCGACACGGCGCTGATCTTCTTCAACGAAGCCATCTCGCTGGACAACAGCCTGCCGGCGCGCTTCAACCGCGCCTGCCTGTGGATCGAGAAAGGTCTGCTGGCCGAGGCCCTGCCGGAGCTGGAACTGTGTCTGGATCGTTTCTCCGAGCCCGGCAATCTGCGTTCGGTCGAACTGAGCATGGCCTATGCCCATCTGGGCCTTGGCAATCTCCAGGCCGGGTGGCAGGCCTATGCGGCGCGCCATATGACCGGCACGCCGAAAGAGGTGCATTTCGACCTGCCCACAGGCCCGCTCAAGCCCGAAGAGATTGCCGGCAAGCGTCTGTTATTGCTGGCCGAACAGGGGCTGGGCGACGAGGTCATGTTCGGGACTCTGGTGCCCGATATTATCGAAAAGCTGGGCAACGGGGTTTTGACCTTAGCCGTTGAAAAGCGCCTCGTGCCGCTGTTTGCCCGCGCCTTCCCCAAGGCCCGCGTTCTGCCGCATCACACCGAAAGCCGTGACGGCGTCATTACCCGCAGCGTGCCGGGCCTGTCGGGCGACAGCGTGGACGGCTGGGCGCTGATGGGGGATTTCCTGCCGCTGTTGCGCGGCGATCTGGAGGCCTTTGCCAATAAAGCGCCGGTGTTCGTGCCTGACCCGGCGCGCGTCGCTTTCTGGAAAGGCGAACTGGCCAGACAGGGCAGCGGCCCGAAGGTTGGCCTGCTATGGAAAAGCCTGATCAGCCATTCCCGTCGCGACCGCTTCTATCCGCCTTTTGAGTCCCTCGCACCGCTGCTGGGGCGCAAGGACCTCGTCCTCGTCAACCTGCAATATGGCGAGACGGTCAGCGAACAGATCGCCGCCAAGGCGCAAGGCGCGCGCTTCTACACCCCGCCCATCGACCTGCTGAACGATCTGGGTGAGCTGAGTGCCCTGTGCGCGGCGCTGGACGTGGTCATCGGCCCCGCCAATGCAAGCACGCAGATCGCCGCGGCGACCGGTGTGCCGACCTGGTTCGTCATGACGCCCGGCTCGTGGACCCAATTGGGGAGCGACCATTGCCCGTGGTACGCCAATGCCCGCGTCTTCGTCACCGAGGAGGGGCAGTGGGGGTCGCTCATGCAACGGGTGTCGGAAGAGATCAAATAAAAAAGGCGGCGGAATTTCCGCCGCCTTTTCATTATCTTCGGCGCTAAAATTAATGCGCCATATACAGGTTCAGATTGGTGTTGTGCAACAGCGCGCGCGTCGTGCCGCCAAAGGCGAACTCACGCAGCCGCGACCGCCCGAAGGCCCCGGCGACCATATACTGCGCCTGATGCCGCTGATTGGCCTCGACCAGCGTGCTGATCAGGTCGTTACTTTTGGGCAGGATATCAACCTCGACATTGAGGCCGTGCAGCATGTAGTAGCGCGCCAGCTTGCCCAGATCGGCCGGATTTTCCCCGACCGGAGCCCCGGCCACCACCACCTTCGACGCTTTTTTCAGCAGAGGCACGGCGCGACGCGCGGCGCGTGACGACGGCTCCTTGCCGTCCCACGCCACCAGAGCCGTCCCCCCCACCGCAAAGGGCTGACGGGCGATAAATACCCCGGCGCGTTCTTCCATCAGTACCTGCTGAAACGCCTCGGACAACAGGCCACGCCCGCGCGCGCTTTCATCGCCGAAGACCACAATGTCCGACAGGCGCGTTTCCGTCGCCAGACACTGCCACACCGGCGATTTCAACGGCAGGAACAGTTTGTGTTCATAGGCGGTGTCGTTATAGGCGTCGCGCGCCACGGCTTCGGCCTCTTCGGCGGCGGATTTCAGCCCGTCCATGGCCGCCATCTGCACCGTGCCCATAAAGCCTTCGCCCAGCCACGGGGCCAGTTCGGCCGGATCGGGCGGCGCAAACAGGAAACTCAGTTGCCCGCCAAAGGCACGGGCAATATCGGCGGCAATGGCAATCGCCGTCTCTTCCGAGGTGGCACCCGATACCGGCACCGATACGCGCGCCCACGCGCCACCGGCAGTGAGGGGGGAGTCAGTCATCAGAGGGGCCTCCTTTTTTGTGCATGGTCAGCATTTAACCACGACGCAACGCGCCTTATGACTGTAAGTATAGGCCTCGCACCGTGGATTGGACACGCGGCATATGGCCCCAATACACAAGTATCCCGTCAACACTTTGTGAAACCCGATGGCCCCTCGCACCCCACCGTCCCGACGCCCTGCCAGCGATCCGGCCCCGCGCGCCTGGCAGCGTATGCTCTCCGGGCGTCGCCTCGACCTGCTCGATCCGTCGGCCATGGATATTGAGATTGACGACATTGCGCTCGGCCTGTCGCGCGTCGCCCGCTGGAACGGACAAACCACGGGCGAACATGGCTTTTCGGTCGCCCAGCATTCCTTGATCGTCGAAGACATCTGCGCCCATCTGAAGCCGGGGCTCGACACGCAGTGGCGGCTGGTGGCCCTGTTGCACGATGCGCCGGAATACGTCATTGGCGACATGATTTCGCCGTTCAAGGCGGCGCTGGGCCTCGATTACAAGCGTTTTGAGCATCATCTGGAACAGGCCATCCATATCCGCTTTGGCCTCCCCGCCGCGGTGCCACCGGAGGTCAAGGCCCTGATCAAGCGCGCCGATCACGCCTGCGCCTATTTCGAAGCGACGCAACTGGTCGGCTTTTCCGACGCCGAAGCCCGCACCTTTTTCGGCACCCCGCCCGAAGGCTACGACCTCAGCCTGACCGCCCTGTCGGGCCCCGAAGTCCGTGCGCAGTTCGTTGACAGGTTCTACGCCCTGAGCCAAAACCTGTAAGGAGGAGTTGCCTGTGCCGGTCAGCCTGACGATCGAACTGTCCGCCGTGGTTATGGCGATCAAGGACAATGAGGCGATGGTCCTGTGCCTGACCCTGCCTGACGGCACGGCCCTGCCCTCCGGCCCATTTCGCCCGGAGGCGCACCGCACCTTCGATCTCGCCGTGCGGGCCTTTGTCACCGAACAGACCGGCTTTTCGGCGGGCTATGTCGAACAGCTTTATTCGTTTGGCGACGAAGGGCGTCAGGGCGTGAGTTCGCTGGCCCCCGGCGGCAGCGATCAGCGCGTTATTTCGCTGGGCTATCTGGCCCTCACCGCCGACAGCGCCTTCCAGTCGCAATTATCGGCCCAATGGAAGCCCTATTCCGCCTTCTTTCCGTGGGAAGACTGGCGGCGCGGCGAACCGGCCGCGGTCGCGCCTCTGCGTCGGCGTCTGCGCGACTGGTGCAACGCCGCTCCGCACGCACAGAGCGCCGCCGAGCGGCGCGGGCGCGTCGAAACCCTGTTCCCCGAAGACAGCGACCTGTGGAACGAAGAACGGGTGCTGGATCGCTATGAACTGCTCTACAGCGCCTGCCTGATCCATGAATCGCGTTGCGCCGAAGCCTCCAGCGGCAGCGGCACGGCCATGCTGTCGGACCACCGCCGCATCCTGGCCACGGGCCTGTCGCGACTGAGGGGCAAGCTGAAGTACCGCCCGGTGATCTTTGAGCTGATGCCCGAACGCTTTACCCTGCTGGAATTGCAGCGCTCGCTGGAAGCCATCAGCGGCCTGCCCCTGCACAAGCAGAATTTCCGCCGCGCGCTGGAACGCACCGGCTTTGTGCGCCCGACAGGCATCATGCGCGACGATACGGGCGGCCGCCCGGCAGAGCTTTACGCCTATGACCGCGACCGTTTCCGCTTCAGCCCGTCTCTGGGGTTGAGTTTGCCGAGAGGGTAGGGTTTTAGCCACGAAAAACACGAAAAGCACAAAAAAGCTGTAGGCGGATATTTCGGCGCGTAGCGCCTGTTCAACACGCCCTCCGGCCAGGACGTCATTTTTTGTGCTTTTCGTGTTTTTCGTGGCCAATAAAAAAGCCGGCGGGTAACCCACCGGCTTTCCTCTATTGCCGAGCGCCAGCTTACGCCGCGCGGCCCGCCAGACGCGCTGCCTGCGCCATCCAGTTTTCGCGCACGATGCGCGGCGCCGAATGGACGCGCGCCGACAGCCAGGCCACGTGTTCCGGCGTCCAGCTTGCCACCTGCCAGTAGTGGTAGATACCCAGCATATTCAGTTCGCGCTCATTATCGGCACCGATGCCCGAAATCAGCGTCAGGTCGTCGGGATAGCCTTCGGGCGCGCTGAGGCGATGCGGCTCAAGGCCGGTGCCCGCCTGCTCCACCGCCGCACGCACGCTTTCCGGCGTCATGGACGACAGCAGCGAGGCCTTGGGGCGTGAGGTGCGATCGAGCAGCTCCGTCACCGGCTCCGCCTTGACCGCCAGGGCGGGGGCGGCCACGGCCGGCGCTTCGGTCCGCTCGATCCCGGCCATGATGGCGGGTTCCAGCTCGGTGGAGACGCCCACAGGTGCGGGCTGCGGAGCGGCCGGTTGAGCGACGGGCGCTCCTGCGATTGGGGCAGCCGCGACCGGTCGCAGCGGGATGATGTCCGCCGACGGACGCGGGGCGTCTGCCTGTGCGGCGGGCGTTTGAACGGCCTGACGCGAGGCATTGAGCGCCTGAGCGGCGGCGACCATCGGGTCAGCCACGGGGCGTTCAACCGCCGGAGCGTTCAGCGGTGCGTCAAAGGTGGAGTCGAGGATAGGGGCCGGGGCCTCATCAAAGATCGAGATACGGCGCGCGGCGCGCTTCGGCTTGGGCGACAGATGCCAGCCTACAAAGCCGCTGAACAGGAAGACCGCCAGAAGCAGGGCCGCCGATTGTGCGATCAGCAAGTACATATGTTTCCCCTACCCTGCACGACGCGCGAGAAAGCCCGTACACAGGCCCAGCGCCGCCGCACCCAGCAGCAGCCAGCGCAGCTCAAAGATCAGATAAAGCATGATCGGTCTTCCCCATAGACACCCGCATCGGCGTTTCGCTTGTGTCGGTCAGCACTTGCAGCGCCGGCCCGTACAGATACCCCTCGCCCTTCGGGACATAGATTTCGATTTCCGGCGGCAGTTCCGGTTGCAGGCTGCGCACGGCGGCGGCGGCCTGTATCAGACGCGCCTTGCGCTCATCAGCGGTGACGCCGGGACGAAAATCCTGCGTTTTAAAGCTAAGGCGGACATTGAGGCCATCGACCTCATAGGCGATATCGCCCAGCCCCTCGGCCTTGAGCGCGTCGGCGACCCGCGCTTCCAGCGCCTGCGGCATGGCCGGAAGCTGTTTATAAAGCCCCACCCCTGCCCCGGCGGTCAGAAGCAGCAGTCCCAGTCCCCATACTGTTTTGGACGACATGCCAAGTTCCCGGAAAATCGAAATTCTGAAAGTGTTAACAACTAAAGCCCAAATCCCGACACCTGACAATAGGCCGCAGCGTGCCGGAGACCGATAAGTTAGACGCCACGTGTGACAGCGCCAAGACATACGCCTGAGAGGGGAAATGCGATCCCTTTCCGCCACGAAAAAAGCCCGGCGGGGGGCCGGGCTTCTTCCAGTCGGGTGTTGCAATTGACTTACTTTGCCGAAATGGCGGCTTGCGCGGCGGCAAGACGCGCCACCGGCACGCGGTAGGGCGAGCACGACACGTAGTCGAGCCCGACCTTTTGACAGAAAGCAATCGAGGCCGGATCGCCGCCATGTTCGCCGCAGATGCCGAGCTTGATGTCCGGGCGCGTCGTGCGGCCCTTGGTGCGGGCGATGTCGATCAGTTGCCCCACGCCGTCCGGATCGAGGCTGACGAAGGGGTCCTTCTCGAAAATACCCTTTTCGATATAGGGGTTGAGGAAGCGGCCCGAGTCGTCACGGCTGATGCCGTAGGTGGTCTGGGTCAGATCGTTGGTACCAAACGAGAAGAATTCCGCCGTCTCGGCCAGCTTGTCGGCCAGCAGTGCAGCACGCGGCAGCTCGATCATGGTGCCGACCTTATAGGCTACCTCGGCCCCGCGCGCCTTGAGCACGCCTTCGGCAATGGCCTTGGTCATGGCGACCAGCTTGGCCATTTCTTCCTTCGTGGCCACCAGCGGGTGCATGATGTCCGGCTGCGGGTCAAAGCCTTCGGCCTTCACGTCGCAGGCAGCTTCAAAAATCGCCGTCACCTGCATTTCGTAGATTTCCGGGAAGGTGATGCCCAGACGGCAGCCGCGCCAGCCCAGCATGGGGTTGGTTTCCGACAGTTCCTTGGTGCGCTTCAGGAGTTTTTCCTCCGGCACTTCCGCGGCTTCGGCCACCAGCTTGATGTCTTCCGGCGTGTGCGGCAGGAACTCATGCAGCGGCGGATCGAGCAGGCGGATGGTCACCGGCAGGCCGTTCATGATCTTGAACAGCTCAACAAAATCGGCCTTCTGCATGGGCAGGATTTTGGCCAAAGCCTTGCGGCGACCGGCTTCGTCATCGGCGAGGATCATTTCACGCACGGCGCTGATACGGTCTTCGTCGAAGAACATATGCTCGGTACGACACAGCCCGATGCCTTCGGCGCCGAAGCCGATGGCGGTCCGCGCATCCGCCGGGGTTTCAGCATTGGTCAGCACCTTCAGCGTGCGGAATTTGTCGGCCCAACTCATAATCTGATGGAAGTCGTCCGAGAATTCCGGCTCGATCATGCGGATGGAGCCTTTGAATACTTCGCCGCTGGAGCCATCGAGCGTCACAATGTCCCCGAAGCGGAAGGTCTGACCGCGCGCGCTGAATTCGCCGCGCTCGGTCGAAATGACCATTTCCCCGGCCCCGGATACGCAGGGACGGCCCATGCCGCGCGCCACAACGGCGGCGTGCGAGGTCATACCGCCGCGCGCCGTGATAATCGCCTTGGCCGCGTGCATACCGTGGATGTCTTCGGGCGAGGTTTCATCGCGCACCAGAATGACGTCGTCGCCCGCCGCCGCCAGACGCACGGCGTCATCGGCGGTGAAGACGATCTTGCCGCAGGCCGCGCCCGGCGAGGCCGGCAGGCCGCGCGCGATCAGGGTGCGCTCGGCCTTGGGGTCCAGCATGGGGTGCAGAAGCTGATCCAGCGCGCCGGGATCGAGGCGCATCAGCGCTTCCTGCGGCGTGATCAGACCTTCCTTGGCCATATCGACGGCGATTTTCAGCGCCGCGCGCGAGGTGCGCTTGGCATTGCGGGTTTGCAGCATGAACAGCTTGCCCTGTTCGACCGTGAACTCCACATCCTGCACATCGCGGTAATGCTTTTCGAGCGTCTCAACGGTTGAGCGGAACTGCGCGAAGACCTCCGGCAGGGCCTCTTCCATCGAGGGGTTGCGCTCGCCCATCTCTTCGCGGGCTTTTTTTGTCAGGGTCTGCGGCGTGCGGATGCCCGCCACCACGTCTTCGCCCTGCGCATTGAGCAGGAATTCGCCGTAAAGGTTGTTGTCACCCGTCGAAGGGTTGCGCGTAAAGGCGACGCCGGTGGCCGAGGTGTCGCCCATATTGCCGAACACCATCGACTGAATATTGACAGCCGTGCCCCAGTCTTCGGGGATGTCGTGCATTTTGCGGTAGAATTTGGCGCGGTCGTTCATCCACGAACCGAACACGGCCTTGACTGCGCCCCACAACTGATCCTGTGGGTCCTGCGGGAAGTCGTGGCCCAGATCGGTCTTCACCTTGGCCTTATAGTCGGCGATGACGCGCTCCCAGTCCTTGGCCGTGATGTCGGTGTCCACCGTGACGCCCAGACGGTCCTTATGGTCGTCCAGAATGTCCTCAAAGCCGTGGTGGCTGACGCCCAGCACGACGTTCGAGTACATGGTGATGAACCGGCGGTAGCAGTCGAGCGCGAAGCGGCGGTCACCCGTCAGGGCGGCAAGCCCTTCGACCGTCTGATCATTGAGGCCCAGATTGAGGACCGTATCCATCATGCCCGGCATCGACGCGCGCGCCCCCGAACGCACAGAAACCAGCAGCGGGTTTTCGACCGAGCCAAAGCCCTTGCCCGTCACGGCCTCCAGATTGGCCAGAGCGGTCTGCGCTTGCGCTTCCAGCCCGGCGGGGAAGGTCTTGTCGTTCTGATAGTAATGGACGCAGGCCTCGGTGGTGATGGTGAAACCCGCCGGCACCGGCAGGCCCAGGGACGACATTTCGGCCAGATTGGCCCCCTTGCCGCCCAGCAGGTTCTTCATCGAGGCATCGCCATCGGCCTTACCGGCGGCAAATGCGTAAACCCATGACTTCGACATCGAAAATCCCTCTTTCCTCAATCAGATAGGCGTATCTGTTCACCCGACTGGCACGGCCGGATGCCAGAGCGATATGTCGAAAAGTGTGAGCGGTTTTCGACAAAAATATCGCGATAAAACAAAAATTTAAAGCGGGATGACGCTTCCATCCCGCTCTGAGGCCAAAGGTACACGCGCGCGCGAACTTTGCGGAATAAGTTTTTATGTAATTCGAAATGCAAAGCACCTCCCCTGATTTCAGGTGGGGTGGATTTTTGCCTGAAAGGCAAAAAGACGGTGGGGTTTAAAAACCCCTCCCCATCGCTGCGCGACAGGGAGGAGGATTAAACCTACGCCAGCTTCGACAGGTCGCCGACACCGTCAAACAGACACCGCAAGGCCGACAGCAGGCTCAGGCGGTTTTCGCGCTCAGCCGCCACGTCGGAATTGACCAGCACCCCGTCGAGGAAGGCATCGACCGCCCCGCGCAAACCCGCCAGCTTGCCCAGCGCCTCTTCGAACTGTTCGGCGTCGATCAGCCGCTCCAGCACCGGCGTTAGGGCGATCACCTGCTGCGTCAGGACCGTTTCGACCTCCGGGGCACCGTTGAGCAGCTTGGGCTCAGCCGTCGGCAGAGCGCCCTTCTTCGCCTCGGCATTGAGGATATTGGCCACGCGCGTATAGGCGGCCTGAAGCTCAGCCCCCGCCGGCGTCGCCAGCACGCTTTCCAGCGCCTTGATGCGCGCCACGGTGCGCACCATGTCGTCGTCCTTGACCGCAAACCCGGCCTCAACCACGTCAAAACGCACGCCTTCATCCTTCAGCATGACCTTCAGGCGATCGGCGAAGAAGTCGGCAAACTCCGCCGACACCGCGCGGAAATCGCGGAAGGTGAGCAGAGCGTTATCGACCTTGGGCGTGTTGGTGACATGCTCGAATTGCAGGTCCAGATCGTAGTCGCGGTCGGTCGGGATGACAAAGACCGGGCTTTCGAGCAGACCGGCGCGGAAATCGCGCAGATAGTTGTCATAGACCTCGGTTTCACCCTCGGCCCAGCGCGGGCCGGCCGAACCGCGCCAGTTATCCGTATCGACATAGACCGCGCGGCCTTCGCCCGCATAGATCAGCAGCGACTGATACCAGGCGGCGACCAGTTCCGACAGAGAGGCGCGCACATTGTGCTGACGCAGGATGCGCAAAATCCCCAGAGCGGCACGACGCAGGGCATAGGGGTCTTTGGAACCGGTGGGCTTTTCGTCGATGGCAAAGAAACCGACCAGCGTGTCGATCTTGTCGGCCAGAGCCACGGCCGCTGACACCGCGCCTTCGGGCACCGAGTCCGAGGGGCCCTGCGGCTTATAATGTTCGCGGATGGCTTCGGCCACATCGCCGGGCAGCCTGGCCGCTTCGGCGTAATAACCGCCCATAACCCCTTGAAGCTCCGGGAATTCCCCGACCATGTAGGAGGCCAGATCGGCCTTGGCCAGATGCGCGGCTTGCGTGGCCAGCGACACGTCGGCCTTGACCAGAGGCGCAATGACTTGCGCCAGCGCTTCGATGCGCGCCACGCGCTGCGCCATCGTGCCCAGTTTGGCGTGGAAGGTCACGCCGTTCAGCTTTTGCAGCCAGGCGTCAAAATTACCTTTGCGATTGTCTTCGGACCAGAAGAAGACGCCGTCCGACAGACGCGCCGACAACACCTTGGCATTGCCGCGGCGGATTTCTGCCCCGCCGTCGCTGGCCACCTGATTGGCGACGATGACGAACTTCGCCGCCATCTTTCCGGTCGAAAGATCGCGCACGGCGAAGTATTTCTGGTGCGTGCGCATCGAGGTCTTGATGACCTCCGGCGGCAGGCTGAGGAATTTCGGGTCCATATCGCCCAGCAGCGGCGTCGGCCATTCATTGAGGCCGGCCACCTCTTCCAGCAGGCCATGATCGTCCATCAGGGCGCAGCCCGCGGTGGCGCAGGCTTCATTGGCCTTATCCAGAATCAAGGATTGACGCTCAATGTGGTCGAGGATGACGAAGTTATCACGCAGCTTCTGCTGATAATCGGCGAAGTCCTTGACGGCAAGGGCTTCTCCGGAGGACAGGACGCGATGGCCTTGCGTCAGGTCGCCCGATGTGACGCCACCGACGCTCAGCGGAATGACCTGACCATCGAACAGGAACAGGATGCGCTTTAACGGGCGCACCCAGCGGAAGCTCGACGTGCCTGAGCGCATCGACTTGGGCCACGGGAAGTTGAGGATGACGTCCTCAAGAATGCCGGGGAGTAGTTCTGCCGTTTTAAGCGCGTCTTTGCGTTTTATGGCAACCCAGACACCATTGACATCCATCAATTCGTCTTGGGTCATTCCGACTTTGCGAAGGAAACCATCTATTGCCTGTTGAGGAGCACCAACCTTGGGACCTTTAATTTCCTCTGTTGTCGCAACGGTTTCAGTGGCAAGCCCATCAACAACCAAGGCTAAGCGCCGCGGTCCGACATAAGTGCGAATTTCGTATGTCTTATTTTGAGCGACATCAAAGCTCGCATCATCCAAGCCAGCCTTATAAAGGCCCTGTTGGAACAGGCGTTCAAAATCACGCGCGGCCTGAAGCTGCATGCGCGCCGGGATTTCTTCTGAAAAAAGTTCGATAAGTAACTGAGCCATTTGTGTTATCTAGCTTCTTCTTGTGCGGCCCATTCAAGCGCGCAGGCCTTACAGAGGTCGCGGATGCGGCCGATATAGGATTGCCGTTCGGCCACCGCGATGGCGCCGCGCGCATCCATCAGGTTGAACAGGTGCGAGGCCTTCAGCACGTGGTCGTAGGCCGGCAGGACCAGCTTATAGCCCAGACTGTTTTCGGTATTGAGGATGCGCAGAACGTTGCGCTCCATGTCCTCAAACTGGCGCTTAAGCGTCGCCACATCGGACGCTTCAAAGTTGAAGGCCGAAAACTGACGCTCCTGCTCCTTGAACACGTCGCCGTACTTCACGCCGTCAGTGTTGAATTTCAGATCATAGACATTATCGACGTTCTGAAGATACATGGCCAGACGCTCCAGCCCGTAGGTGAGTTCGCCCGACACCACATCGACTTCGATGCCGCCGACGCCCTGGAAATAGGTGTATTGCGTGACTTCCATGCCGTCGCACCACACTTCCCAGCCGAGGCCCCACGCGCCCACGGTCGGGTTTTCCCAGTCGTCTTCGACGAAGCGGATGTCGTGCAGGGCGGTGTCGAGCCCGATGGCTTTCAGCGAGCCGAGATACAGTTCCTGAAGATTGTCCGGGTTCGGTTTCAGGATCACCTGATACTGATAATAGTGCTGAAGGCGGTTGGGGTTTTCGCCATAGCGGCCATCGACCGGACGGCGCGACGGCTGCACATAGGCGGCCCTCCACGGCTTCTTGCCCAGCGCGCGCAGGACGGTGGCCGGATGCAGGGTGCCTGCGCCGACTTCGACGTCATAGGGCTGAAGGATCACGCAGCCCTGCTGGCTCCAGTAATGGTGCAGGGTCAGGATAAGGTCCTGAAAGGACAGGGGCTCTTTGGTCATGTTCGAAAATGCCGGACTCCAGAATGGCCGCGAACATAGAGAGGTGCGTCCGGCCAAGCAAGGTTTGCACGGAAAGAAAACCTGTTCAGACGGCGGAGAATCGCTTTTTCTGTGCGTCTCCCCGCGACTGGGGAGAGCGGGTTAAAGCCAAATGTCCTCTGCCGATAAGCCCACCTTCCGCGACATCCTCCGCGCCCTGAAAACGCCCAATGCCTGGCTGCTGCTGGTGCTGGGCTTTTCGGCGGGCCTGCCCTTCCTGATGACCGGCGCGACGCTCGGCTTCTGGATGCGCGAGGAAGGGACAAGCCTGACCGTCATCGGCTATATGGGCTGGATCAGCCTGTTTTACGGCTTCAAGGTCGTGTGGGCCCCGTGGATGGACAAGGTGCGCCTGCCGCTCCTGCACGCGCGGCTGGGGCAAAGGCGGTCCTTCATGCTGCTGGCACAGGGCGGGGTGATCCTCAGCCTGATCGGCATGGCCGCCATCGGCCCCACGGGGAATATCTGGGCCTTTGTCGCCGTGACCCTGCTGCTGGCCTTAAGCGCCGCCTCGCAGGAAATCGCCATCCACGCCTGGCGCATCGAGCAGACCGAGGGACAGGCACAGGAGGCGCTCAATCCGACAATTTATTCCCTCGGCTATAAGGTCGCGGCCATCGTCTCCGGTTCGCTGATCCTTATTCCCGCAGACCAATTCGGCTGGCCGGCCACGGTAACCGGGCTGGCGGCGCTGATGCTGGTCGGTGTGGCCGCAACCCTAATTGCGCGGCCGTCGCGCGCCGAGGCCCTTACGCCGCCGGTGCCCTACAGCTTCGACACCTATGTCGTCGTGCCACTGAAAAGCTTTTTTCAGGAACATGCGGGACTGGCGTGGTGGGTGCTGGCGACCGTGGCGCTCTATCGCCTGCCCGACTATCTGATCGGGCCAGTGGCCGGGCCATTGTATAGCGACACCGGCCTCAGCAATGCCGATATCGCCTATGTGCGTTCGACCATCGGGCTGGCGGCCTCGTTCGCCGGGGTGGCGCTGGGCGGGGCGTGTCTTCTGTGGCTGGGGGTTGAGCGCGCCTTCTGGCTGGGGGCGGTGACCGGGCCTTTGTCCAATATCTGCTTTGCCCTGATGGCCGCGCATCCGGGGGATGTCACCGTGTTCGGCGGCACGCTGATCATCGACAACATCGCCAATGGCGTAGCCGAAACGGCCTTTATCGCCTTTCTAACGCGCCTTACGGTGAAGGAACACACCCTCACCCACTTTGCCCTGATGTATTCGGCGGCCGACCTGACCGGCAAGCTGCTGAAAGGCTTTTCGGGGCAGATCGTTGATGGCCTGACGGCGACGCACGGCCTGTTCGGGGCCTATCAAATCTTCTTTATCGGCACGGCAGTGGCCGGGCTTCCCGCACTGAGTCTTTGCCTGATCCTGCGGCAGCGTGGCCTCTTCAAGACGGCCTGAGACAGGCGTATACTCACTGTCCCAAAGGTCGCGACACAGGGACGACGCCATGATCCGCAACACCTTCATCGCCATCGCCGAAGACTCGAAACACCGCATGGGGCTCGAACCGCCCCGCCGTGACGGCCCGCCGACCCTGGCGCGGTTGCATTATGAGCTGTTGTCGGAACATCCCTACGAACTGACTCTGGATGATCTGAACTTTACCGTCCATTGCCTGAAATACGGCCTTGATACAGCGGATCAGCAGGCGCGCGCGACGTTTCTCTCCAAAGGGCACCCGTGTATGCGCGCCTCGCCCCTGACCAGGACCTATGGCTTCGGGGCGCATTATAATCACGCGGGCAAGATCGCGCTTTATCCTGCGGATTCTGTCGCTTATCGGAAATTTCTCAAAGACCCGGAGGTCCGCGTCGAAAAAGCCATGCGCAGCAAACGCGCGGTGGAGATGGTTTAAGCCCTCTTCACAGATGGCCACAGTTTAGAAGAAACCACAGGTTACACAGATTTCACGGATTATCCGTTTTCAGCGTCTGAGTGCGGAGGCCACGCAAACCGGCGCGCAGCGCCCCTCTGTGAAATCTGTGGAATCTGTGGTTCCCAAAACCCGGTCCTCCCCACGGGATGACATGGCATTGACCAGATGTCATCTGTGGCTATCTGTGGGCTCACTTCAGCGTACAGGCCCGCACCCACGCCTTTGGCCAGTCGGCGCGCAGTCGAGCCGCCAGGGTTTCGGCCTCGCTCAAGGTCTCGCACAGGGCAAAACAGGTCGCCCCCGATCCCGACATGCGGGCAAAGCGTGTCTCAGGCTGCGCGCGTAAAGACGCCAGCACTTCACCGATCACCGGCACCAGACGGATGGCGGGCGCTTCCAGATCGTTACGGGTGGTAGCGAGGTCGTCGATCAGGTCGTATCCCCGCCACTGCGTGTCAACAGGGGCAAATTCCGCTGCCGCATCATAGGCCTTGAAAACCGCCGGTGTCGGACACTCGACTCCCGGATTGATCAGCACAGCGGGCAAGGGCGGCAATGTGACCGGCGTCAATCGCTCGCCATAACCTTCGGCAATCGACGCCTGAGCCCGCAGGCACATCACGCCGTCAGCCCCTGTCTCCGCCGCCATGAAGGACAGGGCGTCGTCAGTCACCTCCGGCGCGCAGGCTTCGCGCAACAGGTGCAACACCGCCCCGGCATCAGCGCTGCCCCCGCCCACGCCTGAGGCTAAAGGGAGGTTTTTGGTCAGGTAGAAATCGTGGTTATCCACGCGCACGCCCGTTGCCGCCTCAAACCGCCGGACGGCCTTGAGAACCAGATTGTCCTCGCCCGTGCTCAAACCCTGCCCGAACGGCCCGTCGATGAACAGCCGCCCCTCACCCGGCGTCAGGCTTACCTCATCGCCATAGTCGGCAAAGACCACCAGACTGCGCAGGGGATGATAGCCCCGGTGATCCGGGGCGGCGACGTGCAGATAGAGATTGACCTTGGCCGGGGCCAGCCGCGACCGCTTCATTTGCGCGTTTTAGCCGGTGTCTTGACCGGGGCTTTGGGCTTGGTCGTCTCAGGCACCGGCATCGTTTCGGCCTCGGCCACGGCCTTGACGTCGGGCACCGCGACCGTATCCAGCTTGGCCTGCACGGCGGCCTTCTGCTTGTCGTCGGCCTCCAGCGTCAGGACGCGCGCCCACTGGTAGCGCGCTTCGATGGTGCGCCCCAGCTTGTGATAGACGTCGCCCAGATGGTCGGTGATTTCCGGATCAGCCGGTTCGGCGGCGATGGCCTTTTCGATCCATTCCAGCGCCTCGGCATACTGCCCCTGCTGGTAATAGCCCCAGCCGAGCGAATCCATGATCGCCCCTGAGCGCGGCGTCTTTTCGAGCGCCTTGCGGATCATCGCCATGCCTTCGGTCACATTCTCCTTGCGCTCGATCAGGCCATAGCCCAGCAGGTTGAGCAGTTCGGAACTGTCCGGTTGCAGGGTCAGGCCCTTTTGCGCCGCCGCCTTAGACTTGTCCCAGTCGCCAGCGGCCTGATACAGCACCGCCACGGTGAACCAGGTTTCCCAGCCGAAATCCGCGTCGCCATAGGCGGCCTGATAAGCTTCCATCAGCTTGAGCGCCCCGGCCGTATCATCCTTTTGCCACAGAAGGCGCGCCCGCTCGACCGTCAGGCCGATGTCCTTCGGGTCGGCGGCGCTCAGTTCGGTAAACAGGGCCTCGGCCCCGTCGAGATCACCGGCTTCCTTGAGGCTCCAGGCGGCGCGCACCTGCGCCTCACGGTAAAAGGGCGAGTCGGGCTCAATCGACGCCCACTCGGTCTGCGCCGCCTGCACGTCCTTCATGCGCATCAGCACCTGCCCGGCCAGAAGCCGCGTGCGGTCAAGCGTCGGCGTGGCAACCGCGGTTTCCGGGGCGGCGTATTGCGCCAGCCTCAGCGTCGCCAGCGCCATTTCCGACTGCTGCTCCGAGGCATAAAGCGTGCCGGACAGGAACAGGCTGTCGGCCAGAATAAGCCGCACATCGGGTGATTTCGGCTTGCGATAGTCTTTGGCATCGAGCCCGTCGAGGCGCTGACGCACCAGCCGGTCCTCGGACACGCCCAGAATGTCAGTATAGAGCTTGCGCGCCTCGTCCTTGCGGCCACGGCCTTCCAGAAATGCGCCGTAATAGGGGCCGAACAGCACGCTGGCCGGACCGGGCTGACAGATGATTTTGAAGATGGCCTCGGCCTCGGCATGACGGCCCTTCATCTCCAAAAGACGCGCCTGATTGGCGGCCTGAAGAAACAGGACCAGCCGGTCGCGATTCGGCGTCGTCCCGGCGTTGAGCTGACTTTCCAGCGTCGGGTCGATGGCCTTGTCCCACTGACGCGCCGCCGCGTAGGATAACGGCTTGAGCAAAACCGTGGCCCGGTCGCTGGCGCCGGCCTTTTGCGAGGCTTCGATGACGGCCGCAGCGGCCTTGCCCTTGCCCTCGCGGATCAGCGCGATGGCCTGCACCTGAGCGGCGACCGTGCGCGACAAACGCCCGCCGTTTTCGGGCACGTGGCTGCGGGCAAAGCTCATATCGCCGCTGAGCACCGCCGCCAGAAAGGCCCGTTCGCGCAAGGACGCATTGGCAGGGTCAGCGTCCGCCGCCGCCATCAGGGCCCGCGCGGCCGTCTCCGTATCGCCCTGTGCCGCCGCCAGACGCCCGACCAGAAAGTCGCCATAGGCGCTGGAATAGGCCTTATCGGCGGCCATGACCGGCGTGGTCAGGCACACAAGGGCGGCGAAGGCGGCAGAGGCAAGAACAGGCTTCATCAGGGGCGTCTCTCGATTACCGGCACAGTGAACGCAGTAAATCCGGCAGGATCAAGTCCTTATCGAAGGACACCCCTTTCAAAAACGTCAAATTCTAGGGAAAAGCCCTACCCTCCTCCCTACAGCTTTGCCGTAGGGAGGAGAGACATCACATATTCGGATAGTTGGGGCCGCCGCCGCCTTCGGGTGTGGTCCACACGATGTTCTGCGTCGGGTCCTTGATATCGCAGGTCTTGCAGTGGACGCAGTTCTGGGCGTTGATCTGGAAGCGTGGCTTGCCGTTATCGTCCACCACCTCATAGACCCCGGCCGGGCAGTACCGCTGCGCCGGTTCGGCATATTTGGGCAGGTTGATGGCGATGGGCACCTCCGGGTCCTTAAGGCGCAGATGGACCGGCTGGTCCTCTTCGTGGTTGGTGTTGGAGATGAACACCGAAGACAGCTTGTCGAAGCTGATCTGGCCATCGGGCTTCGGATAGGCGATCGGCTTGAATTCCGCAGCGGGTCTGAGCGACTGCGCATCGGTCTTGCCATGCTTCAGCGTGCCCCAGGGCGACCAGCCGCCGGTGAGATTGCCCACCGTCATGTCGAGACCACCCAGCACCATGCCCAGCGTCGTGCCATAGCGGCTGAGCAGGGGTTTGACGTTACGCACGAGTTTCAGTTCTTTGGCGATATCCGACTTTTGATAGGCCTTGTCATAGCCTTCCAGCGTCTGTGGCGCGTCGCCCGACGACAGGGCTGCCCACGCCGCATCGGCGGCCAGAATGGCGCTCTTGATGGCGTTATGGCTGCCCTTGATGCGCGGCACGTTCACAAAGCCCGCCGAACAGCCGATCAGCACCCCGCCAGGGAAGCTCAATTTCGGCACCGACTGATAGCCGCCTTCGGTAATGGCCCGCGCGCCGTAGGAGATACGCTGCCCGCCTTCCAGATGCTCGCGCACCACCGGGTGCTGTTTGAAGCGCTGGAACTCATCGAACGGCGACAGATAGGGGTTCTGATAGTTGAGGTGGACGACGAAGCCGATCGACACATATTCGTCGCCGAAATGGTACATGAAGGAGCCACCGCCGGTCTTGTCATCCAGCGGCCAGCCCAGCGTATGCTGCACCAGACCGGGCTTATGCTTCGCCTTCGGAACCTTCCACAACTCCTTGATACCGATGCCGTATTTCTGGACGTCGCTGTCCTTGTCCAGCTCAAAGCGCTTGATGATCTGCTGCGACAGCGAGCCGCGCACGCCCTCGGCGAAGAAGGTGTAGCGGGCGCGCAATTCCAGACCGGGCTGGTAATCGCCCTTGGGCTGGCCTTCGCGGTCGAGCCCGAACACGCCGGCCACGACACCCGCTACGGCCCCCGCGTCGTCGTACAGGACTTCGGAACAGGCCATGCCCGGATAGATTTCAACGCCCAGCGCCTCGGCCTGCTCGGCCATCCAGCGCGTCAGATTGCCCAGCGACCCGATATAGCAGCCGTGATTCTTCATGTAGGACGGCATGGGTAGGAAGGAGATATCAAGCGCGCCCTGCGGCCCCAGATAGATGAAGCGATCTTCGGTGACGGCCGTTTCCAGCGGTGCACCCTGCGCCTTCCAGTCGGGAAAAAGCTGCGTCAGTCCCGACGGGTCGATCACCGCGCCGGACAGAATGTGAGCGCCGATCTCGGAGCCCTTTTCCAGCAGGGCCACCGAGACGTCGCCGCCACTGGCCTGTGCCGTCTGTTTGAGGCGAATGGCCGCCGCCAGCCCCGCCGGGCCGCCGCCCACGATGACGACGTCATATTCCATCGATTCCCGTTCAGGTGCGTCCGCCATGTTCGTACTCTTCTCTAATATTTCCCGGTGCCGGTTTGATCTTGTGGCACAGTT
The DNA here is from genome assembly GCF_003966695.1 of Asticcacaulis excentricus. Lineage (NCBI taxonomy): Bacteria > Pseudomonadati > Pseudomonadota > Alphaproteobacteria > Caulobacterales > Caulobacteraceae > Asticcacaulis > Asticcacaulis excentricus. Next base: position 963,201 of record NZ_AP018828.1, read on the forward strand.
TCCGTAAAGACTGTAAAGACCCTGCCGATCATTTTTCTCAAAGATGTCTGTTTATGCCGGAGCCTCACGCCATCACGGCCCAAACCATGCGCGAGTTGGAAAGCTATCTCAGCTTTCTCAATGACCATGAGTTGGACGACATCTACGATGCTCAGCCTATTAATCGTCTTTTGGCGGAAAATAAATCGCGTTCTGTGGCGGCGACGGCGCAAAACGCCCCGGCGACGGTCACCCCCCTGCCGAGCGCTGTGCGCGTCAATGCCCTGAGGCCTGAGTCGCTGCGCCATTTTGATGTCGAGCGCGCCGCCGCTGCCGCCGCAGCTATCGCCGCCAGCGCCGCGACGGTCGAGGCGCTTTATGCCGCTCTGGAGGCCTTTCCGGATGTGCCCCTGCGCTATGAAGGCGGCAAGGGCCTGATCCGCGGACGCGGGGCCTCAGCGGCAGACGTGCTGATCGTCGGCGATGTGCCCGACGCCGATGAGGACGAGGCGCAGACGGCCTTTCAGGGCAAACCGGGGCATCTGACCGATGCGGCCCTGTCGGCGCTGGGGCTCAATGAACGGGCCTTACGCCTACCCGGTCTGTTCTGGCGTCCGGCGGGCGGGCGTCCGGCCACCGACGAAGACATCCGCCTCACCGCCCCCTTCCTGCGCCGCCTGATCGAACTGAGCGCACCGAAGGTCGTCATCCTGTGCGGCGCGACGGCGGTGCGCAGCGTGCTCGATTCCAACGACAGCGTGCAAAGATTGCGCGGCAAGGCGCACGATCTGACCCTTTCGGGCGGTGCCCCCCTGCGGGTTTTTGTCACCTTCCCCCCCGCGCTTCTGCTGCGCCAACCCCTTGCCAAAAAGGCGTTCTGGAGCGATTTCCTTCTGGCCACGGAGGGTCTCGCCTAAGAGCGCAACCCTTAATAGCTTGCCTCCCCATCAGGTTTTGATTACTGTCCACAGGCGTCCGCACTTTCCCGCGCTGGCCAGGATGCATCGTTTCGTTCGCAAAAGGGTTGTTCAAACCGCGTCCGAAACCTCCCGATTTGGAAAAACAACGACGGAGTGTTGCCTTGACCAGACCTGCGAGCCGCGCCCGCTACCGGCATGTCCTGATGTCCGCCGCTGCGCTTGCCGCCGTCTGTTTCTGTGCGCCCGCCCTCGCCCAAACCCCTACTTTGACCGGCGACAAGACCGTCGATGCCATCCTCAGCACCCCGCAAACCGCCTATAAGGGCGCGGTCCTGCTGGCGGCAGCTTCCGACACACCGCGCAAGCCCGTCGCCTATAGCAGCCTGACCCGCGCGACGCCCAAGGTGCCTGCCGCACTTGATCCCGGCCTGTCGCCGTGGGACGCACAGCTTTATCAGGCGGCGTTTGAGGCGCTCGACAAGGGCGATTTCGCCACCGCCGACGCCTCGATCGAAAAGATCAGCGACAAGAGCCTGATGGGCTATCTTGAGTTCAACAAACTGTTCCACCCGGACTACAGCTCAACCTACGAAGAGTTGATGAGCTGGCTGGAGCGCTATCCCGACCACCCGCAGGCCATGCGCGTGTGGAATCTCGCCAAGCGCAAAAAGCCTGAGGGCGTCGAAGACCCGCCGTTCCCCAAACTGGCCGGGGCGCAGAAACTGTCTTCCACCGGCCTGCTGGACGGGCCACCGCGCAGCGAAGTCAAGGCGGGCACCGCCGGACCCGATTCGGCCCTGACGCCCAAATCGGCGCGCTCGGCCTATAATGACGGCAAGCTGGATCAGGCGCTGAAACTGGGCGTGCAGATCGGCGATCGCTGGGTGGCGGGCCTCGCCGCCTATCGCCTCAAGCGCTATGACGAAGCGCTGAAACACTTCGATTTCATCGTCAATGACCCCAGCCAGAGCGCCTGGAGCCAGTCGGGCGGGGCCTACTGGGCCGGTCGCATGGCCGCGAAAATGGGCCATAAGGGCGACGCCGAGCTTTATTTCAAATACGCCGCCTCCTTCCCCTTCACCTTCTATGGCCTTCTGGCCGAGCAGCGTCTGGGGGCCGAACCCGCCGTCGTCCGCGCGCAAAAGGGACAGGCCCCGGTCTTTGCCGAAGAAACGCGCGGGGCCTATACGGCCAAGCTCAATGCCGATTTCAACTGGGCCAAAAACGACGCTCAGGCCCGCCGCGTCTCGATGCTGGTGGCCGTAGGCCGCAAGGCCGATGCCCGCAGCGAGTTGCAAACCGCCATCCAGCGTTCACCGGATCAGCAGACGCGCAGCAATTGGCTGGCTCTGGCCGACGCGCACGATCTGTCAGTCTCGCAAATCCGCACCTCAGACCGTCTGTTCGACCCGGCCAACTATACCATCCCCGATTTCGAGCCGACCGAAGGCTGGCGCATCGATAAGGCGCTGCTGTTCGCCATCGCCAAGAAAGAGAGCAAGTTCAACGCCAAGGCCAAGAGCTATGCCGGGGCCTATGGCCTTTTGCAACTGATGCCAGCCACCGCCTATGTGGTGACGCGCGATTCCAGCCTGATGAGCAATCCGGACAAGCTGCTCGACCCGGCGGTCAATCTTCAGGTGGGTCAGTCCTACATGCTGAAACTGGCGGCGTCGGGCATCAATGACTCCGACCTGTTCCGCGTAGTGGCCTCCTACAATGCCGGCGAAAAATGGGTGCAGGACGCCATGCGCTCGCTGGGCGATGACGCCGACTCGCTGCTGGTGATGGAATCGATCCCGGTGGCCCAGACGCGGCAATATGTCGAAGAGGTGGTCGCCTCTTACTGGATCTATCGTCAGATCATGGGCAAGCCGTCAAAGACTCTGGCGCTGGCGGCTTCGGATGCCAAGATCGTCGATATTCTGGCCGATAAGTAATTAGCCACGAAAAACACGAAAATCACGAACGCTTCGCGCGAACAGAGTTACGCAACGAAATTCGTGATTTTCGTGTTTTTCGTGGCTAAATCTAAGTCGTCTTCACCGGCGGCTTGGGCGGGAAGCCCAGCAGGTACAGCACAAAGCCGCCCGCCTTGCCGAACAGCGATAAATACCAGCTCCCTTTGCGGAAGCGCTCGCCATTGGTGGTCAGCGACACCGGAATGGGCCGCAGGCGCGCCCGGCCGAGAGCCAGGTCGATGCTCAGGTCTTCAAACGCCACCTGATCCTTATAACCGCCCACGGCGTCATAAAGGGCGCGCGACAGGAACAGGCCGTGGTCGCCGGACGGAATGGCCAGCCAGCGTGAATTGAAGGCCACGACCTCAGCCCAAAAGCTGGCAAACCACGACGGATCATCAAAAGCCAGCCGAAAATAGCCGGCGCGCAACGGAAAATGCTTCATGTGGTCGCGCACATGGTCCATCCAGCCATCACCCAGAAGCGAGTCGGCGTGCAGGATCATCAGCCAGTCGCCCTTGGCCGCCTTACACCCCTGCCACAGTTGCAGACCGCGCCCCGCGTCCGCGTGCAGCACGGTACAGCCCGTGGATTCGGCGATTTCCAGCGTCGCGTCTTCGGAGCCGCCATCGACGATGATCACTTCCTTGATCAGACCTTCGACCACCGCCGGGACCAGCGCGCCCAGGGTGCGCACCAGTGTGGCTTCGGCATTGAGGGTGGGAATGACGACAGATATCAAGGCAGTTACCGCGAAAAGACGCCGACCAGCTCGACATGGCCGGACCACAGGAACTGATCTATAGGCGTCACCCGATCCAGTTGAAAGCCCGCCTCTGTCAAAATTTTGGCGTCGCGGGCAAAGGTCTGCACGTTACAGCTCACGCCGACGACACGCGCCACCTGTGAGCGGGCGATCTGCTGCGCCTGCGCTTCGGCCCCGGCGCGCGGCGGATCGAAGACCACGGCGTCCCAGCCGGCCATTTCCTCGGCCACCACCGGCGCGCGGAACAGATCGCGCGCTTCGACCGTGATCGGTTTCAGGCCCGGCGCGCGGCCAATGGCGGCCTTGAGCGCCCGCACCGCCCCGCCCGCCCCGTCGGCGGCATAGACCGAAGCCGTTTCGGCCAGCGGAAAGGTGAATGTACCCGCCCCGCAGAACAGGTCCGCCACACGCCTGGCCCCCGCCACCGCGTCCTTGACCAGCGCCACCATATCGGCCTCGGACGTCGCAGAGGCCTGCAAGAACGAACCGGTCGGCAGGTCCACCGTGGCGCGGCCAAAGCGCACGCTGGGCAGATGCGACTGATAGAGGATGTCATCGGCCATCGAAATACGCGCCAGACGGATATCCGACGACTGCGCGATCAGGGCGATCTCCATGCGCGCCTGTGCGCTCAGACCGCCGCTTTTGCTGCGCTCGATACCGCGCACATCGACGTCGAGCCCGGTATCCGAGACGGTCACCGACAGGATGGGAGCGGATTTCGGATGCTCAAACAGGTGAGAGGCGATTTCCGTCAGCACAGGTATGGCCGCGATCAGGGCCGGATCGGCCACCGGACAGACCTCTATCTTCACCTGATCCCACGAGCGCCGCCGCTTATAACCCAGCTCGGTGCGCACGGTCTTGCCCTGACGGTATTGTTTGGCGTGCAGGCCAACCCGACGGCGCGTGGCGGGCGGCGTGGTCCGAATGGGCGCGACCTCGGTTTCCAGCCCCGCCCGACGCAGCACGGTTTCGACGTTGGCGCGCTTCCAGTCGCTATAGGCCGCCATCTCCCAGTGTTGCAGGCTGCACCCGCCGCACTGGCTGAAATGCGGGCAGACGGGGGCGACGCGCTCAGCGGACGGCGTCACCACCTCGATCAGGCGCGCATGGCCGTCCTTTGGCGCGGAAGCCCGCACGGTCTCCCCGGGCAGGGTCAGGGGCACGAACACGCCGTCCGTCGTCACACCGTCGCCCTGAAAGCCGACTTTTTCGATGGTAAGGGTCACATCACTCATGGGCGGCTAATAAAGGAGTTGGGGTTCAAAGCTGAACAAAAATTTTGAAAAAAGTTCTGCGTCCAGACAGGCCGCCCTCCCGACTTCCGGCACAACAGGGGCCATTATGCATTGATATTTCAAATATTTTCGGAAAATTTCAGCCCGTTCAGCCTGCAAAAGAAAATGCCAAGATGAACGAAGATGAACAGGGTTCTCAAAAACCGTTCAGGTTGGGGGGCCTATAAAGGTCTTCATCAACGACGGGCTGACCCGCCGCGGAATGGAAATAAACCCGAAAGGAACCCCACCATGACCAAGTTCAACACCACGAAAAAGATCGTCCTGTCGGCCGTGGCCTCGGCCATGGTTCTGAGCGCCGGTCTGGCCGGCACCGCTTCGGCCTATGACCGTTACGACCGCTATGAGCGCCGCAGTTATTCGGAAGCCTGCGCCGAGCGCAAGACGAATAACAAGACCAATGGCGCGGTTCTGGGGGCCGTTGCCGGTGCCGCCGTCGGTAACGGCGTCTCGGCCCGCAACGCCCGCACCGAAGGGACTATTCTGGGCGCCGTCGTCGGCGGCCTGATCGGGGCCAAGGTCGGCTCGGACAACACCCAGTGCCAGTACTACGGCAGCCGCGACCGTTACGATGACCGTTATGACCGTCGTGACCGCTATGACGACCGTTACGATCGCCGCGATCATTACGACCGCTATGACCGTTACGACCGCCGCGATCGTTACTAACCGATTCGAGAACCCCTCCCAATTCTCTGATTTAAGAGGATATCCGGGTCCACTGACGCCCTGCACCTTCCCCCCCTTGGTGCAGGGCGCTTTTTTTATTCTGATAAGCAAAAACTGAAAAATCTCGCTGGGCCGCCCCAAGAGATTTTTCTCGATATGGTCCGAGGAAAAGTACCCGGCTTGCCGGGCAACTTTTCCTCGATCATTAATTCGTACCCTTCTTCTGGTTCCAGGCGAAGGCCTTGGCCCCCCAGTAGTTCCACACGCCGCTGAGCAGCGCCGCCGAAATGCCGGCCGCGAACCAGTGGATACCGAAATAGTCCTTCAGCAGGATCGCCACCCCGAGGCTGAGCAGCGCCCCGATGGAACAGGCGAAGTAGAAGCCCAGCAGGCCGGTAAGCATCGGCCAGCCCTTCAGGCGCTTGTCGCGGAAGGTCAGGACGTTATTGATGTAGAAGTTCCACGTCATCGACAGCCAGATGGCCAGACCGTAGTTGATAATGTCGTCATAGCGCACCTGATAGCGATAGAGCGGCAGGCCACCATCGACGCGCAGCAGCGAATGGCTGAGCGCCAGAATAATCGCATAGACGAACGCACCCGAGACACCGACCAGCCCGAACAGCACAAAGCGCGCCGAGATGATGCCGTTGGTGGCCTTTTCGATCAGCAGCGCGCCGAGGTCGAGCACGACGCGGATATCGAGCTTGGATTCGCCGCCCTGACGCTGACGCAGAGAGGCCTTCACCTCGCCGAAGCGCGGGCGCACCTTGGTCGAAGCGACCAGATCGACCAGAATCTTGAACCCTACGCCCGTCAGGTTGGGACGCGCGGTTTCGTACCAGTCGCGCGTCATCATGAAGCAGCCGCTCATGGGATCGGTCAGGGGCGCTTTCAGCACCAGACCGGTGGCCAGCGTCGCCGCCTTGGAGCCCAGATCACGGATAAAGCTCAGGCCCGTATCCGTCTTGCCGATATAGCGTGAGGCGCAGACGAGGTCCTTGTCGCCGTTGAGGATCATGTCGGCCAGGGCGCGGATGGCCACGGGATCGTGCTGACCGTCGCCGTCCATGATCCCCAGCACGCGACCGCGCGCCATGTCCCAGCCGCGGATAGCCGCTGACGACAGACCACGCTCACCCTTGCGTACATACAGGCGCACGCGCGGATCGCTCTTACCCAGATCGCTCACTTCGGCGGCGGTATTGTCCTTCGAATCGTCATCGACCACGAGGATTTCATAGTTGAGGCCGCTCAGGTGCCCGGCGATCTCGGTGATCACGCTGCGGATGGCCGCGCCTTCGTTCAGCGTGCAGATGATAAGGCTGAGATCGGGCGCGGCGGCGTCCGGGGCTTTGTCAGCGGCAAAATTTGCGTCTGGCAAAAACAACTCCTGAAACTTATGGTGCGGGCCTGTGGCCGTGTGGGTCGCGGTATATAACAAACTTTTGATTTGGCATAGCGGCATCAAAATGGCGCTCCGCCAACGCGGCCTTAAGCGGAGGTCAGCGGGCTTTTTGAGGTGTGGATGAAACGGTTTCCCCCGGCGGTGCGTATTGGACTGATTGTCTTCGTCTTTTTCCTGCCGCTGCTCTCCGGTGTGTTGGGTAAGATCGCCAAATCCCACGCCTGGTTCGGTGATTATCGTGCCGTGGCCTGCGGCGCGCAGAAGGTCATTGACGGCGGCGCGCTGTACGATCTCAACCTCAAATGCGCGGCGATGGAGGGCACGACGGCAGTCTATGTCTATCTGCCCGTCGTCGCCGAAGCCTTTGCCGGCGTGATTCGCCTGATCGGTCAGGACGGCCTGATCTGGCTCTATGGCGCGCTCTATGTTCTCAGTCTGGCGGTCTTGCTGGGGGGCACATACGTCCTTTCGCGCAAAACGGGCGCAGGACCTGAGCCCGCCCGGCTAGATAAAATCCCCTTTGCCGCCTTCCTGACCGGCAGCGCCGTGGTGTGGGGCAATATCGCCGTCCTGTGCCACGCGGCGGTGCTGGCCTCAGCGCTGGTGGCCAAACGCTATCCGTGGCTGTTCGCGGCCGTGGTCGCCCTGTGCGGCGTCATCAAGCCGGTCTTCCTCACCTATCTGCTGGTGCTGCTGTTTATCGACCTGCCGCTGGGCAAGCGGCTCGGTTGGGCGGCCCTCGCCGCCATCGCCGGGCTTTTGCCCACCGTCCTGTTTGCCACCGACGGCTCGGCCCTGTCGCAAAGCTGGCGCGCCACCCTGTCGGGGTTTGTCTATACGACCACGCCGGGCGAAAGTTTTTACGGCTGGCTGGGCCTGTTGGGCCTGCGGGGCGACAGTGTGGGGGCCAATCTGGGCTGGCTGGTCTTTGCAGGTCTAATGGCTTTGAGCGGGCTTGCCATCGCCGAAGGGTTGAAACTCGACACCCGCGCCCGCATCTGGCTGGGCCTCAGCCTTGGCGTCCTGACCATTCCGCGCCTGATGTCGCAGGACGTGTTTCTGATCGGCGTCGGTCTGGCCTATATCGCGCTCTATAGCCCGTCGCTTAGCTCGGCTTCCAAACCCTTGAGCGTCCTGAAGGATCGCGGCCGTACGATTCTGACCGTCATCTGCGTCTTTTGCCTGATCGGCGGGGCCGCCGAACTGGGCGATTTCACCACGCGCATCAGTACGTTACTTTTAAGTCTTTACGTTCTGGCTGTAGGGGCCCTGACCTTTGCCCAGCGCCGCGACACCATCCTCACCGCTCTCCTGTTCCGAAAGTCTGCCCGTGTCCCTGACTGAATTTTTCCGCAAACCCCGTCCCGACGCCCTGACGTGGTTGCAGGCGCACACGCAGAAAAAATCCACGCGCTTCTGGTTTCTCTTCCTGATCAGCTTTTCGGTGGTCAGCCACCTGCTGGGGCGTCTGGTCAAGGGCAAGTGGTGGATGAACGATTTTGACGCCCTGATATGCGGGGCCGACTATATGCGGCGCGGCCTGTCGCCCTATGCCTACGAACCGGCCTGCGAAGGCCTCAAGGCCGCGCCCTACGTCTATGCGCCGCAGATCGGTGAATTCCTGCGCCCGATTATCGAGGTGACGGGGCTGACCGGGGCGCGCTGGCTCTATGCGCCGTTTCTGATCGCCGCTCTGCTGGTGATAGCGTGGTACGGGCTGAAACGCAGCTTCCCCAACCTGCCGCTGCATATCCGCCTGCTGGGCTATACCATCGTCTCTGGCTCAGCGGTATCGTGCGGCAATATCGCCGTCATCTGTCACGCCGCCGCCATCGGCACAGCCCTGATGATCCGCCGCACCCGCTTGCCCTTCCTGCTGGTCGTGCTGGTGTCGTCGATCATCAAGCCGGTCTTCCTGACCTATCTGATCGTGCTGATGTATGACGTGCGGCCCCTGCGCTCGCGGCTATTGTGGTCCGCCGCCGGGGCCGTCATCGGCATCGGCCTCTATGTGTGGATCAGCCGCACCGCCGGGCCGCTGTATGAGGTGTGGCAAAAGACCATCTACGACATCACCCTGATCGAACAGCCGGGCTATACCCTGCTCGCCTGGGCCGAATGGGTCGGCCTGACCATAGATCATCCCGCCACCCTGATCGCCTTTGCCGTCTATTTCCCGATCATGGCGCTGGCCGGGCTTCTGCTCTGTGATCTGGGCAAGCTCAGTCTCGATACGCGCCTCCTGATCGGGCTCGGCATGGCACAACTGATCAATCCGCGCATGATGTCCTACGACATGCTGTTCCTGCCAACCATGCTGGCGGCGGTCGTTATGGTGGCGCGCGATTACGGTGAGCGCACCTTTTCTCAGGTATCGTGGACGTTTTTGTGGATCGGTGTTGCGGGCTTTTTCATGGCTGTCTTACCCATCAAGGACTTCAAGCCCGCCGACATCATGTCCCCGGCCTTTGTCGCCCTTGTCCTGTGGGTCAGCCTGATCGTGATCCGGCAAAACAAGGATATTATCCAGCAGGCCCTGAAAAATCCTAAGCCTTTCCTGGGTGATATTATACAGGGACGCCTGTAGGCCCAGACACCAAAACACACAGTAACCGACATCATTGCCCCGGTTTTGCCACGACTGCGAACCGCCGGACACAGAGTCTCCTTAGTTTCATCCACATGAGCGGCGACCTGTCTTTTCTTTCGATACAGAGAGAAAAGAGATGGCCCCCAGTCCCCGCCTGACGCACCTGCCGCCTTTGTGGTGGGGTATTCTATGTTCGCTTCCGGTCGTGAGCGGGCTGATAGGGCGCTTTATCCGCCAGACGCCGGGTTTTGAGGACTTCGATGCCGTCACCTGCGCGGGTGTGACCCTGCTGAAAGGCGGCAATCCTTACGACCTCACCCCGGCCTGTGCAGGGTTGAAAAGTGCAACCTTTGTCTATGCGCCGCCGGTCGCCGAAGGCGTGGCCTTTGTCATCGCGCATCTGGGGGCCGACGGATACCGGCTGCTGTTTGGCGGTCTGTGGCTGCTGGCGCTTTGCGGGCTGAGCGCCTATGCCGTCAAATTCGCCCTGCCGGAGGTCGATATCCGGCTGAAACTGCCCCTGCTGGCCCTGTTTACCGGTGGGTGCATCGCCTGCGGCAATATCGCCATCCTGCTGCATGGCGGGGTGCTGTTGGGGGCGTTCAGCCTGCCGCGACGGGTGTGGCCGTTTGTGCTGACCGTCACCGTCGTCAGCCTGATCAAGCCCGTCCTTCTGACCTATCTGATCGTTCTGGCTTATATGGACCGGCCCCTACGCTGGCGCATGGGGAGGACAGCAGCGGGCGTCGTGGCGGGCCTGAGCCTCAGCCTATGGGTGCTGCACAGCCCTTCGCCGCTTACCCCGCTGTGGAAGGACACCCTGTCGCAGGTGGTGCTCAGCGACCAGACGGGCATCAGCTATTTTGGCTGGCTGCACAGTTGGGGCATAGACAGCACCTCGCCTGTGGCCCTGTCGCTTCTGCCTGTGGTGATGGGGACGCTGGCCCTGTCGGGGCTGGCTCTGGCGGAACTGGGGCAGCTCAGCAGAAATGAACGGCTGGTTCTGGGGCTGGGGCTGGCGCAGTTGCTCAACCCGCGCCTGATGGATTACGACCTGCTGCTGGTGGTGCCCTTTGGCGCACTGCTGGCGCATCTGGTCGCGCGGCAGGGCGGCCGCTGGCCCAGCGTCAGCACGTGGGGGCTGATCGGCCTGACCGGGAGCATATTGGTGCTGAACGAGATCGAGCAGCGCGCCATCCTGCCCGTGCCCCTGAGCTTGCACCTGATGAGCCTTGTAACCGTCGCGCTGGCCGGCACGCTGGCCTTTCAACAGCGGGCACAGGTGGTGCGTACCATGACGGGTCTCCTGCCACTGCGGGGCAGACGGCTGCCGCCCCTGCCCGCAGCGGAATGAAAAAAAGCCCCGGTGTGCGCCGGGGCTTTGGGTTAGAGCGACATTTCGTTCATTCTGAATCGAAATGTCGCTCTAAATTTTTGTTTTGTCGCGTTTTTTTACGCTCAACCGGTATCCACTTGAGCGAAAAACGCTCTAAAGGGCCGCTTTCAGCCGTTCCAGCGCCGCTGACAGGCGGGCCTTGCCGTCTTCGGCGTCTTTCAGGCGCTCCTGATTCTCGGTGATCACCTCTTCCGGGGCCTTTTTAACAAACTCCGGGTTATCGAGTTTGCGCCTGGTCCCTTCGATCGTCTTGTCAAAGGCGGCGATGTCCTTGGCCAATCGCGCCGCCTCGGCCTTGAGGTCGATAAACTCGGCCACGCTGAGGTTGCCGGTCGCCTCGGCGATCACGAAGGGCACAGAGCCGACAGGGGCCGTTTCGGCCACGCCGACCTCGCCCAGACGCCCCAGGAAGAGGATCAGGTCGCGGTGCGTGCTCAGCCAGCCCTGCGTCTGCGCCCCGGCCCCGGTGAGGGTCAGCGGCACCTTGGCAGAGCCCGGCACATTCATTTCCGAACGCACGCTGCGCACTTCGGAAATCAGCTCGATCAGCCAGTTGATCTCGGTATCCGCCGCGGCATCAATCGCCGCCGCGTCATAGACCGGCCACTGTTCGACGATCAGCGCATTGGCGCGGCCATCGGTTGCCGCCCATAGTTCTTCGGTGATGAAGGGCATGACCGGATGCAGCAGGATCAGGCACTGATCCAGCACCCACGCCGTCATAGCGCGGATTTCGGCCTTGGCCTCGGCATCTTCGCCGTTGAGGATCGGCTTCGACAGTTCGACGTACCAGTCGCAAACGACGTTCCACACGAACTTATACAGGGCATTGGCTGCGTCATCGAAGGCGCAGGCTTCCAGCGCTTCGGTGACGATCTTCACCGTCTTGTGCGTCTCGCCACGAATCCAGCGGCTGAGCGTCAACTTGACCGCCGACGGGTCGAAGCCGGCCACCGCCGCACACTCGTTCATCTGGGCAAAGCGGTGGGCGTTCCACAGCTTGGTGCCGAAATTGCGATAGCCTTCAATGCGTTGTTTGGCCAACTTGATGTCCCGGCCCTGCCCCGACATGGCGGTCAGGGTAAAGCGCAGAGCGTCGGCACCGAATTCGTCGATCAGGACCAGCGGGTCCATGACATTGCCCTTCGACTTCGACATCTTCTGGCCCTTCTCGTCGCGGACAAGGGCGTTGATAAAGACGCGCTGGAACGGGGCCTTACCGGTAAAGTGCAGGCCCATCATCATCATGCGGGCGACCCAGAAGAAGATGATGTCGAACCCGGTGACCAGCGTGTGGGTGGGGTAGAAGCGCTCCAGATCGCGCGTCTGTTCCGGCCAGCCCATGGTCGAAAACGGCCACAGGGCCGACGAGAACCAGGTGTCGAGAACGTCTTCATCTTGCCAGATAGGCCAGACTTTTTCACCCTCGTTAGTCTCCGCCGCTAGCATAACCGCTTCGGTGTAGCTACCGACCACAACTACTTTCTCCGCATAGAGTTTTTCCGCAGCAGTAATGGCTTTTTGCTCGGACTCTTCGACGAAAATAGCCGGTGTTTGAGAATTATCCTTCTCAAAGCCAAACCACGCCGGGATGCGGTGGCCCCACCAGAGCTGGCGTGAAATGCACCACGGCTCGATATTGCGCAGCCACTCAAAGTACGTCTTTTCCCAGTTCTTCGGCTCAAACACCGTGCGGCCGTCTTCGACGGCGGCCAGCGCCTCCTTGGCCAGCTCACCGGCATTGACGTACCACTGATCGGTCAGGAAGGGCTCGATCACCACACCCGACCGGTCGCCGTGCGGCACCATGTGTTTGGTCTTTTCTATGGCTTTCAGCCAGCCCTCTTCCTCGGCGCGGGCGATGATCGCCTTGCGCGCCGCGAAACGGTCCTGACCGCGATAGGCCTCGGGCACCTCGTCGTTGAGGGTGGCGAACGGCGTCAGAATATTGATCAGCGGCAGGTTATGCCGTTTGCCGACCTGAAAATCGTTGAAATCGTGCGCCGGGGTGATCTTCACCGCGCCGGAGCCCTTGGTCGGGTCGGCATAGTCGTCGCCGACGATGGGGATGCGACGCCCGGTGATCGGCAGAATAACGTGCTTGCCGATCAGTGCTTTATAACGCTCATCGTCCGGATGCACGGCCACGGCGGTGTCGCCCAGCATCGTCTCCGGGCGGGTGGTCGCCACGACGATATAGTCGCGCGTTTCCAGCGTTTCATGGCCCTCTTCGTCCTTAACCGGATAGTCGAAGGTCACGCCGTCAGCCAGCTTATAGGCAAAGTGCCAATAATGGCCATCGACCTCCTTTTGCTCGACCTCAAGGTCGGAGATGGCGGTCTGGAAATGCGGGTCCCAGTTGACCAGACGCTTGTCGCGGTAGATCAGGCCTTCTTTATACAGTTGCACGAAGACCTTGCGCACGGCGGCCGACAGACCTTCATCCAGCGTGAAGCGTTCGCGCGACCAGTCACACGACGCCCCCAGACGGCGCAACTGGCCCTGAATGGTGCCGCTGCTCTCGGCCTTCCACTGCCACACCTTTTCGACAAAGGCCTCGCGGCCCATATCGCGGCGACCGACATTGCCGGCGGCGGCCAGTTGACGTTCGACCACCATCTGCGTGGCGATGCCCGCGTGGTCCGTGCCGGGCAGCCACAGGGCCGCCTTGCCACGCATCCGCTCAAAGCGCGTCAGCACGTCCTGAAGCGTGTTGTTCAGGGCGTGGCCGATATGCAGGCTGCCCGTCACATTGGGCGGCGGGATGACGATGGAAAAGGGTACGGCGCCTTCGTCCTCGCTCGGCTTGAACGCACCGGACGTTTCCCACATCTCATAGAGGCGCGGTTCAACGGTTTTGGGGTCGAAGGTCTTTTCCAGCATGGTCTTTTCGCGTGTAAGCATGAAACAGAAAGAGCGGCGTCCTTAACACAGGACGCCGCTCCGGTAACAGGTAAAAAAGCGTTTTGCGCTTAACGGCGCGCCTGGCGGGCCAGACGTTCCACTTCCTCACGCACCGCCGTTTCGACGATGGCCGGCAGATTGCCGTCCAGCCAGTCTTGCAGCATCGGGCGCAGGATTTCGGTCAGCAGGTCTTCGATCGAGCGGCCTTCGCGCGGCAGCAGGCTGGCGCTGGTCAGTTGGCCAAAAGCCGAGACCGCGCTCTGTACCGTGCGCTCTGACACGAGGTGCGAAGTGGTTTCGTAATCGACGCGCGGAGCGGGTTTCGGCGCGGGCTTGGGGGCCACAGCCACCGGTTCCGGATCAAAGGCGTCGATATCGCCGATCGACACGGCGGGCTTCGGCGTCGCCACCGGTGTCGTCAGTTCCAGCACGTCCTCTTCTTCGACTTCCGGCTCATCTTCCGGTTCGTCAAAGGCGACTTCGGGTTCGGGCTCAGCCGCAACGACTTCGGGCTCAGGCTCAGGCTTGGCCTTTTCTTCCGGGGCATCGTCCTCGGAAATGATCCGGCGGATCGAGGCGAGGATTTCCTCCATCGTGGGTTCGTGGGCGGTTTCGGACATGTCGGTGAATCACTCGAAAAGGATAGTCTGTGCCATAAAGACACGGCTCAGGGGTTTTTGGCAACTGTTAAGCGATCTTTATGCGCCCTATTTTCGCCTGACAGGCTCATTCCCCACCTGTCGGAATCATCACGATAAGTGTGCGACCAACAGGGTTAACAAAATTTGAAGCCGACCGGCAAAAGAAAGGGCGGAAAGGCCTGAACCTCTCCGCCCGCATTGGCTCTGTACCTGTACAGTTCTTAGCGCGTTTTTACGATTTCACCCGACGAATCGGCAAGCCCGTCCAGCACACGCGCCACCGGCTCCAGAGGCGTCGCGCCCTTGTTCTTGATCGCGTCAAAATTCTTGGCCGGATCGTAGATTTCGGCCTGCGGCGTCAGGGTACGCGCTTCGAGGTCGCCCATGACCGCCAGCACCTGAGAGGCGGCGACGTATTCGGCGCGCTGCGCGTTGATCAGCGCCAGTTGCGCCTGACGCAGTTCCTGCTCGGCGTTCAGCACTTCGATATTGGTGCGTAAGCCCACTTGCTGCTCGTACTTGACGCCTTCGGCGGCGACGGTGGCGGCGCGCACCTGCTCCTGATTGGCCTGAGTCGCCGTGCGGGCGGCCGCCATATTGGCCCAGGCGGTCGAAACGTTCTGCACCACATTGCGGCGCGCCAGCTCGACGCTGATCTTCTGCGCCGTATAGCCTTCGGTGGCTTGACGCACGCGCGACGAATTATAGCCGGCGCTGAACAGCGGCATGGTGAAGCGCAGGGTGGCCGTGGCCGCGTCGCGCTTGTCCAGATCCTTGAAATCATCGGTCGGCGCGCTGGTGGCGTAACCAGCCCCCAGGGTCACACGCGGCCCCAGACCCGACTTGGCCTGCGACACGCGGGCGCGGGCGGCGGCTTCGGCCCATTTGGCGGCGCTCAAAGACGGGTTGTTGGCTTCGGCGCGATCCAACGCGGCGTCAAACGTGACGGGCAGGTTGGGCAGGCCGGGCACGGGATCGAGCGCCGTGGGGGTCTGACCGACAATGGCCACGTATTGCGCGCGGCTGCTGTCGAGTTGGGCGCGGGCCTGCGCCAGAGAGGCGGAAGAGGCCGCCAGACGGGCTTCGGATTGTGCCACATCGGTGCGCGTCAGTTCCCCGGCTTCGAAACGGGCCTTGGTTTCATCAAGCTGACGCTTGAGAACGTTATAGTTTTCCTCGCCGATGCGCAGGGCCTCCTGATCGCGGCGCACAGCGGTGTAGACGCTGATGACGTCGCTCAGCACCTGAGCCTCAACCGCGCGCAGGTCTTCGCGACCGGCATTGACATCGGCCTCCGCCGCCTTGACGCCCGACGACAGGCCGCCGGAGGCGAACAGGGTCTGGTTGGCCGACAGGTTCAGGGCGCTGTTGGACTTGGGCGCGCCGAAGCTGGTCACGTCGCTATAGTCCACGCTGGCCCCGGCGCTGAGCGTCGGGCCGAGCCCGGAGCGCGCCTGCACATAGGTTTCATCCGTGGCGCGTTGCTGGGCGCGGGCGCGTTGCAGGGTGGGGTTATTGGCATAGGCCAGAGTAATGGCGTCGGTGAGCGATTCCGCGAAGGCCGAACCCGCCCCCAGCGCCAGAGCCGACACCGTCAAACCGGCCAGCAGGTACGCACGCAATCCCTTACGGCCACCGGCAGGCTTGGACGAAAGCTTTAGCATCAAAATGATTCCCTTAAAGTAAGGGCAGCGCCACCCCCCGCCCGGCGGCCTTTCGACCCCGCATTGCGATGCGTTGCTGCCTTTGAACTGGCCAACACACTGCCAGAAGCCGGAGGCTTTGGCGAGTTACGGTTTTTTCACCTAGAGCATTCGTCGGCTAAGTTGAGCCGACGAATGCTCTAATTATTTCTAACGCCTCATGTTTCTTCCGAAAAGTGGTGTCCACTTTTCGGCATGAGGCTCGAGGCATTTCTTTGCGGTACGGACCCAAAAAAGGGCCGCGGTGTGATGCCGCAGCCCCTTTGGATCGCTGATCAGATCGCCGTTTCGGCTTAAAAGACGAAGGCCGGGGCCTTGGTAAAGCCCGGCAGCACGGCGGTCGCCGCATTGAACACAAAGGCTTCGGACACACCGGCCTGAAGGCGGGTATAGACACGGGCTTCACCCAATGCGCCGCTGCGCACCACCACCCCCAGGCGGCCATGCAGTTTCAGCGCGGCAAACCACTCGGCGGGCACGTCCTCGACCGCGCCTTCGCTGACGATGATGTCGTATTCACCGGCGATCGGCGTCTTGAGGTCCTGCACGACCAGCGAAATACCCAGCGTCTTGAGATAGGGCTCGACCACGGTCTGGACGCGGGCATCGGCTTCCTGCACCGTGACGTCGAGACCGGCGTGCTTGAGCACAGCGGCGGCATAGGGCGCGCCGATGGCCAGCACCTTCTGACCGGCGACGGGCTTGAGCGCGTGCAGCAGCTTGGCGAGGTCGCGCGGCAGCATCAGGGCGCGGCCCGGCGCGATCTGCGGCTCGACATCACCATAGGCGGCAAAGCCCTGCCCCGGCGCGACCAGACGCTCGCGCTCAATGTGACGCATGGCCTTTTGCAGCGCGGGGTCGGTGACGTCGTTCACCCGCACCTGAGATTCAACCATGTTCTGACGGGCGGCGAAGTAATCCATCTGAGCCTCGAAGCATATAGACGACAGGAGTCGTGTCCTTATCCTGCGCTTATAGGCGTTTGCAAGGCGCGCTTCAATGCACCGCACACCCCGCTTTTGCATTTTTCAGGAAAAGTGACAGCGTTCACGGTCAGGGCACGCTGACCGCAAGCCCGGCGCAACCCATGCGATCCCAAATTCAAAAATTCTGTATATAAACCGTGACAATCCCATTGCAGCCGCAGGGCCGATCTGATAGCTGAGCCTACCGCTAATGTAGTGAGGCCTGATGGCGGAGCGGTTACGCAGCGGATTGCAAATCCGTGTAGCCCGGTTCGACTCCGGGTCAGGCCTCCAAATCTCCCCAAAAAATCGAACTAAGCCGCGCGCAGGGACTGAATGAAGGCCTCGATCTGGCCTTTCAGATCACCCGCCACGGCCTGCACCGAGCGGGATTCGAGCGAAACGGTGCCCGCCGCCTGATCCGTAGCGGCGGCAACGTGACGCACCGCGTCGATGTCGCGACCTACGCTCTGGGCCCCTGAGGCCAAAGCATCGACGGTACTGGCGATGTCGCGCGTCGCCGATTGCTGGGCACTGACCGCCTCGGCAATGCCGTCAGCCGAAGCGCGCAGTTCCTGAATGACGCCGACGATGTGGCCGATGGCCTCGACGGCCTGAGTGGTGTCCGACTGGATGTGCGTCACCTTGTCCGTGATGTCGCGCGTCGCCTTTTCGGTCTGTTGCGCCAGCGTCTTGACCTCCGAGGCCACGACGGCAAAGCCTGCGCCCGCCTCCCCGGCGCGCGCCGCTTCGATAGTGGCGTTGAGCGCCAGCAGATTGGTCTGACGCGCGATCCCGGAAATAATGTCCACGACGGCGCTGATTTCCTCGGCGCTGCGGTTCAGACGGCCCATGATTTCGGACGTCGCCTCGCTTTGGCCCACGGCCTGCGCCGACACTTCGGACGAGGCGACGGCGGCCTGAGCAATGTCGGAGGCACTGCTCGACAGGCCCTGCACGGTTTCGGCGACGTGGTGCGCCTGCCGCGAGGTCGCCTCGGCCGTGGCGGTGACGTTCTCAATGCGCGAAACGGCGCCCTTGGCCTGTTCGCTCATGGTTTCGGCCGAATCGGTCATGGCTTCGGATGAGCGGCTCAACCCCACGATCAGGGTCGAGACCTGCGCGTGCAGACGCTCCCCCATTTCCTGAAGCGCCTTTTGACGCGCCTGCGCCAGCACCTCGGCGCGGCGGGCGTTTTCGGCCTCCAGCGCGATCAGGGAACGGCCATTGCCCCGGAAGATTTGCAAGGCCCGCGCCATGGCACCGATTTCGTCCGAACGCTGCGCCCCCTCGACCTCGGCTTCAAAGTCGCGTTCGGCAAAGCGCGACATCAGGCGACTCATGCGCTCCAGGGCGCTGAACACTTCACGGTCAAAATAGACGATGGCCACCAACCCGGCCAGACCGACCCCGATCGCCACAACCCAGATACCGGCCCGGAAAGTCTCTGCCGCCACCAGCAGCGGACGCAATTGCGCCTCGCTTTGCGGGGCCGTTTCAAGCGTCGCCTTAAGCCCGCTGATCACCGCCCCCTCATGTCCCAGAGCCACAGCGGTCAGCGAAGCCAGCAGAAGAAGGAACAGGGCAAAGAGGCCCCGGATACGGGCCTTGATGGGCGGCAGGGTCACGGCAGCATCTTTCAACGGAAAAGAGAGATGCCGCCATGCAACCGGATAGCGGTTAACAAGCCGTTGCAACGGACGCAAAAACCAACGAAATCGGCGTAACGCGAGTCTTTATATTAACCCTTCATTAAGGCAAATCGGGTCAACTCAGTCTGTCTTTGCTTTTTTGAAGACACCCACCATCACCAAACTTTTCAACCCGGCCTTCTGGCCGGGTTTTTCTTTGGGTTGAACAGGGCGCGAGGCATAAAGAAGGCCCTGCGCGCGGGGCGGCAGGGCCTTGTCTTTGTAGCTGGCTCCCCGGGCAGGATTCGAACCTGCGACCAATCGATTAACAGTCGATTGCTCTACCGCTGAGCTACCGAGGAATGTTTCACCAGCGAGGAGGCGGCCTATAGCAAGGCTTGGGGGACGATGGCAAGCCTAAAGCTGAAATTTATCCACGAGATTGCGCAAATAGCGACGACCGCGCCTCAGGCCGCGCGCAGGATCACGCGGTTGCGGCCCGATTGCTTGGCCTCATAGACGGCCTCATCCGCGCGCTTGATAAAGGCTTCCAGCGTGTCGCCAAGCCCCAGAAGGGACGACACCCCGACCGACACCGTGACATTCAGGGTGCGGCCGTCGGGCAGGCTAAACGGCGCTTCGGCCACGGCCTGACGCACGCGCTCGGCAATGGTCTGCGCCGCGTCTGCGGGCGTGTCGGGCATCAGCACCACGAACTCTTCGCCCCCCAGACGGCAGGGCATGTCGATCGCCCGCACATTCTGACTGACGCGGCGGGCAAATTCCTTCAGCACCTCATCACCGGCATCGTGGCCAAAGCCGTCATTGACGCGCTTGAAATGGTCGATATCGAGCAGAAGCAGCGACACCGGGTCATCGGTTTTCAGATGCCGGCGCATCAGTTGCGTCAGTTGCAAATCCATAAAGCGGCGATTGTTCAGGCCGGTCAGCGGATCGGTGACCGCCAGCTCCAGCGAGCGGTCCAGACTGGCGCGCAGGAAGTCGGCATAGCGCTTGCGGCGAATCTGCCCCCGCGCCCGCGCCAGCAGTTCCTGCAAATCGACCGGTCGCGGCAGGACGTCGCTGACGCCCAGTTCCAGCCCCTTGAGCAGGGTTGGGCGTTCATCGGGATTGAACAGGCCCAGCACCGGCAACTGCCGCGTCAGCTCGGATGAGCGCAGATGCGCCACAAAGCGCAGCGGATCGAAGTCACGCGCCCCTAGGTTCAGCACCAGCAGGTCCACACGACCCAGAGCGATTTTCAGCGCCGCCTTCGGATCGGTTTCGTAGGCGCAGCGGTGCTGTTCGCCCAGCGCCACCATCAGCCGTTCGGCCTGACGCACCTGATCATCGAGGATCAGTACATTGCCGGGCGCCGTCATCTGACGGTGCAACTGGCTGGCGTCGATCAGGCCCATACGGCGCGAGGACTGTTCGCGCTGACGCAGTTCGTCAGACAGGTGCTTGAGCCGCACCAAGGCCTTCAGCCGCGCAAACAGAATCACGTCATCCAGCGGCTTGGTCAGAAAGTCATCGGCCCCGGCCTCAAGCCCGGATAGGCGGTCGTCGCGCCCGTCGAGCGCCGTGACCAGAATAATCGGGATGTGTCGCGTTTCGGCCAGTTCTTTGAGCTGGCGCGTCACCTCATAGCCATCGACGCCCGGCATCATGACGTCGAGCAGGATGATGTCGGGCTGTTCAATAATGGCCGTCTCGATGGCTTCCTGCCCCGAATGGGCGGTCACCACATCGTAATAGTCGGCCTCCAACTTGGCCTGTAGCAGGCGGACATTGGCCGGAATATCATCAACGACCAGAACCTTGGCTGTCATTGCGCCCTACCCCAGATAGCGGCGAACGGTATCGAGGAAGTGCGAAACGGAGATAGGCTTTGAGATATAGGCCTCGCAGCCGCCTTCGCGGATGCGCTCCTCATCGCCCTTCATGGCAAAGGCGGTCACGGCCACGACCGGAATGTGCGACAGCTCATCGTCTTCCTTGAGCCACTTGGTGACTTCAAGGCCGGAAATTTCCGGCAACTGAATATCCATCAGGATCAGGTCCGGACGGTGCTTGCGCGCCAGCGACAGGGCCGACAGCCCTTCACCGGTTTGCAGCGTCTCATAGCCCTGCGCATCGAGCAGATCATGAAACAGCTTCATATTCAGTTCGTTGTCCTCAACAATGAGAACCTTTTTCGCGCTCATAAGCCTGTATTCCGTGTGGGGGTCGCGATTCGCGGCACCGCGTGTCACTGAGCCACACCCTACCCGAACTGTCTTAAGCCGAGGTGAAGGGGATGGAAACAAAGTGTAAATGCCCATATCGACGCCTCGCCCCGGAGTGCCTATAAGCGGGGTATCTTTTTTCAGGAGACCGAATCCATGTCGAAGATCGAAGCCCGCCTCCAGGAACTGGGGATCACCCTGCCCGTCCCGGCCGCCCCTGTCGCCAACTACGTGCCCTTCGTGCGCAGCGGTAATTTGATCCACATTTCGGGTCAGATTTCCAACGACGGCACCGGCCGCTACAAGGGCACGGTCGGCGTGGATGTCTCGCTGGAGGACGCCACCGAAGCAGCGCGCGTCTGCGGCATCAACCTGCTGGCCCAGATGAAGGCCGCCGTGGGGGACCTCGACACTGTGGTGCGGGTGGTCAAGCTGGGGGCCTTTGTGCAGGCTGGTCCAGACTTTTACGACGTGCCGCAGGTGGTCAATGGCTGCTCGAACCTGATGGTTGAGGTGCTGGGCGAAGCCGGCAAGCACGCCCGCTCGGCCGTCGGCGTGTACAAGATTCCGCTGGGCTTTGCCGTCGAAGTCGATGCGGTGATCGAAGTGGCGGATCGTCGATAGGTTTTAGAGCGGAATGATTTCTACTGGAATCATTCCGTTCAAGCCGCCATTGAGGCGGCGGCCAAGGTGGCGCAAGCCACCGCCCGGCGAGGGGCTAAACAAAATCT
This sequence comes from Asticcacaulis excentricus, assembly GCF_003966695.1. Taxonomy (NCBI): domain Bacteria; kingdom Pseudomonadati; phylum Pseudomonadota; class Alphaproteobacteria; order Caulobacterales; family Caulobacteraceae; genus Asticcacaulis; species Asticcacaulis excentricus. Next base: position 984,994 of record NZ_AP018828.1, read on the forward strand.
AGATCATTATGTTTCTAACAGAAATCATAATGATCTAGCCCCGAAAAGCGCGAAAACTGGAAAAGACTACAGAGCCTTTGTGCCCGCAGGGCATGAGTATCTGGTTCCGGACGGGAAGATATGGCGCTACGCGCCGGACTTTTCGGCTGCTTTTTTCCAGATTTTCGTGTTTTTCGTGGCCAATTCCTGTCTTGTATCCTCGTACGCACCGCCTAGATTAAGGCCATGCCCGTGCCCGCCCTGACCGCTGCCCTGCACCGCTCGATCAGCGAGATCGACCCCGCCGTCTGGGATGGATTAAAGGGCGACGATAACCCCTTCAACAGCCACGCCTTTCTCGAAACGCTCGAACAGACGGGCTGCGTCGGCGAAGACAGCGGCTGGGTGCCGCATCACCTCAGCCTGAGCGATGAGGCGGGTACGATCCGCGGCGTGATGCCGCTCTATCTCAAATATCATTCGATGGGCGAATACGTCTTCGACCATAGCTGGGCACAGGCCTATGAGCGCGCGGGCGGGCGCTACTATCCCAAACTGCTGTCTGCGTCGCCCTTCACGCCGGTGACGGGGACGCGGCTGTTGTCGCCAGACCCTGAGGTGCGCGCGGCTTTGATCCGCACGGCGGTGCAGCTCTGCGATACCAACGGCCTGTCGTCGTTTCACGTCAATTTCCCCACATCAGACGAATGGACGCTGATGGGCGCAGAAGGCCTGCTTTTGCGGCAGGATCAACAATTCTGGTGGAGCAATGCCGGCTATCAGAGCTTTGACGATTTCCTCGCCGCCCTGTCGGCCAATCGGCGCAAGGTTATCCGCCGCGAACGCCGCGACGTGCAGGCGGCGCTGAGCCTGAAAATCCATAGCGGTCACGAAATCACCGAAGCGCATCTCGATCACCTGCACGCCTTTATCGAGGATACTTACGATCGCAAATGGGGCTCACCCTATCTGACGCGCGCGTTCTTTTCGGTGATCACCGAGCGGATGCGTGATCAGATCGTTTTGGTGTTTGCCTATGACGGCGATCAGCCGGTGGCCGGGGCCATCAATTACCGCGGCGGTGACACCCTCTATGGCCGTCAGTGGGGGGCGCGCGTCGATGTGCCCTTCCTGCATTTCGAAGTCTGCTATTATCAGGCCATCGACTACGCCATCGCGCACGGGCTGAGCCGCGTCGAGGCCGGAACGCAGGGTGAGCACAAGATTTCACGCGGCTACCTGCCCCACCCCGTCTATTCGGCGCACCATATCCGCGACCGCGACCTGCGTGAGCCCGTGGCCCGTTATCTGACGCAGGAGCGTGCGGCCGTCTCAGCGCAGATGGCCGAGTACGAAGCGGAACTGTCGCCATTCCGCAAACGCGATCAGGCATGAAAAAACCGCCGGTGGGGAGACCGGCGGTGTTTTTTTAGACAGGCGTGTCGCCGACGATCAGGCGATCGGCAGGCGGTGGGCACGCGCCCAGGCGACAACCAGTTGCGACGCAAAATTTACCAGGAATTTCATAGTAATACTTTCTATTAGTTCGACGCCGAGCCGGGGGCAAAACCCAGGGCCAGAAGCGCATTCATAAAGCGTTCGATCAGCTTTTCCATTGTCAGTCCTCACACACAAAAAGTTATGACAGCGCTGTCAATAGCACTTTTTGCACCTGCGAACAAGGCCCTTGTCGTCACATTTGAAATTAAGATCTGTAACGCTTCGTGTGAGGGGCGAAAAATGGGCCTTACAACCCCCTGAACCACGCCTCCAGATGCGTCAGATCATGACGCATGGCCGCCTCACGCTTCAGCGCCTCGGCGTCTTCGCCCCAGGTTTCTTTCTGGAAGGTTTCGCCAACACGCGACGCGGCAAAGGCCTCTTCGGCGCTGAGACGGCCCTTGTACAGCGCCAGAGCCAAGGCCACCGAACCCAGCAGCGGAATGGCCGCCATCAGACCGGCGCGCGCATAGACCGACGCTGTGCTGAGGAGCGTTTTCACGCCTTCGATCGTCGCCACCGGCTGACCGCGTGCCATGATCGAGGTCTGCGGCACAAATTCAAGCGCCAGTTCGCTTTTCAGCCAGTCGATAACCGGCCCCCAGGCCGCCTGTTCGCGGGCAATCAGGGCCTGCGGATAGTCGGACGGGTAGCAGACGAGATCGGTTTCCGCAAAACGCGCCGCTTCGGCCAGCGCGGCGTCTAGGCCACTGTCCATGTGGTCGAGCGCCGCAAACCCCAGCCGTGTCAGGGGCATGGCTGTGAAATCAACCGTCTCTTCGACCGCTTCCCATTCACGCCCGACCAACGCCGCCAGCGCGAAATTGGGCAGCACCAGCGTAGCGCCCTTTGGCGTTTTCACCGCACGGCCATCCAGCGTCACGCCGTAGCCCGGTCCGTCGGCCTTGATCTCGACGGTCTTCCAGAAGCGTTTCGGCTTTGAGCCGATCTGATCACTGCGCTTTGATGGCGCTTCGGCCTTGTAGGTCATGAATAGCTCTCCTTTATCCCTCCCCGGCTGGCTCAACGCGCGCAAAGCCCCCCTCCGTCTTTGACGCCTGAGCGGCGTCAAATCCACCTCCCCCGACACGTCGGGAGAGTAGAACCAGAGCGATATGTCGAAAAGTGTGAGCGGTTTTCGACAACAATATCGCGACAAAACAAAAATTTAGAGTGAGATGATGCTTCCATTCAAAATCATCCCTCTCTAGTTTACGTTAGCTCCGGTACGAACCGGTCAAGAACCGCCCCCAGTTCGCTGAAATCGTGGACAATGTGGTGCGCGCCGGCGGCCTCAAGCTCATCGACCGTGTGGAAGCCCCACGACACGCCGATGGCCTGCACCTGTGCCGAACGCGCCATGCGCATGTCGTGCGTCGCGTCACCAATCATCACCGCCTGATGCGTACCAACACCCAGCGCCGTCAGATTGCACTGAAGCATATGCGGGTGCGGTTTGGACGGGCCATCATCGGCGCAGAAGGTGACGTCAAACAGCTCCCCCCAGCCGTGCTTTTCGACGATGCGCGTCACGCCCCGCCGCGAATTGCCCGTCGCCATACCGATCAGCCAGTTGTCGTTTTTCAGCCGCTCCAGCGTTTCCTGCGCCCCCAGATACAGGGCCTCGCTAAAGTCCGGATCGGCATGAAAGGTCAGAAAGGCGTTCTGAAACTCGCGCGTATAGGCGGCCACGGTTTCCGGATCGAGGTCCGGGCGCATAGCCTGCAACGCTTCGAACAGCGACATACCGACAATGGCGCGCACCTCATCATAGGTGGGCGGGGTGAGGTTCAGCACCTTGGCCGCCTCGACCGCCGCGCGATGGATCGAGGCGCGGCTGTCGATCAGGGTGCCATCGACATCGAATACAGCGAGTCTCATCTTACCGTCGGGAGGCGCGGGTGGCTTTGCGGAAGGGTTCGGGGCTGGCCTCGTGCTCATCGAAACCATAGCGGTCGAACCCGGCCTGAATGACCGGGTCGAGCGGCGCTTCGACGATCAGCGTGCCGTGCGTCGGGTGCGGGATTTCGATGCGCCTGTGGTGCAACTGAAGCCCCAAACCCTCTGACAGGGCTACGGATTTTTCATCCTTGTACTTGGGATCACCCAGGATGCAGTGCCCGATAGCCTGCATGTGGGCGCGTAGCTGGTGCGTGCGGCCCGTATGCGGGCGCAGCGCCATCCACGCCAGACGATGCGCGGCACGGGATATGGTCACATACTCGGTTTCCGCCGCCTCGGCGCCCGGCTCCTTGGGGTCCGCCGGCATGACCATTTCGCGGTCATTGATGCCCTTTTTGACCAGAGGCACGTCGATCACGCCCTCCTTGGGGTCGGGCGTTCCGGCGACCAGCGCCCAGTAGGTCTTATAGGCCTTGCGCTTGGCAAAGGCCCCGGCCAGACGCGCCGCCGCCGACGGCGACTTACCCAGCAGCAGCACACCCGACGTGTCGCGGTCGAGACGGTGGACCAGACGCGGCCGCTCCAGCCCCTCGCCCCAGGCCGACAACAGCCGGTCGATATGGTTTTTCGTCTTGGTGCCGCCCTGCACGGCCAGACCTGAGGGCTTGTTGATGGCAATGACGTCCTCGTCCTCATAGAGGACCAGCGACTTGGCGTAGCGCACCTCCTGCGGGCTCAACTCGGCGCGCTCGCGCTTTTGCTGTTCCTCGGACGGCGCGTCGGGCAGCGGCGGCACGCGCACGCTCTGACCGGTGCTCAGCCGGGTATCGGCCTTGGCGCGCGCGCCATCGACGCGCACCTGCCCCGACCGCAGCAGCTTGTTGAGCTGAATATGGTTGAGGTGCGGCCAGCGCCGCTTGAAAAACTTGTCGATACGCACCCCGTCTTCGCCCTCGGCGACATACAGGATCTTCACTTCCCTACTCATCCGGCCACTTTCCGAAACACAAACAGACCGATCATGACGGCCAAAATCGCCAGCGCAGCCGAGGACACGGCATAAAGCCCCGCCAGCCCGTAGTCTCGCCGCTCCAGCATATGCACCACTTCCAGCGAATAGGTGGAAAAGGTCGTAAACCCGCCCAAAACGCCGACGCCCAGCAGAAGCCTCAGGCGCTCATCGCCCCCCCTGGCCAGCAACCAACCGGCCAGAAGCCCCATCAGGAGCCCCCCCATCAGATTGGCCACAAAGGTGCCGATGGGCCAGCCAAAGGGCATGGCCGCCGCCGGCCACAGACGGGCCAGTCCATAGCGCGCCGCCGAACCGAGGGCTCCACCGATCATGACCAGTAACAAATTAGACATGTCAGGCCTCATACCCCTCTTGGCCCTCAAATCATAGTGTTTTAAGGAGGGGAGCAGACAAATACCAGCAAGGGACTACGCCATGAGCCTGTACGGGGACTACGATCCCAAGAACATCTTCGCCAAGATTCTGGCCGGAGATATCCCCTGCGCCAAGGTCTATGAGGACGCGCGGGTCTTAAGCTTCATGGACGCCTTCCCGCAGACGAGGGGCCATACGCTGGTCATCCCCAAGGTGGCGGCGCGCAACCTGTTCGATATTTCGTCCGAGCATCTGCAAAACCTCATCCACCACACGCAGCGCATCGGCCGCGCTGTGCGCGACGCGCTGGAGCCGGAGGGCCTGCGCATCGCACAGTTCAACGGCGAGGTGGGCGGCCAGACGGTGTTCCACCTGCATTTTCACATCATCCCCTGCTACGCCAACGGCGCGATCAAGCATCATGCGTCGGGTCAGATGGCCGATCTGAAAGATCTTCAGGACATGGCCGCGCGTATCAAGGCGAAGCTGTGATGGTCTTCGGACTTCGCCACGGTCAGCCCGTCCCGGCCGCGCAGCAACGGGACAAAAACTAAAGAAACGGATACGCACCCTGATGTTCTTCGTTCTTCGCCATGGCCAAACCGACTGGAACGCCCAGATGCGGCTTCAGGGCTCGACCGACATCCCGCTCAACGACACCGGGCGTGAGCAGGCGCGCGTCGCCGCCCGCTTTCTGGCCGATCAGGGCATTACGCGCATTGTCGCCAGCCCGCTGATCCGCGCCCATGAGACCGCCAATATCGTCGGGCGGGCGCTGGATCTGCCCGTCATCACCGACGGGCGGCTGACCGAGCGGCATTTCGGCATCTTTGAGGGCCTGACGATTGATGAGGTCGAAGACCACCGACGCGAGATGCGGGCGCACATGAACCCCGACCTCGATATCGATGGCAAGCACTATCCGCACAATGCCGAGCGCTTACCCGCCGTTATCGAGCGCGTGCGCGCCTCGATCGAAGATCACGCCTCGGGCGAGGCCATCCCCCTCTTCGTCTGCCACGGCATTCCGTTCCGCGCCATCGCCCGCGTCTATCTGGGGGAAATGTATTCCAGCCCCAATGCCTGCCCGGTGCGCTATGCGCGTCAGGGCGACGCATGGACCATGACCGGCCTCGACCCCGACAATCAGCCGTTGCACGGCGCCTTCTTCAAAGGCCCGACGACCATGGGCCGCATCTGACATTATTCGTAACAATGTTAGCAGCATTGTCACAATAATCGCGTTTCATCTGTGAACGGACAAAAGTATATATCAAGTATATTTTTTCACCTGTTAAACCGAAATTCAGACACCTTGTCTATTATCTGACAAAAGGCGCACAGACGGCGCGAATGTTGGGTTTTGTGAAGGTTTTATGACAAACTGGACCTCGGTTATGCAGAAAGCAGCAAACGTTTCGGATATTACGGACACCGTAGACCCCGTATTTCCGCAGACGACCAATTCGCAAATCTACGATACCTTCCGCGACAATTCTGAACTGCTGGTGCTGGCCGTAATCGATACCTGCGGGCGCGTCCTGGGCCTGATCGAACGCCACAGCTTCAATCTCAAAATGGCTTCCGAATACGGTCGCGCCCTGTTCGGCAACAAGTCGGTGACCACCATGATGGACACCCGCCCGCTGACCGTCGAAGCCGAGACCCCGCTGCGCGACTTCATGCAGGCAACCCTGGCCGAACGCGCCTCGGAGCTGCTGCGCGGCTTTATCGTCACGCGCGACGGGGCCTATGCCGGGGTCGGCACCACCCTGTCGATCCTGAAGGCGATGAATGACGACCTTCAGGACAGTCTGCTGCAACAGCGCGAAATGGTGACCGATCTGATCCGCCTCAGCGCCGAGTCGCAGCGTCATCAGTCCTTCCTCAACACCATTATCGACAATATTCCGGCCATGGTGCTGGTCAAGGACGCCCATTCGCGCGTCAGGCTGATCAATCCCGCCGGCGAGGACATGCTGGGCGTCAAGCGCAGCGACGTGGTCGGCAAGACCAGCCACGACATCTTCCCGGCCGAGCAGGCCGACACCCTCACGCGCTCCGACCGCCGCGTTCTGGCCAGCGGCGAAACGGTGATGATCGAAGAGGAAGCCATCTATAATGGCGAGCGCCAGCGCACGGTGCAGCTCAAAAAGACCATCCTGCGCGGCCCGGATGGCGCCCCGGACAGCATACTGACGCTGGGCATCGACCTGACCGAGCAGAAGGCCGCCGAGGCGCGCATCGCGCAACTGGCGCACTATGATCCGCTGACCGGTCTGGGCAACCGCACCCTCTATACCCATGAGATCGAGCAGGCCCTCAGCCGTGTGCAGCGCCACGGCCACCACCTCGCGCTGCATTGTCTGGACCTCGACCGCTTCAAGACGGTCAACGATTCCTTTGGCCATTTGGCGGGCGACGCCCTGTTGCGTCAGGTGGGCGAACGCCTGCGACTGTGCGTGCGCAAGGGCGACTTCATCGCGCGCATGGGTGGCGACGAATTTGCCATTATCCAGAATATCGAGCGCCCCGAAGACGCGCGCTGCCTGGCCGAGCGCGTCATTGAGGTCATGAAATCGCCGTTCGATATCAACGGCATCCGCCTCGAAGCCGGGGTCAGCGTCGGTATCGCGCTCGCCCCCGAAGACGCCGCCGACGCCAATAACCTTTTGTCGCGCGCCGATCTGGCCCTTTATCGCGTCAAGTCCGAAGGCCGCAACGGCTGGTGCTTCTATCACGCCGAAATGGACGCCGTAGTGCAGCAGCGCCTCGAAATGGAGCACGAACTGCGCACGGCCCTGAGCGAGCAGCAATTCCAGTTGCACTTCCAGCCCCTGCTCAATCTCGACAGCGGCGAGGTGGTGTCGTTCGAGGCGCTCCTGCGCTGGCATCACCCCCACCGCGGCATGGTTTCGCCGGGTGAGTTCATACCGGTGGCCGAAGACAGCGGCCTGATCGGCCCCATCGGTGACTGGGTGCTGCGCGAAGCCTGCCGTCAGGCGGCCCAGTGGCCCACGCCGTGGCGCATCGCCGTCAATATCTCACCGCTGCAATTCCGCGATGGGTCTTTGCCGCGGCTGGTCAGGGACGCCCTGAAAGCCTCAGGCCTCGACCCGCGTCGTCTGGAGCTGGAAATCACCGAAAGCGTGCTGCTGGCCGACGAAAAGCACAATCTCAAAATCCTCAATACGGTGCGCGATATGGGCGTGCGTATCGCCATGGACGATTTCGGCACCGGCTATTCCTCGCTCAGCTATCTGCGCGCCTTCCCCTTCGACAAGATCAAGATTGATCAGTCCTTCGTGCGCGACCTGCCGCACGATCAGAACGCCCTGTCGATCATCCGCGCCATCTCCGACATGGCCGAGGCGTTAGGCGTACACATCACCGCCGAAGGGGTCGAAACCGAAGCCCAGATGGAAGCGCTGAAAGCCATGAACTGCCGCGAGGCGCAGGGCTATCTGATCGGCCGCCCCGCCGCCGCCATCGAAGCCTATGCCGCCGTGAAGGTGGCCTGAGCGCGCGCCTTTCGAGACGGTCTCGTGTCTCTGATACATAAGAGACCGTCTCGACTTTCAACGGCCGGATGCGCTTCAGCATCTTCGGCCGCTGGTATAACGTCTTTATTTTTAAGAAGCCAAGCGGACATTCAAACCTGAGCCGCACCCGGACATGATGTTTCCATACCGAGGGAACTAACCCTCACGCTGAAAAGGAAACCCGCATGTCCCTTCTGTCTCTGGTCGCCATCCTGATCGTCGTCGGTGTGCTGTTGTGGCTGGTCAACACCTACATCCCGATGGACCCCAAGATCAAAAACATCCTCAACGCCGTGGTGGTGATCGGCGTGGTGATCTGGCTGCTTCAGGTATTCGGTCTGCTGGGCTCGCTCAGCACTATCCGTGTAGGCTAGCAGGGCCACAGGCCCTGCACCCGTAACGGGGAGCAGAAGGTTCCGGCTGCGCTCTATTCTCCTCCCCATTCCATGGGGAGGTGGCAGTGAGCGCAAGCGAACTGAAGGAGGGGTATGCCCCTGCCCCCCCCTCACGCTGCCGGTTCCCACAACTCGATCGCATTACCCTCCGGATCGTGGATACGCGCAAAGCGCCCCACCCCCGGCATATCCCAGTCCGGCTGAGTGATCACCTCGATCCCCGCCGCGCGAAGGGCCGCACACAGATCATCCAGCCCTTCGACCCGCAGATTGAGCATCCACTGACGATCCGCCGCGAAATAGTCGGTATCCGCCGCAAAGGGCGAAAAGACGCTCGGCCCGGCCTGCGTATCCCAATGGCCATAGGGCCCGGCCCCTACGCCCAGATGCTCGGCATACCACGCCGCCAGGGCCTTCGGGTCTTTGGCCCGGAAGAAGAAACCGCCGATTCCCGTCACACCCATAGCTACCTCCTGTCTATGGGTTAAGGCGTATCAGGCCGTCAGGCTGTGCACAAGCTAAGCCGCACGCTGCATCAGCGACGACTGGCTGAAGATCTCGACCGAGCGCAGGCGCGCCTCGACATCGTGGATGGGCATGGAGATGATCAGTTCATCCGCTTCGGTCGCTGCCAGAAAGTTCTCCAGCTTGCGCTCTATGGTCTGCGGTGAGCCGACCACCGCATATTGCAGCATATGATCGACCATCTGCGTCTCTTCGGGGCTGAGCTGGAGCCCGCGCACCGGTGCCGGAAACGGCTTGCGCTCATTGCGCCGCAGCGCCGCGAAGGCCTGCCGCATCGAGGTGAATAGATAGTGCGCCTCTTCGTCCGTATCGGCCGCCACGCCCATAATGCCGACCATGGCCTTTGGCTGCGGATGATCGGCCGAGGGCCGGTACTGCTGACGATAAAGACGCAGCGCCTGATGCAGCAAATCCGGCGCAAAGTGCGAGGCAAAGGCATAGGGCAGGCCCATCTGCGCCGCCAGTTGCGCGCCATAGGTGCTCGACCCCAGGACCCAGATCGGCACCTTGGCGCCAAAGCCCGGCACGGCCAGTATTGGCTCTGAGCCGTCCGGATCGTCCATCAGCCGGCGCAGCTCCGCCACATCATGGGGGAAGCTGTCCACCCCACTGTCCATGTTTCGCCGCAGCGCCCGCACCGTGCGCATATCCGTACCCGGCGCGCGCCCCAGCCCCAGATCGACCCGCCCCGGAAACAGCGCCTCCAGCGTACCAAACTGCTCGGCAATCACCAGCGGCGCATGATTTGGCAGCATGATACCGCCCGAACCGATGCGAATGGTCGAGGTATGGTGCCCGACATGCGCAATCGCCACCGCCGTCGCCGAAGACGCGACGCCCGGCATCCCGTGATGCTCGGCCAGCCAGTAGCGATGATAGCCCAGCGCCTCAGCTTGACGCGCCATACGCGCCGTATTGGCAAAGGCGTCGGCGACGCGGCTCCCCTCCCCGACCTGCGACAAATCCAGAATGGAAAAGGGGATCATATAATACCTCACGAAGTATGCTGAGGGCTTATGTAGGCGATCCGGTTACGATTACCAGAGGCGGCGATAGTGAGTCGTATGTCGCAGGCGACATAAAACGCCTGCGCCGTGTAACAAAAAAATGACTACCCGCTGAGGCGAGCCCTCTGGACGGCCCACGCAACTTATGACAACACTGTCAAAATAATAAGAAAGTACAGGTAAGTGGAAAGCGTAATGATAACTCTCATCGTGGCCGGCATCGGCCTTTACGGCGCAGCCGTCGTCTTCTCGGTCATCGCCAGTGAATTCTGGGGACATAATTGACATGGGCGTCAGTTATCAGAATTTGCCCCGGCATAACCCTCTCTAACAAAACCAACCTGTTCACCCGGCGTCATCTGACGTCGGGTGAATTGGTGTTTGGGGAGAGGGCGACATAATTTACAGCATAAAATATTCAAATTTTTCAGATTACTATATATCGGGCAAAATTATATAAATGATTATTCAATTAAAAAAATACACCTGTACAAAACGTCATTATAAATCTATACGTTTTCATTTCAAATAAATATAAAGTTGATTTTTTTATCATATAATAAATTAATCAATTCTCATTATTGAAACAATGACGGAACGAATATGATTCCATATTAATCAGGTAGAGGATGGTAAGGGATGCGCGCGAACACAACACGCAATCAACACTTTGTGTCCCAGATTGAACAGAGGCTGAACACGTGCACTCCCGACAACAGAAGCGGTAATTTCCGAATTTACTCGTTTCGAATTGTGGATCGAGAAGCGTACCAAATTGAGTTGGAAAACCCGCGCGGACGCGCGATAGCTTCAACCCTATCCATGCTGGACCTCTTTAGTTTCGACGTGCCTGGAGGTGGGCAACTGCGCATGAACCTTGAAACTCTGTTTCAAAAGTACGAAGAGAGCGTCGCGGTCCATACCAAGAGCTTACTGGAGAAACTGGAGACGGGCAGCGCGGACATCAAAACTGAACTCATCGACTTATTCGCAGCGAAACTGCTGAACTTTATCCGCAATCCTTTCTGCATTCAAAAGACTTTAAACACCTTTTCTGGCGTTGGATTTTATGAACCAACTGACACAGAACTGCTTGATATATATAGACGGATCGTAAGCGGAAATAAGCCGCATCAAACACACATGTGCCGAGAACTTGGAATATCGGGGGAGACATATGTCCAGTGGCTTAGACTAATATTCGTCCTTTTGATACGAACACTGGACGGCCAGCCGAATCTGTTCGAAGGCATGATCAAGTCGTTATTTGAGGCGCGCGACACAAAGGCCGCAGCCTTTGTTTGGACCTATGATAGAGATGTCTGCCTACTATCAGATCGAAGCTACTGCCAACCCATTCCAGACGGTGCGCACATGGCGATGTCCTTCAATCTGTGTTCTACTGCATTCGTAGACTATATTTTCACCGATGCCGCGACCTTGCTCGAAGGTCGCGCCGCACCTGAGTTTGTAAAGGAAGCCCTTGCCGCTTGGCAGCAACGGCCTCAAGCCTCTGTTAATGTGACAGTGACCAAGAACGATCCCAAAATGTTGGCTAGGTATAATCGGCGTGTTGTAGAGCAGGCCAGAGAACGGGTCTACTGTGCAAAAAAGGCTGACATTGTGCTGGCATCGCCAGACTAGCTTAGATCGGCGATTAACAGAAAGTGTCGAGACGATGGGATTGGCTGCGCTGCGCTCCGCCGAAACGTCGCCTGACGGCGGCGTTTTCGAACCCAGGGTTCGAAGTCCCGGACACCGGCCACTAAAAAAGCCAGCCCTATGGGGCTGGCTTTTTTAGTGGCGGAGACGATGGGATTCGAACCCATGGTACCCTTTTAGGGGTACGCTCATTTAGCAAACGAGTGCCTTCAGCCTCTCGGCCACGTCTCCGCACTAAGGGTTCACTTAGCCTGACTTGTCCCAAATGGCAACGGGCAATCCAAGCCCCCCTCCGGAAAAGTGTGAACATCGTCGCATCGGCCGAAAAACACGATTTGCCTTATGGAAAAAGGGCTTGCGTTAACGGTTATCTAAACGCCGTGTGGCAGGGTGTCGGCGAAACCGCCTCAGATGATCCCCAAAGGACACTCCAAACGGTCATGACAGACGCACGCACAGGCGCCCCCGCCGAAACGCTTACGCCCCTCGCCGCCCCTGACCGGGCGACGGGCGAAAAGGCCTTGCGCGTTCAGGGTTTGAGCCAGAGCCGTAAGGCCGAAGCCCCGGCCGATCACCGCCGCGGACCGTTTCGCCCTGAGCGTCTGGTGCCGCTGCGTGAGCGCCGCGCCAATGAAGCCTATGCCTACCTCTTCCGTTTCAGCGACCTGCTGCTGATCGCGGGCGTCAGCCTGTTTGTGGCGCAGGGCCTGTCGTCGCGCGGCTGGCAAGGGGCGCTGGCGGGTGACATCCTGCCGCTGCTGGTCGCCGCCGTCAGCCTGTGCTGGAGCCTCAAGAGCTTCGATCTCTACGTCTATCGCCGTCAGGAGCGCCTGAGCGGGCACCTGCTGCGCGTGCTGGCCGCCGTGACGCTCAGCCTGATCGCCGGCTTTGGGGCGGCTGGTCTCAGCGGTCGCGTCGATCTGCTGATCCCTGTCTTTGGCCTGTGGGCCGTTGGGGTGTGGCTGGGTCTGGGGGCGCTGCACGGTGCGTCGTTTGGGCTGGTGGCCCGCTGGCGGCGCAAAGGCTTCCTGACGCCCAATATCGTCATTGTGGGCGCCACGCGCGACGCCAAAATCCTGATCGAAGCGGCGCTGGAACGGCGCGATGTTAATATTCTGGGCATTTTCGACGACCGCCTGTCGCGGGCGCCCGGCGACGTCTGTGGCGTGCCAGTGCTGGGCGATACCGAAGCGCTGCTGTCGCACAAGATCACGCCCTATGTCGATCGGGTGGTCGTTGCCGTCGATCCGTCGGCGCGCGCCCGCGTCGAAGGCCTGATCCGTCGCCTGAGCCTCCTGCCCAATGCCGTGTCGCTGCTGGTCGATGTCGATAGCGAGGCCGGACGCAAAACCGCTCTGGACCGTTTGTCGGAACAAAGCCTGAGCGCCAATGGTGTCGGACCTTCAGACGCCCACCGCACCCTGCACAAACGGCTTCAGGACGTCGTGATCGGCACCCTCGCCCTGCTGATCTTCGCCCCGGTGATGGTCGTGGTCGCCGTGCTGATCAAGCTGGACAGCCCCGGCCCGGTCTTCTTCCGTCAGCGCCGCCACGGCATGAACAACGAAGTCATCAATGTGTGGAAGTTCCGTTCCATGCGCATCGAAGCGGCCGACCCGACCGCCGCGCGTCAGGTGTCGCGCGACGATGACCGCGTCACCCGCGTCGGGCGCTTTATCCGCAAGACCAGCCTCGATGAATTGCCGCAACTGTTCAACGTTTTGCGGGGCGATATGTCACTGGTCGGGCCGCGTCCGCACGCCATCGGCATGAAGACCGGTGACGCCGATTCTGCCAAGCTGGTGGCCGAATACGCCTGGCGGCACCGCATAAAGCCCGGCATGACCGGCTGGGCCGCCATCAAGGGTTCGCGCGGCGCGCTGGAAAACGCCGAAGACGTGCGCCGCCGCGTGCAACTCGATATCGACTATATCGAACGCCAGTCCTTCTGGTTTGACCTGTACATCATGGCCATGACGGTGCCCTGCATCCTTGGCGACCGCCACGCCGTCCGGTAAGGCCGATGTTCTGGAAAGGCCTGTGGGGATACCTTCCCGCCAATCTGTTGCAGGGGTTGATCGGGTTTGCCACCCTGATCACCTTTACCCGCCTTTTGTCGCCCGATGACTATGGCCGCTATGCGCTGGCCTTTGGCGTATCGAGTCTGGCTCAGACCCTGTGCTTTACGTGGATCGAAGCGGCCATGGCGCGCTTTTACCCGTCGGAGTCGCGCGAAAACCCCGAAGCTCCGGCGCTGTATGGCACGCTTTACCGTCTGTTTTCGGGGGTGACTGTGGTGTTTGCCGTCGTCTGCGCCGCCGGTCTGTGGCTATGGCCCGCCCCGGAGGCGCACACGCAGGCGCTTAAGCTGGCCATCGGCTGCGGGCTGGGCGTCGTCGTCTTCCGCAGCCTGATCAAGATGGTGCAGGAGCAGCGCCGCTCGGAAGGGCGCGTCGGCACCGCCTCAACGCTGGATATGATCCAGACCGCCGGCGGGTTTGCTCTGGGCGCGCTGCTGGCGTGGGCCGGTTTAGGCGGCGGCGCGCCGCTGCTGGCCGCCGGGATCGTGGCCGCCGCCTGCCTGCCGTTTGTCGCCCGCGAAGACTGGGGCCGCGCGCGCAAGGGGGCCTTCGATGCCGCCCGCGCCCGACAGTACGCCCATTACGGCCTGCCCGTTTCGGCCAGCCTGATCCTCACCCTGGCGCTTTATACGGTGGACCGCTTTCTGATCGCCGGCTTCCTGTCCGAAGCCGAGGCCGGGGCCTATCACGCGGGCTATAGCCTCGCCTCGCGCATCCTCGACGTGCTGTTTTTGTGGTTTGGCGCCGCCGGTGGCCCGGCGCTGGTGCACGCGCTGGAAAGCGGCGGTCCTGAGGCGCTGAAAGCCCACGCCCGCGATCAGTTCCGCGTCATGGCGCTGGTGCTGTTTCCGGCAGTCGGCGGCCTGATCGCCGTCGAAGCGCCGCTGGCTCAACTGTTGATTGGCGAAGGCCTGCGCGCGCAGGCCCTCAGCGTCACCGCCCTGATCAGCGTGGGCGCCCTGCTGTCGGGCTTTAACACCTATTATTTCCTTCAGGCCTTTACCCTGTCGAAGAAGACGAAGCTGTTGACCGTGGCCATGGCCATTCCGGCCATCGCCAATGTCGGACTGAACCTGTGGCTGATCCCGCTTTATGGCCTGTGGGGGGCCGGTCTGGCGACGGCGCTGAGCTTTGCCATTGGGCTGATCGGCTCGTGGGCTCTGGGACGCCGCGCCATCGCCCTGCCCGTGCCGTGGCGTGACCTGATGCTGACCGCCGCCGCCACTTTGGTGATGGTCCTGTGCGTGCGGCTGATCCCGGCCTTTGGCGGTATTGTTGAACTGGTACTAAAGGGCGTGACCGGCGTCGTGGTCTATGCCGTGCTGGCCCTGGCCCTGAACCTCAACGACGTCCGCGCCCACAGCCAACGCTTCCTTAAACGCTTTGGGTTAGGGTCAGCCGCATGACCGCCACCGTCGTCACCAATGCCGCCCGTGAATCCGCCCCGCCGCCGCGCCTGTCGGTGCTGATCCCCTTCTATAAGGAAAGCCCGACCACCCTGCTGCGCGCCCTGACGCCGACGCCGGGAGTGGAGATCGTGCTGCTGGATGACGGGTCCGGGCAGGCCGAGCTGACGCAAGAGGTGATATCAACGATTGATGAGATCGCCCTGCCCGTCACCTTCCTCAGCCTGACGCACAATGAAGGCCGGGCGCGCGGGCGCAATCGCCTGACGCAGGCCGCGCGCGGCGACTATTTCCTATGCCTCGACTCCGACATGCTGCCCGATGCGCCAGACTTCCTGACGCGCTGGCTGGAGGTGATGAACGACAATCCTGCTGTGGTATTTGGCGGCTTTTCGCTGCTTCAGGCCCCGATGGACAAACGCTTTGCCATCCACCGCCTGATGGCGACCAAAAGCGACTGCCTCGATGCCGCCACCCGCGCCCTGATGCCGGAAAAATACGTCTTCACCTCGAACCTGCTGATCCGCCGCGACGTTTTCGCCGCACAGGATTTCGACAACCGCTTCACCGGCTGGGGCTGGGAAGACGTCGAATGGGCCATGCGCGTGGCGCAGCAGTTTGGCGTGACGCATATCGACAACCCCGCCACCCATCTGGGGCTCGACACGGCGGAGACCTTAATGCGCAAATACGAGCAATCGGTCGGTAACTTCGCCCGCGTCATAGACAAACACCCGCAGGTCGTCGCCACCTATGCCAGCTACCGCGCGGCGCGCCTGATCCGCAAACTGCCCCTGCGCGGGGCTCTGCGCGCCACCTTGCGTGGCGTGATCCGCAACGAAGCCCTGCCGCTGAAGGCCCGCGCCTTTGGCCTGCGTCTGTACCGCGCCGCCCTTTATTCCGAGGTCGTCTGATGAGTTATGCCGAAGCCTACGCCGCCGACCGTTCGCTGTATGGCAAGCTGCGCCGCCGCGCCTCGAAGCTGCTGTTCCGCAAACCGGCGCAGTTGAAAGGGCTCGCGAAGCCCCTGCTGACCTTTTCGTTCGATGACGCCCCGCAATCGGCGGCCATTGCCGGGGCGGGCATACTGGAGCGCCACGGCTATCGCGCCACCTATTTCATCTCCGCAGGTCTGATGGGGCAGGACAGCCATTTCGGCCCCTACACCACCGCCGCCCAGATCGCCGCCCTCAACGCGCGCGGCCATGAGATCGCCTGCCACACCCTGATGCACATGGACTGCGGTCGGGCGAAGGGGGCTGACATTGCTTTAAGCGTGGACGAAAATCAGAAGCTCATTCAATCGCTTGGCGTGCCCTCTTCAACCACCTTTGCCTACCCCTATGGCGATGTGTCGCCGCAGGCCAAGGCGGTTTTGGGCGACCGCTATCGCTCATCGCGCGCCCTGCACCACGGCCTGATCCGCTCCGGCAGCGACCTCAATCAGGCCCCGGCCATCGGTATCGAAGGCGACAGCGGCGAACGGCTGGCGCTGGAGTGGATGGCGCAGGCGCTCAAAACTCCGCAAAGCTGGGTGGTCCTCTACACCCACGATGTGCGCGAAAACCCGTCGCCATGGGGCTGCACGCCGGAGACGTTGGAGACGCTGGCCACCGCCGCCCAGACGCTCGGCTTTGAGGTCGTCACCTACGCCGAAGGGGCCCGCCGCGCCGGGGGCTGAGGCATTCCAAGGCGGCATCCTTTGATGCTCAGTTTTGGAAACCACATACTACACAGATTTCACAGATTATAGGGTCAGTTCACCCACCTTCGCGGGCGCAAACTCACGGGCGCGAAGCGCAAAATCTGTGAAATCTGTGTAATCTGTGGTTTCTTTTCAAACGCTCACCGCACAAACACACCCGGTTTGTGGGGGTATCTTAATCGTACAGCCCGCGCCTTGGCCGCACAGGCGCAACGGGGGCCGCAATCACCGGCCCATCGCCCGGCAGGGCCAGCTTGACGAGAATCAGCACGATCAGGCACCAGCGGATGTCGTTCCAGCCGATGGCGATACTTTCGGTCAGGCTCATCAGCGAATAGACGGTGATAAACGGCAGGGCGAAATAACCGCCGTCGCCGCGATAGGTGCGGTAAAAGGCCTTCAGCCACGTCTCGATAAACACCAGCGCCCACACGGTGAGCCCGACATAACCCAGCGCCAGCCACACCTCGTACCAGCACGAATGGGCGTGATAGGCGCGAAAACCCGCCACCTCGGTGATCCAGCGCAGCGGGGTCCACTCCCCTTCGGTGGACCATACGACGCCGTAGCCATAGCCGGTGACCGGTTGTTTGTGCATCACAAAGTCGATCCCGGCCCAGATATTGGTGCGCCCGGTGAGCGTCGCGTCCTTGCCCAGCAGGTGAAACAACTGATCCGGCATCAGAATGACAAAGCTGCCCACCGCCAGCAGCACGCACACCGCGACCCAGATCAGGAACACCCCCAGAAGCGGCCCGCGCCGCGACAGCCAGACAAAGGCCATCATCCCGGCCCCCAGAATCAGCGCCAGCAGCGAGGTCTTGGAGGTGGACATCAGCACCAGAAACGCCGCCCCGCCCGCTGCGGCAAACCACAGCCAGCGGCGTTTGGGCACCTGAATCCCGGCGGCCAGACAGGCCAGAAAGCCGACATCCATCACGGCACCCAGATTGTTCTTTTCGGCAAAGACCCCGCGCCACGCCCCGACGAACAGCTCGGTCATGCGCCCCTTGTCCGGGAACACAATGGCCATGACAAACGACCCGGCAATCAGGATCAGATAGGTAACCGCGATCACCTCGATCAGCTTGCGCCATGAAAAGCGGGCGGCGATCACATAGCCGGCCAGACAGGTCATGGCGAAGGCCACAAAGCGGCGCAAGGTGGCCGACGGGTCAATCGACCACAGGTAGGACGCCGCGCACAGCAGGATCAGCGTGACCAGCAGCGGCGTACGGATCACCCCCGCCAGCACCGACTTCCACGTCAGGGCCAGAAGCACCAGCGCGCACAGGTAAACCGGATAATAGATATTGCGGATGATGGCCCCGGCCATGGGCGACTGTTCGGTCGAATAGCCGAAAATGGGCGACACCCAGCCCTGCGAAAACATGAACAGGATAAACACCGCCAGACCGAAAGACAGCCACTGCCCGTCCCAGTCCTCCCGGATGCCACGGAGGATATCGCCAACCATCAACCGCGCGCGACCTTGCGCCTCGCCTGCGGGGCGGCGGTGCGGCTCTTGTTATAGACCATGCCCAGCA
Organism: Asticcacaulis excentricus; assembly: GCF_003966695.1. NCBI lineage: Bacteria > Pseudomonadati > Pseudomonadota > Alphaproteobacteria > Caulobacterales > Caulobacteraceae > Asticcacaulis > Asticcacaulis excentricus. Next base: position 1,003,632 of record NZ_AP018828.1, read on the forward strand.
GACGGCCGCCCACCTGTTCGATCTCGGTTTTCAGCGCCACGCGGGCGTCGATTTCGCCCTCGCCTTCGCTGACCACCAGCACCACCCCGTCCATCAGCGGCGCCAGTTTCAGCACGGCATCCGAACGGTCAAAGGCCGGGGCATCGACCACAATGGCCTGAGCATGGGTGCGCAGGGCCTGCCAGTAGGAGGATTGCTCAAACAACCGCGCCTTCTGCCCCGGCAGCAGCAGGTGGTCGCGCAGGCGCGTCACCCACAGGCGTTTGTCCAGAAAGGGCCGTGCGATCAGGTAGTGGCTGTCGGGCACAGGCTGACCCTGCGGGTCCAGCGCCTTGGGCGACAGGGCAAAGAAGACCGAGCCATCAGGAGAGGCCGAGGATACCGGCCCCGGCGGGCCAAAGCGCGTGGGCTCCTCCAGTACGGCCTCAAGCTGCGTCTGCTGCCGCAAGTCGGCATCGACCAGCCACACCGGGCGTTTGGCAAAGGCCGCTTCGCAACGCGCATATTCGCGCGCTACGGTCGAGACGCCTTCGCCGCCGCAGGCCGACACGAACAGGAGGGCGCGCCCGCGGCCGCTCTCGGCAGCCTGCGAACCGCCCCTGAGCGCCGCCATCAGATCGGCCATTTCCCGCGTCAGATCGACCATAGAACTCAATATGCAATGTATGCGAATCGCGCCTTTACGCGCCTGCTGATACCATAAGCCGTTTTGGATCAGAAACCTATGGGCTGAACGCGACCCTTTTCTGACAAAGGTCTGTTTCGGGGGCCTGTTTCGCGAGGGTTTATTTGGCTCTGGCTTGCGCCAGTATCGGCAGGCCCAGCGTCTTTGAGGCCATGTCGGCGCTCAGGAAGCCCTTGCGCAGGAAGACGCGCGCCAGCCCGGCACACAGGGCCGTGAAGCCCCCGAACAGGAAGGCCAGAATGAAGACCGGCTTTTGCAGGCTCTTGGCCTTGTCCGGCGGACGGGCGCGGTTGACGACCCGTACCGTGTCCTGCGCCTTTTCGGAGATTTCACGCGCCGCCTGCGTTTCCTGAATCCGCTGGGTAAAGGTGGCGATATTGGTCTGCAGGGCGTTACGTTCCGTCGCCAGGCTGTTGTATTCGGCCTCCATGCCGACCAGCGACTGAAGCTTTTGCGTCACCTGATCGGCCTGCGCCTGAAGTTGCGTGCGGCGGCCAGAGGTCGCGGCGATTTCCGCCTCCAGCGTCAGCTTGTCGGTCAGGAGTTGCTGATAGATGGGGTTGACGCCGATACGGTGTTCCTTCTCACCAATGGCGCGGCCCGACGCCTGCATCGTCTCCAGCGCCCGAATCTGCTCATCAAGGTCGCGCACCGCCGGGGCCGCCGGCGTATAGCGAGTCAGAAGCTCGGCCCGCTGCTGTTTCAGGGCCAGAATCTTCGACGGCACGCTGAGATCCAGTTGCCGCTCGGTGCTCATTTCCGGCGCCTGTTGCCCCAGCCGCGCCGTAATGGCCGACAGACGCGCCCGCGCCGTAGCCAGCCCCGCATCGGCCACATAGATTTCCGACATCACCGTATCATAGAGCTTGGTATAGGTGGCCTTGGCCGCCTGAAAATCCCCCACCCCGTTGCGCAGCAGGAAGTCCTCATAGGTCTGGTCCGCCTGACGCAGACGCCGGTCAAAGGCCGCCTTCTGGTTTTCCAGCAGGGGCGCGGTGACGTCCATGAACACTTCGTGGCGATAGCTCTGATAGAGGTCGATAAAGGTATTGAGGATCAGAGCCGCAGCCAGCGGGTCCTTGTGCGTAAAGCTAAGGCGCACAATGTTGCTTTGAGGTGCCGTTTCAGTCTTCAGGCCGCTCAGCGTCTTCATTACCCGCGTATCGGCCTGCGCGCGCTCGGTTTCGGTGCGCGGCGTGAAGGTCTTGGGGAAGCTCGAATCGATAGCGTGGTAGCCCAGCTTTTCAATGACGCGGTGCTTCAGTTCGGCAGAGTTAAGGATTTCGACTTCTGACTGCACCACTTCGTCGATGGTGGCGATGGCCCCGCGCGCCGCATCCCCGGCCGCAGGCACATACACATAGTCCTGCCCCAGTTGCATCAGCAGCGACGCATCGGCTGTGTAGCTCTTTTTCAGGGTCATGGCAAAACCGGCGCCGACGCCGAAGATAATGGCAAAGACCAACAGCATCAGCCACCATTCGCGCAGCAGCAGGCGCAGCATGTCATCGACATCGTAGGCGTAGCGCCGCCGCACGGGTGCGCGGGCGGCCCGGCGCTCGCCGCCTGTGGTCTCCATCTCTTCGCTGTAAACGCCCTGCGCGCGCATTCAGCCCTAAACCCCTTCACATCACCTGGTTCTTTACTATGCCAGGGAAAACCATGATTCGGACGCGACGCCCCCGATCTATCTGTGGGGAGTTTCTATCCGAGGCATTAACCAACCGTTACCCATTTTAAACGAAGGTTAAGACGGACTGAATTTTGTGGACGCCGCCATGCTCAGCAAACGCGCCTTGATGTTGGGACTGACCGGACTGGGCCTCAGCGCCCTGATGGCTGGCCCTGCGGCACAGGCGGCGCGCGCCCCCGAAGCGACCCCCATACGCTTTTCGCAGTGGACGGACGAAGACCCGCCCTATCTGTTCTATCCGGCGGACAAGCTGGAGATTCAGGTGCCGGGTGCGCCGGAACTCAGTCGGACGACGCAGGTCGGTCAGGATGGCCGCATCACCCTGCCTCTCGTGGGGCAGGTCATGGCCGCCTATAAAAGTGTGCCGGACTTACAAACGGAAATCACCGAACTGTACCGCCCCTATCTGCGCCACCCCGAAGTGACGGTCTTCCCCGGCGACACGGGCAATACGCGCGTGCTGGTCGGCGGTGAGGTGCGCAATCCCGGTTGGGTCGAGATGCCGGGCGATTTTGACGCCCTGTCGGCGGCGCTGGCGGCGGGCGGCTTTACCAATGCCGCCAAGTCGCAGCAGGTGCTGATCCTGCGTCGCGGTCTGGACGGGACGATCATGCAAAGGCTGATCGACCTCAGGAGCCCGCTGAATGGCAAGGCCTCGGTGGCCGTCGCCCTTCGCCGTCACGACATCGTTTTTGTGCCCAAAACCCGAATCGCCAAGGCCGGCGTCTGGGTCGAACAGAACATCAACAACATCATCCCGGCGGGGATCATGAACTGGCTGCTCTATAGCCAGAATTAGAGCGCAATCCGAAAAGTGTGCAACGGTTTTCGGAAAAATTGCGCGTCCACACAAAAACTTAGAGCCATTCGGCGGCTCACCTGAGCCAACGAAGGCTCTAGGCCGCGTAGCGGGTGTGGCCCTGATCCAGCCAGCGGCGGGCCGCCTTCTGGGCTTCGGCAACGTCTTCGCGTTCCATTTCCTTCGACAGTTCGCGGCGGTAAATCGTCGCTTCCATCGAACCGCGCATCGACGCGAGGTTGAACATCATGTGCGCCGAAATCAGGTCCACGGGTGCACCGTTCTGACCGGTAGAATACATCATGCCGAGCTTGAACAGGTCATCACCGTTCATATCCGGTGTCGGCAGAGGCAGGGTCTCGTTCGTCATCTTCGTCTCCGCGCCTTTTGCGCGGCCCCCGAAATCAAGTGGTCGATGAGCTGAGTTTTCCACCGCCAAGTGAAATTAAAGTTAACGACGATATTTACTGTGAATTTTTTATGTAAAAATTGAATTAATATTAATTATTGCGTTAACTATTAAATTAATTATTATTACTTATTTCAAAATATTTGAGTTTAATTTGATAAAATTTGATAAATTTCCCGATAATTACAAATTTCCATTCCGCTTCGTACGTTAACACCTGAATTTAGAATCAATGAAGCCCTTGGCTCAGCTTGGTGCCGTCAGTGGGACCACCTGACCGATACCTGCGCGGTTTCGTTCAGTTTCAGTTCAGCCAGAGCGGTGCATAGTGAAATCAATCGGAGAAAAGCGTCTCCGTCCATGCGTAGGGCGGCAAAAAAAATCGCCGCCATCGAGGAAACCATGACCCACCGGTCTTCCAAATCCCTGAGACTGAGCGCCACAGCCCTGAGCGCGGTCATCGCCCTGTCTCTTCCCCTGTCGTCGGCCCCGGCCTTTGCCGGCACCTATCAACCGGCGCAACGCAATCTGGATCAGCGTAGCGAGGCCCCGCCGGCACCGCAGCCGCGCCCGCAAGTGAGTGAGCCGCGTGCGGAAGGCGGTGATCGGGGCGGTGATCGGGGCGGTGACCGGGGTGGCGAACGCGGCCCGCGCGGCGCAGAGCCACGCGGCGACACCGGCGGTGGCTGGAACCGCGGCGATACCCCGCGCAACACCAATCCGGGCAGCGGCTGGAACCGTCAGCCGGGTCAGGACAATACGGCCGGACGCCCGGATCGTACCCCCGGAGCCAATACCGGTGGCAACACCGGCGGCTGGCAAGGTCGCCCGGATCGCAATGACAACCGTCCGGAGACGCGACCTGAGACACGCCCTGAAACACGTCCGGAAACCCGGCCCGGCAATGATGGGCGCTGGAACGGCGGGCGCGACACCACGCCCGGCGGCTGGACCGGCAATCGCGGTAACGACAACCGGGGCGGTTGGGACAATCGCGGCGGAAACACAGGTCGAAATGATCGTAATGAGCGCGATTGGGGCCGTAATGACCGCAATGACCGTGACCGTGGCGGCTGGGACAACCGGGGCCGCAATAATGACAGCCGGTATAATGGCGGCTGGGACGGTCATGACTCTGACCGCAACGGCTGGTCGTCGCGCCACGCCTATAACTGGCGCACGCATCGCGATTTCCGGTCCTACACGGGGGTGCGCATAGGCTTCTATTTCGCCCCGCGTTACGGCTATTACCGCGTGCCGAGCGAGTATTACGGCTATCGCTACGACTATGGCGACTACCTGCCGCGCTACTTCTACAGCTATCGCGTCTATGACCCGGACTTCTACTTCCTGCCGCGCAAGCCCTATGGCTGCGAATACTATTTCGTCGGCAGCGACATTGTTCTGGTCGATCTGCGCACCGGCCGTATCATCGACGTCTTTTACGACGTGTTCTGATAGGGTGGCCGCCCCTCCGACACATTCGTCGGCAGGAGCGGCTTTTTGCTTTCAGGGTCGCGGCAACGCAAATGTCGAGGCCATACTCTGCCGACTACACCGTCACCGATGAAGAACGCGACGGGCTCACCGAGCGCGTAAAGCTCTTGCAGGACACCGTCGCCGCCGTCGCCACAGAGCGCTTAAATCCCGCAAACCTCACAAAATAGCCATAAAGTACAACGGGATACCGGCTTCGCGCCTCACCACATGCAGCGCGCACCTCTCGTCGGCTTCGCATAAATATCTGTAAAATATAGACTATCACGCAGAACCAGGCCCCAGAGCCTCTCCGCCTTTTATCCTGCCTGCGTATGAACGGTATCCAAACACCGAAAACGTCCCCGTCGCCATCGAAGGATCGAAGGCAGGATCTAAGTTGTTGGAGGCTCCAATGGCTCCATCGCAAAGCCTTATAAACAAAGGCTTTGACGCCCACATGGCACCATAAAAAAGGGCGGGAGCCTCCAGATTCCGGCCTTTTTTCACACCCCGGAGGCACAAAAAACGATGTGCAGACAAACACTTAGCCCTCACCTGGAGGCATTGCTTTTATCTTGCATGATCGCTCGCTCGATATAGCCCAACTGGTAGAGGATCTATTTTTTGCAATTCGCTAATATGTGATATTTTGATGAAATCCTCATCAATTGTAATTTCACCAAACTGCGCGGCTATGTAAGTCATTACAAGGCGAAGGTTGTCTTGCTCATCATCGGATATATCAGATTTCACAACGATTTGAGCCCGCACCAAATCATTTGAAATTTCCACCGTGTACCTTATTAAACTGCCACTTATGCATTGAAATTCATAACATGTTTCTACGAATGTGAGAATAATTGCGATTCTTGCTTCATTGTTCATCATGTATCGCACCACATTTTAAGGAATTGCGGAAGGAGGGGGAAGATAAGTAAGTACATTCGCAGAAGGCTGAGCGGGAACTAGATGATATCCCTTGTTTGAATAATAAATGATAGCGCGATCCGTGTATACCATAGCATTGGTAGACTGATTGTGCCACAAACCTATGATGCCATCCGCTTGAATTCGTTCTCTAAACCCTGCCATACCACGTGCGACCTTTGGATTGACCTGTGCTCCCAGTCCTCCATATTGGACATAAAGAGCTTTCGCATCTTCAAGCAAAATACTACCGCGTTGCGTTGCAGAGCCTACTGTATGCTTCGCCTGATGGAAGGTGTTTAGAGTAGTCCATGCCTGCGGGTGCGTTGCTAAGTTTGCTTGTTGTGTCGCAAGCTGAGCCCTTTGTGCTACCATCTCGGCACGTTGTGTAGTACCGGGAATTGCACGCGCGACCGAATTTCCAAATCTGTTTGCCGCATTCCCAACTCTAGCAGCAACTGGTGCTAACCTTTGAGCTATAGCCTGACCGACACGGCACCAAGGACAAAGCCCTGTTGGGTCTGTAAGGTTAACCGGATCACCGCCTGTGTAAGCATAGAGGTTCAGATCATCTTTTGATCCGATGGGGTCGGTTTGTAAAAAGCGTCCGTACCTCTGGTCGTAAACTTTAGTCCTATCCGCGCGACAGCCCCATCAGCGCCTTCCAGCTAAACTTGCCGCCGCCCAGCGCGCCTTGCTTGAAGGCGCGGGCCCCCAGCCGGATCATCAGCCAAGCCATGGCCCCCATGCCGGCCAGTGTCGCCAGAATCTCCCACCACGGCGCACCACCCAGAACCCGCAGCGGCATCAGGAAGGGCGTAAACAGCGGCACCCACGACAGGTAGCGGATCAGCGGCAGGTCGGGCGACATCAGCGCCGCCTGAAGGCTCATCATCGGGATCATCAGCACCACCACGATCGGCCCCATGATCGCCTGCGCCTCCTTCTGCGTCTCACAGAAGGAACCTATGGCGATAAAGGTGATGCCGTACATCAGATAGCCACCGACAAAGAACAGCAGCATGGGCACGATCGTCTCGACCTTGAGGATGGCTCCGGCCAGCACGTGCACATTGTTCATCATATCCGGCGGCATAAAGGCCAGTCCGTAGCCCATAATACCGCCGGCCACCGCGCTCCACAGCCCGGCCACCGTCAGCAGGACCATGAACACGCCCAGCACCTTACCGACCAGCAGGCTACTGGCCGGGGCCGAGGTCAGAAGCACCTCCAGCACACGCGACGATTTTTCTTCGATCACCCCCGACAGCAGGATGACCGAAGACGAGAAGATCGACATCCAGGTGAGGTAGCTGAGGACGATCCCGACAAAGTGCGGGCCGTTTTCTTTCAGCGACTCGGTGAAGGACGCCTTGTCATCGGCGCCCGCGGCGGCAATGGCCGGGGTTAGGCTGCTTATCTCGGCCCGCGCCTCACGCAAGGCGGTGGCGACCTGCGGGTCCACGCCCTTCTGCTTGGCCAGATAGGCCGATTGCAGGGCGTGCAGGTCCCAGCGCAGATAGTCTTCCAGCGACTTGCCCTTGGTCTGCGACGACCACAGGTGGAAGGCCAGATGCGGTTCGGGCGTCTTTTCGACATAGGCGACAATCACCTGATCGACGCTGCGTTTTTCCGCCTGCATCAGTTGCGACAGGCGCGCCTCGGCCGCCGCCAGCGTCATGTCCGGCGTCAGCCCCTCCGGCAACGGGACGGCCTGATAGTCACGGCGACTGGCCATCTGGCGCAGGGCCTGACGCGCCGAAACGCTGGGGGCCGCCTCGTGCAGGGCGGCGACGGCGGGGTCCGGCTTGTCAAGCAGGGCCCGCAAGGACGGGGTCAGGTTTTCGCCGCTGAGGTCGAGGATGGCGACGCGGCTGGCCTCTTCGCCACCGCTGCGGCTCATCAGTATGGGGATAAACACCGATCCGGCCATCAGTACCGGCAGGACCAGCAGAGACAGCCAGAAGCCGACCGTCTTGACGAAGGCGAGATATTCGCGGCGCGCGATCAAAAGCGTCTTCATGCCGGTTCTCCGCCATTGGTCAGAACGATAAAGGCGTCGTGCAGGGTCGGCTCATGCGCTTCGAAGCGGCGCACGTCCAGCCCCCCGACCAGCACCGTCTTCAGCGCCTCATTGGGCGTCACGCCGGGCAGGAAGCGCAGACGCCAGCGATGCGTGCCCTCTTCGCCCGCCCCGCCGTCGATCACTTCGGACACGCCGGGCAGACCCGTGACCTGCTCACGGTTCAGCACGCCTTCCAGCTCCAGATAGCGCGGTGCGCGTTCGCGCGCCTGACGCAGGGTGCCTTCGAACACCTTGCGCCCCTTGGTCAGCATGACGACGTTTTCGCACAGGCGCTCGGCATGGGCCATGACGTGGGTGGAAAACAGCACGGTCGCGCCCCGCTTGGCCAGGTCGCGTATCATGTCCTCCAGCCCCTGCTGATTGACCGGATCGAGCCCCGAAAAGGGTTCATCGAGAATGACCAGCTCCGGTTCATGGACCAGACAACCGATCAGTTGCACCTTTTGCGACATGCCCTTCGACAGGGACTTGATCGGCTTGTACATAAATTCGCCGAGGCCCTGCGCCGTCAGAAGCTCAATGGCCCGCTTGCGCGCTGCCGAGGCCTTCATGCCCTTCAGCCCGCCCAGAAAGACGATCATGTCCACCGGCGACATCTTGCGATACAGGCCGCGTTCTTCGGGCAGGAAGCCGATGCGGTCGAGCACCTTGGCCCCCTCACCGCCCAGCACGCTGATGGTGCCGGCGCTCGGCTGCGACAGGCCCAGCATCATGCGCACGCTCGACGTCTTGCCCGCGCCATTCGGCCCCAGAAAGCCGCAGATCGAGCCGCGCGGCACGCGGAAGCTCAGATCCTGCACCGCGGCGAAGTCGCCGTAAAATTTACTCACCCCCTCAAGACTGAGGGCATAGTCGGACGCCATGCGGTCCCCCTTTTCACTTGAAGACCACAGTCTCACGCGCAGACGCCCCACGCAAGGTCGCGCAGGCCCCACCCTTTAAAAGATCACAGACCCAGCTTGCTTTTCAGCAGGTCATTGACCGCCGCCGGATTGGCCTTGCCGCCGGTGGCCTTCATGACCTGACCGACGAACCAGCCGATGGCCTGCGGCTTTTCCTTCGCCGCCTCGGCCTTGTCGGGGTTGGCCGCGATGATCTCGTCAATGGCCTTTTCAATCGCGCCGGTATCCGTCACCTGCTTGAGACCGTGTGTTTCGACGATCTCGGCCGGGGTGAGGGTGCCCTTGCCTTCCCACATGTGCTCGAACACCGTCTTGGCGATCTTCGAGGAGATCACATTGGTTTCGATCAGCTCGACCAGACCGGCAATGTGCGCCGGCGGCAGCGGGCTCTGTTCGATCTCCAGCCCGTCCTTTGTCAGACGCGCCAGAAGCTCGTTCGTCACCCAGTTGGCGACCAGCTTGGCGTCACGGCCCTTCGCGGCGGCCTCGTAATAGTCGGCGCGCGCCTGCTCGGTGACCAGCACGGTGGCATCGTACTGGCTGAGGCCATATTGCGTCATCAGACGCTGACGCTTGTCGTCGGGCAGTTCCGGCAGGGACTTCTTGATGTCTTCGATCCAGGCCAGCTCCAGCTCCAGCGGCAGCAGGTCCGGGTCAGGGAAGTAGCGATAATCGTGCGCCTCTTCCTTGGAACGTAAGGAGCGCGTCTCGACCTTCACCGAGTCAAACAGGCGGGTTTCCTGCGTGATGGTGCCGCCGTCTTCGATAATCTCGATCTGACGCCGCGCTTCGTATTCAATCGCCTGCTGCATGAAGCGGAACGAGTTGACGTTCTTGATTTCGCAGCGCGTGCCAAACTCCGCGCCGGGCTTACGCACCGACACGTTGACGTCGGCGCGCATATTGCCCTTTTCCATGTCGCCATCGGACGTGCCGAGATAGACGAGGATGGTGCGGATCTTCTTGAAATAGGCCACAGCCTCTTCGGCCGAGCGGATATCCGGCTTGGAGACGATCTCCATCAGCGCCGTACCCGCCCGGTTCAGATCGACATAGGTGTTATTGGGATCGAGGTCGTGGATCGACTTACCCGCATCCTGTTCCAGATGCAGACGTTCGATCCGCACCGTCTTCTGCGTGCCGTCCGACAGGTCGATCAGCACCTCACCCTCACCCACGATGGGGTAAAAGAGCTGCGAAATCTGATAGCCCTGCGGCAGGTCGGGATAGAAGTAGTTCTTGCGGTCAAAGCGCGAATGCGGGTTGATCTGCGCCTTCAGGCCCAGACCCGTCTTCACCGCCTGCTCGACGCAAAAGCGGTTCAGCACCGGCAACATGCCGGGGAAGCCCGCATCCACAAGGCTCACCTGTTCATTGGGGCCCGCGCCGAAGCCTACGGCGGCACCCGAAAACAGTTTGGAGGTCGAGGCGACCTGAGCGTGAATCTCAAGGCCGATAACGAGTTCCCACGGGCCGGTGCGGCCCTGGATATATCTGGAGGCAGAGTCGGTCATATTTACCCTATAGCGGGGCCGGCTTTCACAGGGAAGAGGCAGACGCCTCGAAATAGCGCAATACCTGCGGATCGACGCTGATCAGCTTCACACCTTCATACAGCACCTGCGCCACCAGCAGGCGATCGAACGGGTCTTTGTGGATAGGTGGCAGGGTATCGACCATCACCGTATGGGCGCTCAGGATCGGCAGTTCGACATAGCCATTATCCAGAAGTCCGCGGCGCAACAGACGCGGATCGGCCTGAAAATCCTCACGCCCCAGCCCACGCTTGATAGCGACCTCCCACAGGCTGGCGGCGCTGAACAGCAGCGTGTTTTCCGGGTCTTCGAGTTGACGCCTTATCTCTGGCGGCAGTTTTTCCGGCTCACCCGCCGCCCACAGCAGAATATGCGTATCGAGCAGCAGCTTCATGCGCCACCGAACAGGCGCGCGACCTCCTCTTCGCCCAGACGGTCAAAATCGTCCGGGGTGCGGATATGACCACTCAGGAACCCCAGACGGCGCACCTGTGCCCGATCAGGCGCGTCAATGGCGCTTACCCGCGCCACCGGCTTACCCGCCTTGGCGATGATGAAGCTTTCGCCTTTGGCCGCCTGTTCCACCAGCCGCGACAGGTGGGTTTTGGCCTCGTGTATATTGACCGTGGTCATGGCCGCCTCATTAAACTAAGTCTGGTTAGTTTAGTTTATTGCGACCTTAATATCAAGACGCGGGTGACGGCGGCGGCACGTAGAGACGGATCGTCGTCCCGCTGCCCGGCGCCGACACGATGTCGATGCGGCCCCCGATCATCTGGGCGCGGCGGCGCAGGTGGCTCAAGCCTCGCCCGGCCGAGGCGCGCTCATCAGTGGCAAAGCCCACCCCGTCATCACTGAGCGTCAGGATCAGCCAGCCCGGCTGGTCCGGGTCGGCGCGCAGGCTGAGGTCGATGGTTTTCGGCTGCGCGTGTTTGAGCGCATTGGTAACCCCTTCCTGCAAAATACGGTAAATATTGAGAATTTCGTTGGGCCGATAGCCGCGCGGCTCCACTTCCAGCGCGTTGCGCCAGTTCAGTTCCACCCCCACCACCTGAAGGCGCGGGCGCATCCGTTCGCGGAAGATGGCGAGCCCTACCTCCAGCGAATCACCCATTGAATCCATCGAGTCGATGATCAGGCGCAGGTCATCCACGGCGGCCTGAATATTGACGCGCATCGTCTCTGCCGGCACAGCCCCCAGCTTGAGCTGCATCAGCAGGCTGACCAGATGACCGCCCACCCCGTCGTGCATGTCGCGGATCAGGCGCTGACGCTCGGCATTGACGGCGTTGAGCTGCTCCTGCTCCTGAAGCCGGGCATAGGAGGCGCGGATTTCGGCTTCACGGTCGCGCACCTGCCGCGCCAGATCATCGCGCTGTTCTTCGGCCGTGCGGTACAGCTCAAACCCCCGCGTCACCAGGTCAATGGCGATCCCGGCAATGATGACGAAGGGGAAGTAGAGCCCCGCCGTCAGCGGCCGCGCCAGACCGAACAGACCGTGGTAGAGATCATAAAGGGTCGTCACCAGCCCGATCGACAGAAAGGGGAAGGAACGCAACAGCAGTTGCGGCTGAGACTGCGCCAGCGCCCACATGCGATGCAGGAAATAGGCGGAACAGACAAGGATAAGCAGGGTCTCGGTCACCGTCGGCAACCAGCTCTGCTTCGCGGCCCACCCAATCAGCAGCAGCGCCACATCCGCCAGCGTGACGCCCACAATGATGGGCGTATGACCATCCGGGGCCGAGGTCCAGTTTTTGAGAAAATAGGCCGTCGCCCCCATGGTCAGCCCGGAAATGATCGACAACAGCGTGTCATGCAGGGCATCCGGCAGGGCGCTGCCGTGCCACATGAAGCTGGCCCCCCTAACCGCCAGCGCCGCCATGAACAGGGTCACGCTGAGGAACAGACGGTTATAACCGCTGATCGGCAACAGGGCGGCGGCGATCATGCTCAGCAGGGTGGCCGCGATCACCGTGATCAGCGGCATACCGAGGGTGGTCATCAGGCGATGATCCTGAAGCTGACGCAAATCCGTCTCCGGGCCAAACAAAACGCCCTTCATATGCGGGTGACAGCCATTGGCCACCGCAACGATATCGACCCGGTTTTCACCTGAGCGCAGCCTGTCCGGCGTCAGGCTCAGGAGTTGCGGCCGCAAACCGTCATGACTGGACGGAAAGCCGAACTGCCCGCGCGGCGGCGCCAGCAGGTGGCCATTGAGATAGACGACGTAATTATCCCGGATCACCGGCAGGAACAGGGCCTCAAAGCCGCGGTCCGACTGCGGATTCAGCAGAAAGGAAATCTGATAGGCCGGAAAGGTCGCCCCACGCACACAGACATTGGCGAAGTCCTCCGGCATCGGGGTCATGCCGTCCGGCAGAAGCGTCATCTGGCTCAGCGGAAAGGCCTGCGGCGTCAGGCCGTCCACGGCCCGCATATAGACTTCGCGCACGCGATAGGCTTCGGTGGTCTCCGATGGCAACGGCTTGCGGGCAAAGGTGAACAACAGGCTCCAGAACACGATCTGCGCCACCAGCGCCCAGCACAGGGCGCGGCACAGATGGGTCCAGGGCGCAGCGGTCGGAAGGCGAAACATGCCTCACCATAACCGCAGGTTTGCAGGGATCACAAGCCGCCGGGCGAAACTACATGCGGATCAGGCCGCTGCGCACCGCTTCAAACACGGCTTCCGAGCGCGAATTGACCGCCAGTTTGCGATAGATGGCCTTGACGTGCGTGCCGACCGTGTGGTGCGAAATATCAAGCACACTGGCCGCTTCCTTATAGCTCAGCCCCTTGGCCAACAGCGACAGAAGCTCGATCTCGCGCGGTGTGATGCCCGGTGCATCTTCGGCCAGTTCCGGTTCGGCGACGACGGCCAGCGAGGCGTCCTTGCGGATATGGCGCAGCAGATAGGCCGCCACCGGGGCCGAAATGGGCGAGCCGCCGTTCAGGGTGTGGCGAATGCTGCCGATCAGTTCGCTCTCGGCACTGTCCTTCAGCACATAGCCGTCGGCCCCGGCCGTCAGGGCCGAAATGACCGAGGTTTCATCCCCGAACACCGTCAGGATAAGGATGCGGGTGGGCAAGCCCCGCTGACGCGCCGCCTTGATGATCTCAAGGCCGCTGCCGTCGCTGAGCCCCAGATCGAGAACGATCAGATCGGGGGCGGTATCGAGCAGGCTCAGCCCCTCCGCCACGCTCCCCGCTTCTCCGGTCAGTCGCATGTCCGGCGCCGCCTCGATCAGCGTGGCGATGTGGCGGCGAACAAAGGGATCGTCCTCGATAAGGACCAGACGGGACTCGGGCATGTAAACGAACTGTACCTGCGGGTTTTTAAATGACCTTGATATCAGGTGTAACATGCGCCCCCCCTCCTCACAATCGGGGTCACCGGTTTATGGGAGCCCCTCCCATATCGACGGTATAGCCAGGCGGAATTGTCCGTGTTTCTCTATTTATCGTGGCTCTTCCGGAAGATGGGTCACCGCGCAATCTATTTGGATGGCGTTTGAGTTATTCTCGTTTCAATTTGCCCCTATTCTTCAGTGGGCCGGTGACCCCACCGGCTCCTTTTTTATTAAGTTATACTCGCGGTTCTGCTTAAAAAAACGCCCGGCCAAAGCCGGGCGTTTTGCGTTTGTCTTAACGACGACGCGGCGTCCATTCCACAACGCGACCGTTACGGTGCGTGTAGTAGGTGCTGTAGTACGGACGTTGCGTATAGTAGGCAACCGCATAGCCCTTCGGCGCGGGCGGCGGCGCGTATTCACGGCGGTCAAACACGAAGTACTGGTTGTTCAGGCACTGCTGAACCTTGTTTTCCTTCACTTCTTCGCCGACCTGATTGCCGATCGCGCCGCCAACCACGGCCCCAAGAACGGTGCCTTCGGTCTTGTTGCCCTTGCCGGCCACGACATTGCCGACGGCAGCCCCGGCCACAGCCCCAATGATGGTGCCCTTGGTCTTGGTATTTTGCTGCTTGTGATAGCAGAAACCGTCATAGTTTTGCGCGGCGGCCGGGGTGGCGGCCACAGCGCCGAGAGCCAGGGCGGCGGCAAAGCCACCGGCGATCAGTTTTGCGGACATATGGGACATGGAAAATACTCCTTTGGATGATGCGTTGTGATCTGCACATTGTCACCGCCCGGCTGAACCGGGACTGAACAGCGGTGTTCAGGTGCGTTCAAAAAACTTCCCGGAATATTGAACAGAGCTGTGACGCAATTACGTCAAAGGGCGACGACACACAAAAAACCCGGCGCTGCGGCCGGGTTTCTCGATCAAAAACTGAGGTATTGTCAGCGACGATAACGATAATCCTCACCGTCGCGCTTCACCCAGTACGAGTTGTAATAGGGACGCTGGGTGAAATAGGCGATGCGATAGCCGTCGGGCGGCGAAGGCGGCTCATAATAGCCGCGGTCATAGACGTAATAGCGGCTATTGAGGCAGTTGGCCGAAGCCGTTTCCTTTTCCTTGTTTTTCCTGGCGACCTGATTGCCGATGACACCACCGACCACGGCCCCCAGAATCGTGCCTTCCGTCTTGTTGCCCTTACCGGCGACGACGTTGCCGAGCACGCCACCGGCGGCGGCCCCGATCACAGTGCCCTTGGTGCGGGCCGAACTGCCCTTCTGATAGCACCAGCCGTCATAGCTTTGCGCGGCGGCAGGCAAGGCCAGACCGAGGGTGGCCGCTGCCAGCAGCGCGCCAAAGGTATATTTAAGCGATCCGTTCATGATGCACCTCACTTTCCGCGGTGAGAGTGGCGCGCCGGCTCTAAGGTTTCGATGCGCGCTCGCCATCGCCCCATAAGAAAGCCGATAAGGCCAACTTGACCCTAGTGTCCTGAACCTGAAATTCGCATGCGCTTGATATCGCCCTCTGGCGAATTTCAGATTCAACAGGACACTCGCAACTTATTGTAACGAGTATCGTTTTCGAATTTGAAGTTCGCCTTGCTCTCGATATCAAAATGAAGCGAACTTCAAATTCACGATACTAGGGCATGGCCAAAAAGCCATAGTTGGAAATCAATGTTACAAAGTCGACATAGCTTCGTTGCAAAAGCGACATGCTATGCTAGCGTTAACCAAGACTCCGGGGGAACACGGGGCTACAGGGACATAAACGCTGCGGAAGGGGCAAGTTATTGCTCCGAGGACCGTCATGCACCCCATCCAATCGCGCACCGCGCGCCGTTTTTCCGCCCGTCTGGGCGGCGTCTCTTTGCTTGCCCTGACCGCGCTGGTCGGCGCGGCCCACGCCGAAGACACCCCGCCCAAGGCCGAGGATAGCGCCACGACCGAAGTCGTCGTCACCGCGTCGCGCCGTCTGGAAAAGGCCAGAGACGTGCCGGTCGCCGTGTCGTCGCTGGCGGGCACCAAGCTTGATGTCATCAATTCGTCGGGCCTCGACATCCGCGTGCTGGCGTCGCGCACGCCGTCGCTGAACGTCGAGTCGTCGTTTGGCCGCACCTTCCCGCGCTTCTACATCCGCGGTCTGGGCAATACCGACTTCGATCCCAATGCCTCGCAGCCGGTTTCCGTCGTCTATGACGATGTGGCGCTGGAAAACCCGATGCTGAAATCCTTCCCGATCTTCGACCTTGCCGCCGTCGAAGTGCTGCGCGGCCCGCAAGGCACGCTGTTCGGGCGCAACACGCCGTCGGGCGTCGTCAAGCTCAGCTCGGCCAGGCCGTCGGAGGTGTTTGGTGGCTATTACAGCGTCGCCGCCGGTAACCTCGGCACCGTCAATGCCGAAGGCGCCGTCACCGGTGGGCTGGGTAACGGCTTCTCCGGCCGCCTGTCGGGCATCATTCAGCGCCGCGACGACTGGGTGACCAACCTCGCCAACGGCAAGAAGCTGGAAGGCTACGAAGACATCGCACTGCGCGGCCAACTGCGCTACGTCAGCGGTAACTTCGAGGCCCTGCTCAACGTGCATGGCCGCACGCTGGACGGCACGCCGCGTCTGTTCCGCGCCAGCGCCATCAAGCCGGGAACCAACGATTTCAACACCGGCTTCGATGTCGAAAAGGTCCGCCTCGACAGCCCCTTCATCAGCCAGTCGCTCGATTCGTTCGGCACCAACC
Source organism: Asticcacaulis excentricus (assembly GCF_003966695.1). NCBI lineage: Bacteria > Pseudomonadati > Pseudomonadota > Alphaproteobacteria > Caulobacterales > Caulobacteraceae > Asticcacaulis > Asticcacaulis excentricus. Next base: position 1,020,250 of record NZ_AP018828.1, read on the forward strand.
TGCAACTGAGCTACACCTTCGACGGCATGGGCACGCTGCACTCGATCACCGCCTACGAGCGCGCCAAGACCGAAAGCTCCGGCGATATCGACGGCGGCGTCTCGACCATCGTCGCCCCCACCCTCTACGGTACCTTCTTCCCCGTCGCCACCGGCGGCACGACCGAGCCGGAAGAGTTTTCGCAGGAACTGCGCTTTGAAACCGAGCAGTTCGGCAAGTGGCGCGGTCAGTTCGGCCTCTACTACTTCGATCAGGTCCTGAAGTATAACGAGCTGGACTACCTCAACAATGGCGACGTGCGCCACAAGAACCACGGCACCAGCTTCGCCGTCTTCGGTTCGGCGGAATACAAGGCCACCGAGGCCCTGACCCTGCGCGCCGGCCTGCGCTACACCTCGGACGAGAAGAAGGACATCGTCTGGGGCCGCGCCGTTTTCCCGGGTAAGGCCCTGCCCATCACGACCAAGGTCGATGGCGACAATGTCTCCGGCGACCTCAGCGCCACCTATGTGATCACGCCGACGCTCAACTGGTACGCCCGGTTTGCCACCGGCTATCTGGCCCCGGCGATTCAGGACCGCGTCAACTTTGGCGGCGTACCGACCACGGCCGGTGAGCAGACCACGACGTCTTACGAAACCGGCTTCAAGGGCTATGCCTTTGACAAGATGCTGCGCTACGACGTCTCGGCCTATTATTTCAAGACCAAGGACCTTCAGATCACGGCCGTCGGCGGCGCGGTCAACTCGGCCAAGCTGATCAATGCCAAGGAAGCCATCGGTCGCGGCATCGAAGCCGACCTGTCGTTTAAGCCGACGGACAACCTGCTGCTGACGGCCAGCGCCAGCTATAACGGCACCGAAATTCAGGACCCGGTGACCGCCGTGGCCACCTGTGGCTCGGGCCTGTGTACGCCGCTGGACCGCACCTATGTGTCGGGTGGCACGCGCTATGCCTATATCGACGGCAACCCCCTGCCCCAGGCGCCGGAATGGGTGGCCAACCTGACGGCTCAGTACGTCTGGCCGATGGGCGACGGCAGCCGCTTCTTCGTCTATGGCGACGTGGCCTACCGCTCGGAAATCAACTTCTTCCTCTACGAAGCGACCGAGTTCACCGGCAAGTCGTTCACCCAGACGGGCCTGCGTGGCGGTTACGTCACCAAGGGCGGTCTGGAAATCGCCGCCTATGTGCGCAACCTCGAAGACAATATCGTGGCCGAAAGCGGGATCGACTTCAACAACCTGACGGTCATGGTGTCGGAACCGCGCACCTATGGCCTCTCGCTGAAGAAGGCGTTTTAGAGCGATGTGCGGAAAAGTGTGAGCGGTTTTCCGCAAAAACATCGCGACAAAGCAAAAATTTAGATCGAAATGACGATTCCACTCAAAGTCATTTCACTCTAAGACATTCTACATAAAAGAGAAAAGGCCGGTGTTCGCACCGGCCTTTTTTATGGTTTGCGCGTCTGATTAACCCCCGTGCGGCACGTAGGCCTGAAACTCCAGTTCGACCTCCGCGCCATAGGCCAGATCACTGACGCCAAAGGCGGTCCGCACCGGCAGGCGCGTCGGGTGGAAATAGGGCTTGTACAGGCGGTTGAAGGCGCTCCAGTTGGCCATGTCCTTCATCATCACGGTCGTCTTGAACACGTGCTCCAGCCCCAGCCCGTAGCGGCGCAGGATGGCCTGCGAATTCGACATGATCTGACGCACCTGTGGCTCAAAGCCATCCACCAGCCGCCCCTGCGCATCGAGGCCGATCATGGCCGACAGGTAAAGGACGCCGCCCACCTGAACCGCTTCGGAAAAGGGCGAACGGGGGTGCGGGTGCATGTAGTAGGTGACGCCATCCGCATGGACCGGCTTCACGGGGATTTCAGGCAAACTCATGGCTTGGACTCCGGTGATGCCCGGCAGAGGCCCGCCGGGACTGTATGCAGCGATTTTGATGATCTGCGCTCGCCCTGACAAGCCCTGCACCTTTTTTTGATGCCCGATCGAGCAACAAAAAAAAACGCCCTGTCGGGACCTGACAGGGCGCTGATGGGGAATAAAAAGCGTAATGGAAATGATCAAAATACAGATACTGATGCAGAGGTATCCCCGCCCCGTATCGAGGGGTTTGATAGCGTGATCACGTTCAGGGCACAAGTAAAAATTTCACAATTTCAACCTCTTTGTGAAATTTTTCGGATAATCGCGTTCAGGCTTCAAGATAGCCATACAGGATGGCGCGGGTAATGCGCCGGTACTGTAACGTCAGGTGCTCCAGCGGCAGCAGCGGATAGACCGCATTGACGCCCCGCGCCGCATCCGCCAGCATCTGCGCCAGTTCGGCGGCGCTGTAATCGCCTTTGAGGTGCAACGCGCCTTCCGCCGCCAGCGTGTCAATAAAGGCCGCCAGATCGGCCTGAAACGCCGTGGCCAGCTCGATCATAATGTCGGTGCAGATGCGAAACACCGTCGCCTTGATCTCCAGCGCGTGCGGCGACGGCTGGATCAGACGCCAGGTATCCCCGTAACGAATATCGATCATCGTGGTAAAGATGTCCAGCACATCGCCGCCCGTCTCGCGCACGCTGTGGGCCGCGGCAAAGCACCGGTCTATCAGCTCCAGATTATGCTGGCGGAACATGGCGCGAAAGGCATCGTCCTTGTTCTCGAAATAGTTATAGAGCGTGCGGCGCGTAAACCCACAGCCCTCGGCCAGGGCTTCCATGGTCAGTTTCTGGAAGCCCCGGCTGAGGAAGGTGGTCTGTACGCGATTGAGAAGGTCCGGGCTCGGCGTCATGCTCCTACGTAACGCCTGATGGACAGGGTGACAACCGAGGCATGATTAGCCCTGTACTTTTTTCGCCGCCCCGGCGCACCAGCGATAGAGCCCGACCACGCCGGAGACGGCCAGCACCAGCGCAATGACCATCGCCGTCTCTTCGCCATAGGGGATAGGCAGGAGGGCCAGCGGGGCCTTGGAGCCGGTGAAGGTAATCACCCCGGCCAGCACAACCTTGAACAGGCTTTCGCCGACGATAAAGCCTGAGGCGATCAGCACACCCAGACGCGAGGCGGGTTCGGCCCACGGCTTACCCTGTACCAGCCGCTCAAACAGCCAGCCGCCAAAGGCCCCGACCACCACCGGCGCGGTCACCGCCGACGGCAGATAGATGGCCAGCCCCACGCCGAGCGGCGGCAGGCTGTACCTGTCGTTCGTCACCTTGCGCAGCAGCAGGTCAAAGGCCACAAGCCCGGCACCGATGGCCGCACCGGCCCCCAGCAAACCCCACGGCAGGCTGCCGCCAATGGCCCCCTTGGCCAGAGTCGAGATCAAAGTCGCCTGCGGCGCACCCAGCGGTTCGCCCGTAATGCCGCGATAGTTGGGGTCACCCGCAAACCCAAAGGCCTCATTCAGCAGATTAAGCACCAGCGGAATAACCACCGCCCCGGCGATGACGCCGATGACCAGCGCCACCTGCTGCTTCCACGGCGTCGCGCCCACCAGTTGCCCGGTCTTGAGGTCCTGAAGGTTGTCGTTACCGACCACGGCGACGGCCAGCACGAAGGTGGTGGCAAACAGGGCAAAGGCCGTCAGGGCCTGACCCACATCCGGGCCGCTGATCGTATGACCGACGGCACCAATCAGCAGGGCCGCCCCCAGCACGCTGAGGATACCAACGCCCGACACCGGCGAGTTGGACGACCCGATCAGACCGGCCATATAGCCGCACACGGCGGCGGCCAGCAGACCGGCAACGGCAAGGTAAAGCACGCCCAGCGCCACGAGGGGCAGGCTGAGGCTGGCAATGGCCGTCCCATTGAGGAAGCTCGCCATCAGGAACCCGGCCGGCACCAGCAGCAGCACCGAGATCAGGCCCACCAGCGCGATCGGCAGGTCCTGTTCTTCGCGCGGCAGGGCTTCGCCACCCGACTTGCGCTTGCGATTGGCCTCAAGCGCCGACATCAGGCCCGACCACACGGGCCCCAGCAGCTTGCCGATGGTCCAGATGGCCGCCGCCCCGATGGCCCCGGCCCCCAGATAGCGCACCTGCGTGGACCAGATGGCCCCGGCATGATCCGCTGCGCTGGCGTCAGGCATAGGCGTCATCGACGTCAGGATCGGCACGGCGATGCCCCAGGCGATGACCAGCCCGGTCAGCATGGCGATACCCACCGTAATCCCCATCAGGTGCCCGGCCCCGATCAGAGCCAGCGAGCTTTCACCGGCAATGCCCGTTGCCGCGACCTTGCCGCCGACCTTGACCTTGAAAAAGGCCGCCAGTTCCCCGGCCAGCACCTTGGCCGCCGCCAGCGCCGAATAGGCGGCCGAGGCCACGCTGCCCAGCACGACGGCCACCAGTCCGGCCCGCCCTTCGCGCGCGCCTTCGCGGGTATTGGTGCCGACCTTCAGCACTTCGGCCGCGGCCACACCTTCGGGATAGGGCAAGGGGGAGTTGGAGACCAGCGCCCGGCGCAACGGGATGGTGTACATGACGCCCAGAATGCCGCCGATGGCACAGGCGGCGAAGGTGATGAAGAAGGGCACGTCACGCCACCAGCCAATAATGATCAGGCCGGGCAGCACAAAGATCACCGAGGCCAGCGTCCCCGCCGCCGAGGCAATCGTCTGAACGATATTGTTTTCCTGGATCGTCGCCGATTTGAAGGCGCTCAAAAGCGCCATCGAAATAACCGCCGCCGGGATCGAGGTGGCAAAGGTCAGGCCGACCTGAAGCCCCAGATAGACCTGCGCCGCGGTGAAGACCAGCGTGATAAGGATACCCAGCAATACCCCGCGCAGGGTGATTTCGGTTTGGGGTTTGGGCGACATGAGCACTCCGGGCAGCCGAACACAAAAACCGTATCTTGCGCAACGGATTGCATCTGACAACCGCTTTTTTGCGCGCCCGACCGCTCGTCACGCGGGCGAAGGGATTAAATCAATCGTTTTCAATCACAATGAACACCCTCCATGTCCAAAATGTGATCAAAATTTTTCATTCATCATATTTTTAGAGGTTGCGAGCGTCTGAAAACGCCGTAATCTGGGGATGCGTCGGTCAAAACCGGCAACTTTGCGCATCTTCGATGCTCAAAGATCAAAATAACGGCTCAGGCCGCAATAAGACCTACAGGATGGCCCGCTGCGGATCGCAGCCGGGCGTGAAAAAGAGGAAACCTATGAACGTCACCATTCCGTCGCCACGGAAGGCGCATCTGTTGTGCACGTCTGCCCTGATGGGCGCGGCCCTGCTTATCGCCGCCCCGGCCTTCGCGCAGGAAGCCACGCCCGCAGCCGCCCCGGACGAGATCGAAACCGTTACCGTCACGGGCTTCCGTAGCTCGCTGAAAAGCGCTCTGAACGTCAAGAAGAACAGCGCCGCAACGATTGATTCGATCCTGGCCGAAGATGTGGGCAAGTTTCCGGACTCCAACCTTGCCGAGTCGATGCAACGCATCCCCGGCGTCACGCTGTCGCGCGGCGACGGCGGTGAAGGCCGCAATATTTCGGTACGGGGCCTTGGGCCACAATATACCCGCGTGCGTCTGAACGGTATGGAAGGCGCGGCGCAGTCCGGTTCCGCCGACATCTACGGCGCGGGCAATAACGGTCGCAGCTTCGACTTCAACATCTTCCCGTCGGAAATCTTCTCGTCTCTGGCGGCGCGCAAGACTGCCTCGGCGGACGTCGAAGAAGGTTCACTGGGGGCGACGGTTGACCTGCGCGCGCCCAAGCCGTTCGACTACAGCAAATCGGAAGTGTTCAGCTTCTCGGCCAAGGGCACCTATAACGAACTGGCCAAAAAGACCGATCCGCGCCTGACGCTGCTGGCTTCCAAAAAGTTCGCTGATGGTACCTTCGGTATCCTCGGCACCCTCACCTATCAGGAAAAGCATACGCGCGAAGTCGGTTACTCCGCCGTGGACATCCTGTCGGCCAACACCAATGGCCTTACGGTCGATGGTGTGGTGCACCCCTTCTGCACACCCATTGGTTACCCAACGACCAGCCCTTCGCCGACGGCTCAGGCCGCCAAAGGGGCGACGGCGACCATGTGTTCCACCAACAACCCACGCACCTCTACGGTGGCCGCTTACAATGCGGTGGCCAATTTACGCCGCGCTGACCTTCCGAATACACCAGGTTCCGGCGCGTTCTTGCCGCGCATTCCGCGTTACGTGAATTCGGAACAGGACACTGAGCGTCTGGGCGGCAGCCTGACCTTCCAGTGGCGCCCCGATGCCAATACGGACGTGTCGCTGGACGTGCTCTATTCCAAATTCGATGTCGAACGGCGTGACAACTATATCGCCGGCCTGTCGCTGGCGCGTAACGTCGGCAATAACGGTCAACCGATGGTCTCGGTTAAGGACATGCAGTTCAAATCGAACGGCTCGCTGCTGTACGGCCTGTTTGACGGCATGGACGTGCGCTCCGAAGGTCTGGTCGATGTCTTCACCTCGGAATTCACGCAGGTGAACCTGAACGCGCGTCACCGCATCAACGAACGCTTCGAAGTCACGGGCTTTATTGGCAAATCGACCTCGACCTGGGACGGCCCGATGCGCCTGCAAACCTTCATTGACGCTATCGATGTCGATAACTTCTCCATCGACTATCGCGGTGGCGGCACGACCCCGGTCATCAATTTCGGCATCGATGTTTCCAATCCGGCGAACTTCGCCTACGCCCCCGGACAGTCGGACGGTACAGTCACCGGCGGCTTCTCGGTTCAGGGTAAGCCACAGTGGAACACTACCGACATCACCACCATCAACCTGGATGGCAAATACGACGCGACCGACTCGATCACGGTCAAGTTCGGGGTGCAGTACCGCGAAAACGACTTCAATTCGCGCTCTCTGAACCTCATCCCCACTCAGGTGGCCGTCACCGCCCTGCCCGCCGGCGTCACCCTGGCCAGCCTGACCAAGCAGATCACCGGGGTCAACGATCTGTGGGGCAATGGCGCTCCGGCAAGCTGGGTGGCCATCGACTCGGCCAAATGGCGTGAGGCCTTCAAGTTCGATTCGCTGCAATATTGCGGCATCGAATGCGGCGCCCCGCAGTCACAGATCAAGGAAACGGTCCGCAGCAGCTACATCATGGCCGAATTCAATTCGGACTCTTGGCTGCCCGTGCCTGTGCGCGGCGATGTCGGCGTGCGTTCGGTCTATACGAAGCAGTTTGCGGTCGGCCATATCGCCGCCACAGCGCCCGCGGGCTCACAATACCCGACGCGCGGCGTTCGCAATCAGGTCGAGCGCGAATATCACGACATTCTGCCGTCAGCGAACATCGTATTTGAGCTGAAGCCGGACCTTCTGGCGCGTTTCTCGGCCGCCAAGGTGATGACCCGTCCGGAACTGGGGAACCTCACCCCCTCCAGCGGCGTGACCTTCACCACCCGCACGGGGACGATCAACAACCCTTATCTCGAACCGATCCGCGCCACGACCTTTGATGCGGCTCTGGAATGGTACTTCCGCCCCGGCTCTATGGTGTCGGTCGGTTATTTCCATAAGGACATCAAGACCTTTATCCAACGCATAAATCAGACCGTTCCCTACAACGAACTGGGTCTGCCGCTGGAGTTGCTGGTGGGCAATGCGTCCGGTGCCTCAGCGACCGACCTGTTCAACGTGGCGCGCTTCGTGAATACACCGGGTGGCCCGTTGAAGGGCATCGAACTGAACCTTCAGGCCGACCTCGACTTCCTGCCGGGCTTCTGGAGTCACTTCGGCGTGCTGGCCAACTACACGCACATTACGTCGGAGATCAATTACGTCCTGAGCAGCTCGCCCACGGGTGTTCCGCTGACGTCAACGACCAACGACCTGAACAACCTGTCGCGTGAATCGGCGTCCGGCACCCTTTACTGGGAAAATGACAAGTTCAGCGTGCGCAGCACGGCCTCTTATCGCGGCAAGTATATCCGCGCCATCCCGGCGTCTGCGGGCAGCGACCTGCAAGGCAATGACGATACCCTGTATGTGGATGCCTCGGCCTCCTATCAGGTCACCGATCGCCTGAAGCTGTCGCTCGAAGCGCAAAACCTGACCGATGAGCAAAACCGTCTCTATATCGACTCGAACCGTCAGGACACGCTGTTTGAAACCCGTATCGGGCGGACGGTCACCTTCGGTCTGACCTATAAGTATTAGAGCGGAATGATTTCTAATGGAATCATTCCGCTCAAGCCGCCATTGAGGCGGCGGCCAAGGCGGCGCATCCGTCGCCCGGCGAGGGGCTAAACAAAATTTAGATCATTATGTTCCTACCAGAAATCATAATGATCTAAAGCTTATGCCGGTGCGGTTTCGACTGCACCGGCCCCCGTTTCAGAGGCGTGACTCTCCGGGCACGCAAAAACTACCCGCGTCAGTCATGACGCGGGTTTCTTTTTGGGCGCGGGTTTTCTTCTGAACATCAACCGCTTTTGGACACGTCCTTAAGCTCGGCCTCAAGCGCCGCCGGCTGTCCCTCTTCGCGCACCTTGCCGTCATCAAAGATTTTGCCGATGATGTGACGATACTCTTTATACTGGCGCAGCTCGTGGGCGGCAGCCATCTTCTCGGCCCATGAGGTGTCGTCGCGCCCCAGATGGCGCAGGACCGCCTGAAAGCGCAGATAGCGTTCGTGCCGGTTGCGCTCCGCCGTCTGTTCGGCCAGCCACAGCACCGCCCAGGCGATCACAATGAGCGGCAGCACCAGAAGTCCCCACCCGATCATGTCCTGAACCGTCACCAGCATACGCACCTCTCTCAGTTTTAAGGCCTCACCATACGCTTAAGGGATGCCCGACCCAAGCCCTTGCGCCAAAAAGACGAACCCGGATCACCCTCATGGTTTTCTCCAACTCAGACACCACATCTGCGCCACGCGACAAGACGTTATGAAATCAAACGTTTAGTATTGTTTGAAACCGGATTTTATGTTGTTGCATTGGCAACCTTTTTTATTTGTGTCATAGGAAACTTTCTGGCAATTTTTTGCCATACTGTGCAAAATCATTGCACACAAAACCCTCAAAACAGCAAATTCCGTCTAATTACACCGCTAAAGCGCGTTTATTCTCGCCGCGTCGGCGTGAACGTGCTAACTGCCCTGCCTTTCAAAAGACCAGAACTAAAAGCGGCGCAGACAGTGAAACAGGTTCATAAACTCGGATTGTTCGGGCTGGGGGCCTTCGGGCGGCTGATCGTGCGTCATCTGGCGCCCTATTTCGACATTCTGGCCTGCGACCCTTCGCCTGAGGCGAAAGCCTACGCCAAACGTCACAATGTCTCGCTGGTGTCGCTCGAAGAAGCGGCGGCCTGTCAGGTGGTCATCCTCGCCACGCCTATCCGCACGCTGAAGGACCTGGCGGCAAAGATCGCGCCGCACGTCCCCCTCAATGGTCTGGTCATCGACGTAGGTTCGGTCAAGGTCAAGCCGGCGGCCTGGCTTCAGGAAGTGCTGCCGCCGCAGGTATCTATCCTCTGCACCCACCCTTTGTTCGGGCCGCAATCGGCGCGCTACGGCATCCACGATATGGAAATCGTCGTCTGCCCGGTGCGCGTGCGGCACCTGAACCCGATTGTGCGCTTTCTCGAAAAGACGCTGGACCTGAAGGTCTCCATCGCCACGCCGGAAATCCACGATCGCGCTTTGGCCGCGGTGCAGGGCCTGACCCACATGATTGCCAAGGTCTTAAGCGGCCTTGAGCCTCTGCCACGTGTGCACACCACGCGCTCCTACGACCTGATGATGCAGGGGGTCGGTCTGGTGCAGGGCGATTCCGACGAGCTGTTTATGTCGATCGAGCGCGATAATCCGTTCGCGTCCGAAATCCGCAAGCGCTTCTTTGCCGAGATCGACAGCCTGCGTGATCGCCTTGAGGCCCACGGACGCGAAACGGATTAATTCCGGCTTTTCCGCCGTCGCCAAGCGACGGCTTTGGCCGTTCGCGTCCGAAATCCGCAAGCGCTTCTTTGCCGAGATCGACAGCCTGCGTGAACGACTGGAAGCGCATGGACGCGAAACGGATTAACCTATTTCAGGCATGCTGTTTATTCACGCGGACCTGATTATTTCTGCAATTTTTTCACGTAGCCAGATATGGGCAGGATCGCCCTGAAGCCGTTCGTGCCATACCAAAATTTTGGTAAAGCCCGGCACAGCAACGGGGGGCGTTTGGACGAGGAAGTCAGTGGTATCGGTCACCAAGCGCCCCGGAACGGTGGCCACCAGATCTGAATGTCTGACGAGATCAATCAAAAGGAGAAAACTGGGTACGGCGGCAACGACGTGTCTTTTTCGACCTATGCGGGCAAGTGCAGCATCTATGACACCTGTGAATTTAGACCCATCATGCGACATAAGCGCATGATTCGCAGAGCAAAATTGCTCAACATCCAGCGGTCCAGAGCCCGTTGGATGTCCCTTCCGCCTGATGGTAACGTAGGTCTCATCAAAAAGCTTGCGGCTCCGGAGGGCTTCACTGGCCATTTCCTGCGTGATGAAAGCCATATCGAGACTTCCATTTTCCAGTTGATGGTTCAGACTGTCGAGGTCCACCGGCTTTGCCGAGACCCGTATATGTGGCGCTTCTTTACGTAAAATAGCCATAAAAGGTGAGAGCACAGCCTTTAGTGCGTAATCGGTCGCCGCGACGTTGATCGTCAGTGTTGCATTGGCTGGAATAAATGCCTCGGGCTTCAGCAGCCTTTCAATATCAAACAAAGCGCGCCTCACAGGACCGGCAAGTGCCTCGGCTCTGGGGGTTGGCAGTATGCCTCTCTGCGCTCGGACAAAAAGCGGTTCGCCAAAAGCATCCTTTAAGCGGGGTAGCATCTGGCTGACTGCCGGCTGTGACAATCCCAGACGCTCCGCTGCGCGTGTAACGGAGCGGGTGTCCATCAGGGCGTCGAAAGCCTTCAAAAGATTTAGGTCAAGATTTCTGATATTGGTCAATATAATATCAAATATATGCAAAGGAAATTTTACTTATACCATAAAATCGCAAATGCTCCAGCCTTCACTATCGAAACCTCATCAAAAGAGATTGCTGAATGAGCGAGATTATTTGGCCCGAAGGCTATGTGCCCGGCTTTACAGACAACTACTGCTCCAACGAAGTCATCACCGCAGGCCTTACTGCGGAAGACATCTGGCCCTTTTTAAACACGCCTTCATACTGGCCGACCTACTATCGTAATTGTGCTGACATCTGCCTGAACGAGAGCGAAGGACCGGAACTTGAAAACGGTTCATCCTTCTCTTTCACCACCTTCGGATTTCCAGTGAATGCACAGGTCGTTGAACATGTTTCTCCCATACTGGGCCAGGCCGTTCGTTTGGCATGGCATGGCTGGTCAGGTGAGGAAGGAACTACCACACGGCTCGACGTCCATCATGCCTGGTTGATTGAAGACCTGTCCGGGGGCAGGGTTCGCATCTTAACTCAAGAGACTCAAAACGGTGTGCCCGCTCAAGAACTGGCCAAAGCTGTGCCTAACCCCATGATCAACGGGCATCAGGAATGGCTCGATGGACTTGTCCAAGCTGCCCGCAGATACAGAGATCAACGCCTAAAGGCATAGTCATGCGAACCTGCGCACTATGCCTGCTTTGATCGCAGGGTGGTGCGCAGGATGCGCGGGACGCGGCCGTCAGGGGCGTATTTGAGCAGGTCCTGACGGAATTCATCGCGCTTTTCATGCACCGAAGCCAGCACCAGCCCCATCGGTACGCCCAGATCTACCAGCGTATTTTCCGCCAGTTGCAACGAGGCCTCGATGGTTTCCGGCACGGCGTCGGTCACGCCCAGTCCGTAGAGTTTTTCGGCGTGGTTGGCGTCACGCGCACGGGCGATCAGGCCGACATCCTGACGCACCTGACGCACGGCGGTGACCACAGTGTCGGTAAAGGCCGCATTTGACACCGTGACCACCACGGCGCGCACATTGTCGATGCCCATGCGGTGCAGCATGTCTGGGTGCGAGGCGTCACCGTACCAGGCTTCGACCCCGTCCTTACGCGCCCGTGACGCCACCCGCGCATTGGCGTCGATCACAGCAAATGAGATGTCGTGACGGCGCAGCATGTCGGCCACAAGCTCACCCACGCGGCCATAGCCGACCACCAGCACATCGACCTGTTCGGAGACGTGCGCCGGGGCGACGCTGGTCGCCACCTCCGCCGCTGCGGTCTTGCGGTTGAAGCGTGCCCCGATCCCGGCCAGCAGCGGCACCAGGAACATGCTGACAATGGCCGAGACGATCACCGCGTGACCAAAACCAACCGGCACCAGCTTGCGACCCACGGCCTCATCAATAATCACGAAGGCAAATTCCCCGGCAGGCGCCAGCACCAGCGCCGCCTCTACCGCCCCGCGCCAGCTCAAGCCAAAGCCGCGCGCCAGAGGGGCCACGACGGCCACCTTCAGCAGGATCAGGCCGAGCGTCAGGCCCAGTACCAGCACGGGCTCAGACATCACCGCCGCAAAGTCGAGACGCGCCCCCACCGTCACGAAGAACAGGCCCAGCAGCAGGCCCTTGAATGGTTCCACCATCATTTCGATTTCGCGGCGATACTCGGTTTCGGCCAGCAGCACCCCGGCGATAAACGCCCCCAGCCCCATGCTTAGCCCCGACCACACAGCCAGTTGCCCGGAGACCAGCACGACGAGGAAACAGGCGGCCATAAACAGTTCCGCGCTCTTGGCCATGGCCGCCGAACGGAACAGCGGCCGCATCAGAAGACGTCCGCCGATGACCAGCAGCGCCATCGCCACCACCGCCGGGATGAGGGTCAAAAGCCCGCTGATGCCGAACGAACTGCCGCCCGACGCCAGCACCACCACCGTGATCAGTATGGGGGCCACCGCGAGATCCTGCGCCAGCAGGACGGCAAACACGCTGCGCCCGGTCGGCGAATTGAGACGCTTGCGTTCGGCCAGAACCGGCATGACCATGGCCGTGGACGACAGGGCCAGCCCCATGCCAACGGCCACCGCCCCGCCGAGGCTGCGCCCGATCAGCAGGAACAGGCCGGTCAGGACGGCCGCACTGAGCACGATCTGAAGCACGCCCAGACCAAAGACCATGCGACGCAGCGCCTTCAGACGCTCCCAGGTCAGCTCCAGCCCAATGGAGAACAGCAGGAAGACGACGCCCAGCTCCGCCAGTTGATGCACGTCCTGCGTCTGCGAAATCGTGAAGACCGACAGAAAGGGCACCAGGTCTTCAAGCCGCCCCAGACCGAAAGGCCCCAGAAGCGCACCGACCAGCAGAAAACCCAGAACCGGCGACACGCGAAAACGCAGGAAGAAGGGCACGAATACCGCCGCGGCTATCAGAAAGGCGATCCCCGACGATGACGTGCCGGCGTGCGCAACCTGCTGCGCGCTGCCTTCAGGCAGAAGATTCGTCACCAAGGCGATTTTCCCTCATCTCAAAACAACCGATTTCCCTTGTCGGTCAAGGTGACCCATGCCACGCGATTATGAAAGAAAATTTATGAGACGCGGGGCAAAAAATGCGCCATCTTACCGTCTCGTTGCAAATGAACCCATCTGCCAACCAAAAACCGCAACCGCCTCCCCTATTTCCGGAAACACCATGCGTAAAACTATCCTGCTGACCACGGCCCTTTCGCTCAGCCTCTTCACGGCGGCGGCGCAGGCCGAAGATCGTACCTGCCTCGACGATCACTGCTTCCTGCAAAGCCTCTCCTCCCTCGATGCACTGGGCCTGAAAGCGGACACTCTGACCGGCGGGAATACGGGTTCCGACTCGACCGTCGCCCAGACCTTTGGCACTTGGGGCTTTGATGTGAAGGGCATGGATACCTCGGTCAATCCGGGTGACAACTTCTTCCGCTACGCCAATGGCAAGGCCATCGACGCCATCGTCATTCCGTCCGACCGCACCTCTTACGGGGCCTTCGCGGCGCTGCGCAACCTGTCGGACAACCGTCTGAAGGCGATCATCGACGAACTGTCGGCCAAGCCCGGCCTGACCGGCGACGACAAGAAGATTGCCGACCTCTATAACTCGATGATGGATGTAAGCACGCGCAACGCGCTCGACATCGCGCCGCTGGCCCCCAGCCTGACAAAAATCCGCGCCATCAAGACCAAGTCCGACATGGCCGCCTATATGGGCGGCGTCATGGGGCAATTCGGTTCGTCCGTCTTCGCGCCGGCTATCTTCGACGACCAGAAGAACCCGCAAATCAACATCCTCTATATGTTCCAGTCGGGCCTGACCCTGCCTGACCGCAACTACTATCTGGAAGACAGCTTCAAGGAAAAGAAGGCGCTTTACGAAGCCTATGTGACCGACGTGCTGCGCATGGTCGGCTATCCGGACGCGGCCAAGACGGCCAAGGACATCGTGGCCTTTGAAACCGAGATCGCCAAGGTGTCGTGGACGCGCATCGAAAGCCGTGACGACGACAAGACCTATAACCCGATGACGGCCAAAGAGATCGCCGCCTTCGCGCCGGGCTTTGACTTCCCCACCTTCTTCAAGGCGGCCAAGCTCGACAAGGCGAAGAAGATCGTCGTCGCCCAGAACACCGCCTTCCCCAAGATCGCCAAGGTCTATGCCGACACGCCGCTGGAGACGATCAAGGCATGGCAGACCTTCAAAACGGTCAATGAGGCCGCGCCCTACCTGTCCGAGCGTTTCTCGACCCGCGCCTGGGAGTTCAATTCGCGCGACCTGTCCGGTGCCAAGGCGCAGCGTCCGCTGTGGAAGCGCGCCATTTCGGTAACCGAAGGCGCTTTGGGTGAAGCGCTGGGCAAGGCCTATGTCGAACGCTACTTCCCCGCCGAGTCCAAGACCATGATGGAAAAGCTGGTGGCGGACCTCAAGACCGCCATGGGCAAGCGTATCGACGGCCTCGACTGGATGAGTGCCGAAACCAAGGCCAAGGCGCACGAAAAGCTCGGCAAGTTCGGCGTCAAGATCGGCTATCCGGACAAGTGGAAGGACTATTCCGGCTTGGAGATCAAGGCCGGCGACCTGTTCGGTAACATCACCCGTAACGGTGAGTTCGAATGGGCCGACAGCCTGAACAAGCTGGACAAGCCGGTCGATCCGCTGGAATGGGGCATGACGCCGCAAACGGTCAATGCCTACTATTCGCCGACTCGTAACGAGATCGTCTTCCCGGCCGCCATCCTGCAACCGCCCTTCTTCGATCCGAAGGCCGATGCGGCGGTCAATTACGGCGCCATCGGCGGCGTGATCGGCCACGAAATCACGCACGGCTTCGACGATCAGGGCCGCAAATCAGACGGCGACGGCGTGCTGCGCGACTGGTGGACGGCCGAAGACGCGGCCAAGTTCGACGCCAAGGCCAAGGTCTTCGGCGCGCAGTACGACACCTATGAGCCCGTTCCGGGCGCCAAGGTGCAGGGCGGCCTGACCATGGGCGAAAACATCGCTGACCTGGGTGGCGTGCTGATGGGCCTGACCGCCTATCGCCTGTCGCATCCGGACGGCGGCCCGGTGCTGGACGGCTTCACCGGCGATCAGCGCGTCTTCTTCGGCTTTGCCGGCGTCTGGGCCTCCAAGTACCGCGAAGACGCCATCCGTCAGCAGGTGGTGTCCGACCCGCACTCGCCGGCGGAATTCCGCGTCATCGGCCCGATGCGTAATATTGACGACTGGTACAAGGCCTTCGGCGTCACCAGCGGCAAGTATTACCTGAAGCCGGAAGACCGCGTCCGCATCTGGTAAGCCGCATCGCTCAGCCCGATCTGAAAGCCCTTCGGTTCACACCGGAGGGCTTTTTCGTGTTGGGTATCAATCCTTATTGGGGAAGCAAATGCCCGCGATGCGCAGCACGGCCCCGACGGCCAGCAGGAAGCCGCCGATCTCGGCCTGATGGGCGTAGCGGGTGAAGTGACCGGCCATCTCGTTGGCATAAGAAACGCCACCCTGCAACTGACCCAGCACAATATAGATCATCACCAGCGGCGCAAAGGCCAGCGCGCCACCCAGTACCATCATTGTGCGCGAAGACGATTTAAAACGAACCATGACGAACACCCTTCGTCTGAATATCCGCGCCCTGAACGACCCGCGCGTGGGGTAGAAATCTGATGAGGTATGGGCGGAACCGGGGGACACCGGCCCCGCCCTTTCCCCTCCGGAGCGGAACTCCGCCCCCGGAGTATTCCGATCCGATCCATGAACAGCGCTTTCGCGTGGGGACATGATGTGCTATGAACGCCGTTCACAATTGTGTTGTCGCATAGTTTTGAACATTGTTCAATATTAAAATGAACGTCGTTCAAATTTTTTATCGTCAGGTTCCGAGTAGAATGTCCAACGCCCCCACCGCTACGACCCGCCGCCGCGAAGCTCAGTTCGAAGCGTTGATGCAATCCGCCGAAAAACGCATCTGCGAAAACGGCGTGGGCGCGCTCAAGGCGCGCGAACTGGCGGCAGACATCGGCGTGGCGCTGGGGGGACTTTATAATATCGTCGCCGATATGGACGACCTGATGCTGCGACTGGCGCAACGTACCATGGTCAGGCTGGATGCGGCGCTGGAGGCCGGCGCGGCCTCAGCCGCGGCCGAGCGTCCCGTCGAGGTACTGGAAGGCATTGCCCTGGCCTATTACGACTTTGCGCGGCAGAATCTTCAGCTTTGGCGCGCCCTGTTTGAAATGCGGCTGAAAAATCCCGCCCTGCCCGAATGGAATATTCAGGCGCAACTGGGCCTGTTTCGACATATGAACGCGCCAATGACCGCGCTTATGCCTGCGGCGTCTGAGGCCGAACGCATACTGGTGGCGCGCACCCTGTTTTCTGCGGTGCACGGCATTGTGTTTGTCGGGTTGGAGGAGCGATTGATCGCCGTGCCGCAAGAGGCGCTGGCCCAGCAAATCCGCTGGCTGGTACGCGCCGCGTGCAAGGACCTGAAATAAGAGAAATTGACATCGACGTCAAAACTGGCGTTTCGCCAGCTCTGGAAACAACAAACGAAAAGAGGCCCGGCATGGGGGATAAGCAATGCCGGGCCTCTTTCCTTGTTAAGCAGGCGTTTCCTCCCCGAAACGCCGGGAACTGACTTCATCTCTCTGGCGAAGTTCCGTTCTCTTGAGACGGAGAAAACAGTTTTTTTGGGGCCGTGTCAACGCTTTTATTACGTGGTGTCAAAAATAATTCCAACTAACGCAGTTGTGTCAAAAACCCTAAGAAGGGTTAACGTTTTTTGACAGCGCTGACACAGATTGCCGTTGCGTAAATTTATTTACGCATTCACTATGGATTTCAGATGCTTAATGGCCTCAGCGCGGGGCAATGTTACCTGACCCGGACGCGCCTCACGCCATTCTTTGTTATCCGTGATTTGTGTGGCCAAAAGCCGCCCTTGATCCAGATCCTTGATCGTAACGGTATTATTTGCCAGCTCATCGCCACCCAGCATGACGACGGCCGGGGATAAACGGCGATCAGCGTACTTCATCTGAGCCTTCATGCCCGAACGACCGAGGTAAACTTCGACCGCCAGACCCGCCGCGCGGATGTCCGCCGCCAGTCGGAAATACTCACCCATGTCCGATTCGGAGAAGGCGATGATGACGATGGGCCCGCGCACGGGTTGGATCGCGCCCTCTTCGGCCAGAGCGAGCGCCGCCGCCAGACGCGACACGCCGAACGAGAAGCCGGTCGCCGGGACGCGCTCCCCGGTGAAGCGCGCCACAAGATCGTCATAGCGCCCGCCGCCCCCGACCGAGCCGAAGCGCACAAGATTGCCCTTCTCGTCGCGGGTTTCCATCAACAGTTCGGCCTCGAACACCGGCCCGGTATAGTATTCCAGCCCGCGCACGATGGACGGATCGAAAATGGCTTCGGCCTCTGAGACGCCCAGCCCGGCCAGCGCCATCGAAATACGCGACAGGTCCTCAAGACCCGCCTGCCCTTCCGGCGAATCCGCCAACACCGCCGCCAGTTTTTCCAGAACGGCCCCGCGCTCGGCCTGACCGCCCGCGCTGTCGCGGCCCGCGGCCACAAAGCCCAGCACCGCCGCAATGGCCTTGTCGCTGAGCCCCGCGCCCTTGGTGAAGTCGCCCGACTCGTCCTTGCGCCCGCCGCCCAGCAGCAACTCAACGCCTTCAAGGCCCAGACGGTCCAGCTTGTCGATGGCGCGCAGCACGCCCATCTGCTGCGCCGGAGAGTCGGCCCCCAGCGCGCTCAGCAGACCATTAAGTAGCTTGCGGTTATTGATCTTGAGCACGGTCGGCAGGTTATTGGCGCGGAACCCGGCCACGGCCAGGGCGATGATTTCCGCATCGGCTTCCGGACGGTCGGTACCCACCGTATCGGCGTCGCACTGCATGAATTCGCGCAAACGGCCCGGTCCCGGCTTTTCATTGCGCCACACCGGCCCGAAGGCGTAACGACGGAAGGGCTTGGGCAGGCTGTCCCAGTTCTGCGCCGCAAAGCGGGCCAGCGGGGCGGTGTGGTCGTAGCGCAGCGCCATCCACTGATCATCGTCGTCCTGCAACGCGAAGACGCCGACATTGGGACGGTCGGCGTCGGGCAGGAACTTGCCCAACGCATCGGCATATTCAAAGGCCGAGGTTTGCAGCGCTTCGAAGCCAAAGGACTCATAGACTTCCGAGACCCTGGCGATCAGGCGGCGTTCCACCGCGATCTGCGCGGCACGCTTGTCGGCAAAGCCACGCGGCGCGCGCGCTTCAGGACGAAATTCGGTAAATTCAGCGGGATTGGGGGCGTTTTCGGTCATGCTGCGCGATTAAAGCAAACAGGCGGCAGAGACAAGGGAGGAGTGCGTTACGAAAAAGCGCCCCGGAAGGTCCGGAGCGCTTTTTATCTTAGGGTTGGCGGGATGTTTAAGCCTCGGCCTCTTCCGACTTCTTGCGGCGGGTGCGGCGCTTGGGCGCTTCGCCCTCTTCCGCTACCGTTTCCGGGACTTCGGCGGCGGCCACCGGCACCGGGACGCGCAGAAAGGCCGGCAGGTGGCTGGTGTCGGCAGCGGCGTCGCTTTCGACCACACGACGACGGCCGCGACCGCGGGCTTCCGGCTGAGCCTCGGCCACTGGCGCTTCGGGCGCAGGGGCGATCGGGGCCGCTTGCGGGGTGACCACGTCAAAGCCCGCCACTTCGGCCGGCGCAGATCCGCCGTTGAGCGGTTCGGTCGAAGCGATCGGACCGGAGGTGACGGAAACCTCCTGCTCGCTCAGGCGCTGCTGACGGCGGCGCTCATAGCGTTCACGGCGGCTTTCGCGGCGCGGGCGGTCATCACCATTGTCGCCACGCTCGGCGTAGGCGCGGTCACGGTCGCCGCCATTGCGATCGCGGTCATTGCGGTCATTGCGCTCGCCGCGGTCTCTGTCGCGGTCACGGTCACGGTCACGGTCACGATCGCGGTCGCGATTGCGGTCACGGTCCCTGTCGCGATCCCGGCGGTTGTCATAACGCGGCTGATCGCCTTCGCCGCCCTCGGACTCAGCGGTTTCGCCCTCGGTTTCGGTTGTCTCGACCTCGGTATCGAGGTCCTCATCGAAGTCGAAGCCCGTCGAGAACGGATCACGTTGCAGGAATTCCGAAACCGGACGCTGCGGCTGCATCTGACGGATCAGGCGGAAATAGTGTTCGGCGTGCTGGAGGTAGTTTTCGGCCAGCACCCGGTCGCCCGACGAATTGGCGTCGCGGGCCAGTTGCTGATACTTTTCGTAGATGGTCTGCGCGTTGCCGCGCACCTTCGCCCCGTCCGGCCCGTTCGATTCGTAGGCGCGATTGGGGTTGTTCTGATTACCAGAGGGCTTGCGATTACGGCTGCGTTGCCGTTTCATACCCCGAAAATCTTTCATGCGATGTAACCGTTTAGGGCAAGGCCCCGCTGGAATGAGGCGCGGGGCGAATCTGTTTATGTGCCGCAGGCCCTGTTTGCCATATGCCGCAGGGCCTTAGATGAAGTGCCGGGTTTGCGTGTTGGTGTGTGCCGTTTTCAGGGGTTCACGCTGTGGCCTGCACCGGGCTTTGCCCCCCCTACGCAGGCGCTCAGGTTTCCGCCTATGGGCACAGCGTTTTCGACTGTGCATGATCTCGGAAGCGGCGAAAGCCGTCCGGTAATCCGTCCACAATGGCAGGAGACTGTGCAGTGTTAGCGCCAAAACCGCCCGTTTCCAAGAGAAATTTTCAGAAACGGACGGTTTTCAACGGTCTGTCTATTGCATGACGAGCTTCTGACCGACGACGATGCGCGGCAGGTCAGACAGGTCCTTAAAGGTCAACACGTTGAAAAAGCCCGCTTTTTTCATCAGGTCTTCGACCGCGGCCGACTGATCATAGCCAATTTCCACCCACGCCGTGCCACCGGCCTTGAGGATGCGGAAGGCTTCCGGGATCATCTCGACATAGGCATCAAGGCCCGATTCGCCGCCATCCAGCGCCAGATGCGGGTCGTGATCGCGCACTTCGGGATCAAGCGTCGGGATGACGTCGCTGCGGATATAGGGCGGGTTGGAGGCGACGAAATCGAAGCTGGCATCGGCCAGCCCTGCGCCCCACGAGGTGCGCAGGAAGGCCGCGCGCCCGTCGAGGCCGAGATTGGCGGCATTGTCGCGCGCCACGGCCAAGGCCTCTTCGGAGACATCGGTGCCAAGGCCCTTGGCCGCCGGACGCTCAGACAGGACCGACAGCAGGATGGCGCCCGACCCGACGCCGAGATCGGCCAGCGTAAAGGCCTGCCCCTCCTCCGTCGTCTTGAGGATCATATCGACGATGCACTCAGTCTCCGGACGCGGCACCAGCACGGCGGGCGTCAAGTCGAGCAGCAGCTTCCAGAAGCCCTTGCGGCCCAGAATACGCGCCACCGGCACGCGCTTTTCGCGGCGGGTCAGATAATCATCCAGCGTCGCCTTCTGCTCCGCCGTCAGCAGCTTGTACGGATCGGTCAGGATATCGGTGCGCGTATAGCCGGTCGCCGCCTCCAGCAGCAACCGGGCGTCGATGGCCGGCGAGTCGATATGGGCGGCCTTCAGGCGGGTCTGGGCACCCTTCCAGGCGGAAACAAGAGTCAGGTCAGTATCGGTCATATAGAGCCTCCCCCTCTCCCTGAGGGAGAGGGTTGGGGTGAGGGGGGCGTTCAGAAATGAGGGTGCGAGGTTATCCCCCTCACCCGGCGCGTACCGCGCCATCCTCTCCCTCAGGGAGAGGGGGAGGGAAAACCGACGGAATTACAGCAAATCCCGCCGGGCGACGATCATATAGTTGACGGCGGTATCGTTTGAAAGGGCCCAGGTCGCCGTGAAGGGATTGTAGCTCACCCCCACTGCCGGGTCGGGCGTCAGGCCGGTCCCTTCAAGAAACCCTTCAATCTCTTCGGGCTTGAGAAACTTGTTCCAGTCGTGCGTGCCCTTGGGCACCCATTGCAGCACGTATTCCGCCGCCACAATACCCAGTGCGTGAGCCTTCAGCGTGCGGTTCAGCGTGGCAATGAACAACAGTCCGCCCGGCTTGACCAGAGAGGCGCAGGTCTTGAGGAAGCTTTCCGGGTCATTGACGTGCTCGATGACCTCCATGGTCAGCACCACGTCAAAACCGGGCTCTTTGGACGCGACCACCTGCTCGACCGTCTGGGCCAGATAGCGGATATCGAGCCCGACCTCAGCCGCATGGGCCTTCGCCGTGCCGATATTCTTTTCCGAAGCGTCGATGCCGGTGACGTCAAAACCCATGCGCTTCATCGGCTCTGACAACAGACCGCCACCGCAGCCAATGTCGATCAGGCGTAAATCGCCAAAAGGCGCCACCGCGCGCGGATCGCGCAGGAAGTGATCGATGCAGGTATCGCGGATAAAGCGCACGCGGTTGGGGTTGAACTTGTGCAGGGGCGCAAACTCCCCCTTGGGGTCCCACCATTTGGCGGCCAGAGCCGAAAACCGCGCCACATCTTCGGCATCTATGCTCGGCCCGGCGGGGGCGTCGGCGGCCAATTCCGTCTCATTTGCAACTGATTTTGCTTGATTTTTTGCCGCTCTGGCCATGTCACGCTCCGAAAACAGCCACTTCTGGCAGGGGAATAGCGCAAAAAGCCGCGTCCGTATGCGCTTTTTTCGCAAAAAAGCTTCACAGGCGCGCGCACGGGCAGTAAAGCGGGCGCGCATTTTTGTACACACTCGCTTGAAAGAGAAAGACGGATTAATGACTCGTCTCGTGATGAAGTTCGGCGGCACGTCGATGGCCGACCTCGAACGCATCCGCAGGGCGGCCCGGCTGGTGGCCGCTGAATACGATGCCGGTCACCGCGTCGCGGTCGTTGTGTCGGCCATGTCGGGTAAGACCAATGAGCTGGTCGCCTGGACCGATGGTGCGGGTAAGGCCACAGGTCGCGCCATCGAAGGCGACGACGAATATGATGTGGTCGTGGCCTCCGGCGAACAGGTGACCGCCGGTCTTCTGGCCATGACGCTGCGCAATATGGGCTATGACGCCATTTCGATGATGGGCTGGCAGGTGCCGATCCTCACCTCGGACGTGCATGGCAAGGCGCGCATCCTCGACATCCCGCCGGCCAAGCTGGAAACCGCGCTCGATGCCGGGCAGATCGTCGTCGTGCCGGGCTTTCAGGGCGTCACCGAATCGGGCCGCATCACCACGCTGGGCCGCGGCGGTTCGGACACCTCAGCGGTCGCCGTGGCGGCGGCGGTCAAGGCCATCCGCTGCGACATCTATACCGACGTCGATGGCGTCTACACCACCGACCCGCGCGTCGAATCCAAGGCCCGCCGCCTGAAGAAGATTTCCTTCGAGGAAATGCTGGAAATGGCGTCGCTGGGGGCCAAGGTGCTGCAAACCCGCTCGGTCGAACTGGCCATGGGGCAGCGCGTGCCGGTGCGCGTCCTGTCTTCCTTCGTGGAGCCGGGCGAAAACATTGATCAGGGCACCATCGTGTGCGACGAGGACGAAATCGTGGAAAAGCATATTGTTTCCGGCGTGGCCTTCAGCCGTGATGAAGCCAAGATCACCCTTTTGGGCCTGCCGAACAAGGTCGGCGTCTCCGCGGCGGTGTTCTCGAAACTGGCCGCGGCCAATATTAATGTCGATATGATCGTGCAGTCGGAAAAGCGCTCCGGCGAATACGCCAACCAGTTGTTCACCGTCGGCCGCCGCGACGCTCAGGCCGCCGCCGACATCATGGAAGCCGCAAAGGCCGAGATCGGCTTTGACGCCATCAAGGTCGATGAAAACGTCGCCAAGGTGTCGATCGTCGGCGTCGGGATGCGCTCGCACACGGGGGTCGCCGAAACCATGTTCCGCGCCCTGTCGGAAAAAGGCATCAATATTCAGGTCATCTCGACCTCGGAAATCAAGATCTCGGTCCTGATCGACGAAGCCTATACCGAACTGGCCGTGCGTGCCCTTCATGCGGCCTACGATCTGGACAAGATCGGGCAGTAAGCGCTGTTCAGGTAAGGAAAAAGGCCGCGTGCTTTGAGTGCGCGGCCTTTTTCTTTGGGCTCTGTGGGTTTGTGCCGATTTGTTTCGGCGATGTGACCGCATAAAGTCTTCGTGACTTGTCTCAGGGGGCAAGCCTCTGTAGACAGCCGCGAAAACGTTTCCCATTATGGAGAAAACGGCAAACGGTTGTATGGGGAGCCGAGCGTTGAGTCCAAGTCTGGTTCAGGGTGCACGCGGTCAGCGCGGTCTGCTGCGGCAGATTCGCGAAGTCATGGCCGATGGCTCCTCGGCTCAGGCGCGTCTGGACCGCGTGGTGGAAATCATCGCCCGCTCGATGATTGCCGAAGTCTGTTCCATCTATCTGCGCCGCACCTCCGAAGAACTTGAACTGTTCGCCACCGAAGGCCTCAACCGCGAAGCCGTGCACAATACGCGGCTGCGCCTGAGCGAAGGTCTGGTCGGTGAGGTCGCCCGGTCGGGGCAGCCGCTGAACCTTAACGACGCGCCGTCGCACCCCAGCTTTGCCTACCGTCCGGAAACGGGCGAAGACCCCTATAACTCCTTCCTCGGCGTGCCGCTGCTGCGTGGCGGGCGGACCATCGGCGTGCTGGTCGTGCAGAACATGGCCATGCGCACCTATGGTGAGGATGAGGTCGAGGACCTTCAGATCATCGCCATGGTGCTGGCCGAAATGGTGGCCGGCGACCTGGTCAGCGACGATGAGCTGAAAGATATCGAAATCGCGCCGCAGCGGCCGGAACGCCTGAAAGGGTCGAGCTTCGCTGACGGCATCGCCATCGGCACGGTGATCCTGCACGAGGTGCCGGTGACGCCCGACCACCTGCTGTCTGACGACGCCATTGCCGAAGAGGCGCGGCTTCTGACCGCTATTGGCGACCTGCGCGACCAGATTGATCAGATGTTCGAAGGTCAGCACGGTCTGGCCGGGCCGACCTTCGATGTGCTCGAAACCTATCGCATGTTTGCGCACGACCGGGGCTGGACGCGCAATCTGGTCGAAGCCGTGCGCTCCGGTCTGACCGCCGAGGCAGCGGTGGAGCGTGTGCGCAATGAACAGCGCGCCAAACTTAACAATGCCCGCGACGCCTATATGCGTGAGCGTCTGCACGACCTCGAAGACCTCGGCAACCGGCTGCTGCGCGTGCTGGCGGGCCGCAATACGGTCGCCCGCGAAATCCCCGACAATGCCATTCTGGTGGCGCGCGATCTGGGGCCCGCGGACCTGCTGGAATACGACCGCAAAAAGCTGAAAGGCATTTTGCTCGAAGAAGGCTCGGCCGCCAACCACGCCGCCATCGTCGCCCGCGCGTTGCAAATCCCGTGCGTCGGACGGCTGGAGCGCCTGCGCGATAAGGTCAATCAGGGCGATCAGGTCGTCGTCGATGGCGAAACCGGCGAAGCCTACTTACGCCCCCGCCCCGATATTCTGGGGGCCGCCGTGGCGCGCATGGACATGCGGGCCGCCCGTCGGGCTGAGTTCGAAAAGCTGAAAGACGTCGATGCGGTGACGCGCGACGGCCACCGCGTGGCGCTGCTGATGAATGCCGGTCTGGAGTTCGATCTCGAAATCATGCACGAGACGGGCGCGGAAGGAATCGGCCTGTTCCGCACCGAGTTTCAGTTCATGGTCTCCGAAGACCTGCCGCGCCTGAAGCGTCAGACCGAGCTTTATGAGCGGGTGATGGACGCGGCGGGCGACAAGCCGGTCATCTTCCGCACGCTCGACCTGGGCGGCGACAAGATCCTGCCCTATATGGAAACCGAGCGCGAGGAAAACCCGGCGCTGGGCTGGCGCGCCATCCGTATGGGGCTGGACCGCCCGGCCCTGCTGCGGATGCAGGTGCGCGCCCTGCTCACCGCCGCCAAGGGGCGCGAGCTGCGCATCATGTTCCCTATGGTCGCTTCGGTCGATGAGTTCCGTCAGGCGCGCGAACTGGTCGATATCGAATGTCAGTGGGCGCGCCGCCGGGGCCGACCGCTGCCGCAGGTGTTGCGCGTCGGCGTAATGATCGAATGCCCGTCGCTTTTGTTCCACCTCGACGCCCTGCTGCCGATGGTCGATTTCGCCAGCGTCGGGACCAACGACCTGACGCAGTACCTGTTTGCCGCTGACCGCACCAATCCGCGCATGTCGGACCGCTATGACGTGCTGTCGCCGCCCATGCTGCGCGCCCTTTCGACCATTCAGAAAGCGGCCGAGGATTCGGGTACGCCGGTTTCCGTCTGCGGCGAAATCGCAGGTAAGCCGCTGGAGGCCTTCGTGCTGATCGCGCTGGGCTTCAACCGCCTGTCCATGCCGCCCGCCGGCATCGGTCAGGTCAAGCGCATGATCCTGTCGCTCGACCGCGAACAGGCCTCAAAGGCCATCCGCAAGCTGATGGGCTCCTCCTACGGTTCACTGCGTTCCGAAGTGCTGGCGCTGGCGCGCAAGCTGAATGTGAATCTGTAAATTCTGTTACCCGCTTTGTTGGACAGGACCTGATCGGTCGCGCTTGCCTCCGGTATCGTATCGGCCTATGTCTCGCAGCCGTGTTTCCAACAAGAGTCCCGGTCATGAGCGCCTACAAATCCCTGCGAGATTTCATAGCCAAGCTCGAACGCGAAGGCGAGCTGGTGCGGGTCACGGAGCCCGTCTCCACCCACCTGGAAATGACCGAGATCCAGACCCGCCTGCTGGCCGAAAAAGGCCCGGCTGTGCTGTTTGAAAACGTCATCCTGCCCGATGGCTCAAAGTCGGACATGCCGGTGCTGGTCAACCTGTTCGGTACGGTCAAGCGCGTGGCCATGGGCGTGACACTCGAAGGCAAGGACCGCACCAATCCGCAGGACCTGCGCGAAGTGGGTGAGCTTCTGGCCTTCCTGCGGCAACCCGAACCGCCGCGCGGCTTCAAGGACGCGCTCAGCATGTTGCCGCTGGCCAAGACGGTGATGGGGATGCGCCCCAAGACCGTCTCCAAAGCCCCGGTGCAGGAGGTGGTGCAGACGGGTGATCAGATCGACCTGACGCGCCTGCCGGTGCAGGGCTGCTGGCCCGGTGAGCCGGCGCCGCTGATCACCTGGGGCCTTGTGGTCACCAAGGGGCCGTCGGAAGCGCGCGAAGACGATTTCAACCTTGGTATTTATCGGATGCAGGTTCTGGGCAAGGACCGCGCCATCATGCGCTGGCTGGCGCACCGCGGCGGCGCGCAGCATCACGCCCGCTGGAAGAAGGCCAAAAAGACAGAGCCCCTGCCCGCCTGCGTGGTGCTGGGGGCCGATCCGGGCACCATCCTCGCCGCCGTGACGCCGGTGCCGGATACGCTCAGCGAGTATCAGTTCGCAGGCCTGCTGCGCGGGGCCAAGGCCGAGCTGGTGCCCGCCAAAACCGTACCTTTGATGGTGCCCGCCGAAGCCGAAATCGTCCTCGAAGGGCATGTGCTGCTCGATGACTATGCCGACGAAGGCCCTTATGGCGACCACACCGGCTATTACAATTCGGTCGAAAAATTCCCGGTGTTTCAGGTCTCGGCCATCACGCGGCGCAAGCAGCCCATCTATCTCTCGACCTTCACCGGTCGGCCGCCCGATGAGCCGTCCGTGCTGGGCGAAGCCTTGAATGAGGTGTTTATCCCGCTGATCCGTCAGCAGTTTCCGGAGATTGTCGATTTCTGGCTGCCACCCGAAGGGTGTTCTTACCGCATCGCCGTCATCTCTATGAAAAAGGCCTATCCGGGCCACGCCAAGCGCGTGATGATGGGCGCGTGGTCGTATCTGCGCCAATTCATGTACACCAAATGGCTGATCGTGGTGGATGATGACATCAACTGCCGCGACTGGAAGGACGTGATGTGGGCGATTTCGACGCGCATGGACCCGGCGCGCGACATCACGGTCATCGAAAACACGCCGATCGACTATCTCGACTTCGCCTCGCCGGAAAGCGGTCTGGGGTCGAAGATCGGGCTGGATGCCACCAACAAGTGGGAGCCGGAAACCCACCGCGAATGGGGCGAAAAGCTCTATATGGAGCAGGACGTCATCGACCGCGTCAGCGAGAAATGGGCCGCCATGGGCCTGCCGGGGTCGGGCAAACCGATTTGGAAAAAATAAGCAACCATGCGGGGGGATGCATGCTGACGGATTCTACGACAAAACGACGCGCGAGTTCTCTGGCCGCGACGACGCTCAGGCTCTTCGCCGACAACTTGTTTCTACTAGGGTGTCTGGCGGTTTTCAGCACGCTGATCGTCGGTGCGATTAATTTCGCCGTCCCCTGGGCCGTCGGACGGCTGGGCGTGGTGAACGACCTGTCCTATGCCGTAACGACGGGCTTGATGTTCGTCAGCGTGGTGGTTGCCCACGCGATATTTCTGCTTGTCGCCTGTCGTATATTCGGACGGCAAATCGCCTTCGCACAGGTAAAACCGTTGGGCGCGTGGCGCTGGATTGCGGTGACCGTCGGCCTGAGTCTCGCCCTGATCGTCATGTTCGTTCTGGCGGATGTTAAAGCCGTATTGATCCTGATGGCGGTATTTATTCTCGCCCCGATCCTGCCAAAACTGGCATTTCCCGGCACAGACGCGGTTTACCGACCCGGGATCGCCGCGCTTATCGCCCTGCCCTACGTCGTGCCGACGATCGTATTGGGTCTACCGGCTCAGATGTGCGTCGACGAGTGCTGGGGCGCGTTCGAAGGCGGGATATTCATGGTGCCACTGCTGGGCGTTCACCTGTTTCTGGCGACGGTGGTGTCGGCGCTGATTTCGACCGTAGCCTATCTGTCTCCGAAGCCGTAGGTCGGGGTCTGTAGGGCGTGCCGTCGGGCCATTTGCCGATGCGGGCGGCGCGTTGTTCGCGCATCTGGGCCTGTTTGTCGGCCCAGCCCTTTGACCATTCACCGTGTGGAGAGGCTGAAGGCGTTGACTGAGGTTTCGCCTCTTCTGTCGGTTCAGGGGCTGCCTCCCCTCTCGTCACGGGGCGGCCTGTCTCCTCCCTTGTAAGCCCGTCAGGGCGCGACGGGGGCGATGGATCGGCCCGAAGGCGACGAGACGCAGCGGGCGTTTCGGCTGGTGCCTCCTTGACCGGCTTCGGTTTCGCCTTCAGCAGCGGCGTGTATATCCCCCGCAACATCCGCTCGACGGCCATGATGGCGCGGGCCGTGCGGCCAATTTCGATAGCCGTGGTGGGGCGCGGCGCGGTTTCGAGCGCGGTGAGGAGCTGATCCGCAAGGCGCATCAGGCGATCATAAGACGCTGTGTGGGCGGCGGGGATGTGGGGGGCGATCTGTGTCATGGACTCAGCATGACAGAGGTTCACGCGGCGGGGACAGATTGTGAGAAAACGCGCTTAAGAAATTGAAATTGCCCATGTCTCAGCGGGGATAGATTTTTTTGCCACGGATAGACACGGATGGCGGGCTTCGCCCGCCGAACACAGATGGTCCGCGCTCTGTGCCTCTCAGTTGTGCAATGAACATCCGTGCCCGTCGCGCCAGCGGCCATCCGTGTCTATCCGTGGCGAACCCAAACCCTGTTTCCCTCAGGCGCAAAATCGCGTTAGATGCGCGCCCAAAGCCAAAAGAGCCCTCAGGGGAGTCGCCATGTCCATTCTGAACCGCCGCGCGTTGATGTCGGGGCTGAGCGCCGCCGGGGCCGCGCTGACCCTTCCGGCGCTGGCCCGTCCGACGATGCAACACTGGACGCCCTCGTGGTACGCCGCCCCGGAGCCGTCGGGCAACAAGGCGCAGGCGCAGGACCTCACCCTGCGTCAGATCGTGCGCCTCAGCGTGGGCGGCAGCGCCGTGCGTATCCGCCTGTCGAACGCCTATGGCGACACGCCCCTGCGCATCGACGCCCTGCGCGTGGCCCGCCGCCTGTCCGGCGCGCGGATCGACCCACAAAGCGACCGCGCCGCGACCTTTGACGGCCAGACGTCCGTGACGATCCCGCCGGGGGCCTATGTCCTCAGCGACCCGATCCCCCTGACGGTGGCGGCCCACAGCGACCTCGCCGTCAGCCTGTACGTCAAGGGCCCCGCCCCCCTGACCACCCTGCACGAACTCCAGCGCAGCGCCCTTTACGTCGCCAGCGGGCAGCAAACGGCGGCCCCCGAACTGCCCACCACAAAGACCGATATCGGCATCGGCAACGCCTTCCCGTGGCTGTCGGGCGTCGAGGTCGCCACCCCGAAGACGCAGGCACTGGTGGCCTTTGGCGACTCAATCACCGACGGCTACGGTATTACCCCGGATCAGGGCGGGACCTGGCCCGACCTGCTGAGCCAGCGCCTCAGCGCCGCTCGCATCCCCTTAAGCGTTGTCAATGCCGGCATCAGCGGCAACCGGCTGCTCAATCACGGCACCTGGGCGCGGTTCGGCACCGGCGCTCTGGCGCGCTTTGACCGTGACGTGCTGGCGCAGCCCAATGTCGCCGCTGTGGTGCTGCTGATCGGCATTAACGACCTCGGCCACGCGGGCGGTCCGGACAGCCCCGGTTACGCCCCGCTGGACGACCTGAAGATGGGCCTCAGCCAGATCGCCGCCCGCGCGCAAGCGCACGGCATCCGCACCTATGCGGCGACGCTCACCCCGTTCAAGGGCACGACCTTCAAGGACTATTACAACGACGAGAAGGAGACGCGGCGCGTGGCGCTGAATACGTGGCTAAGACGTAGCGATGTCTTTGACGGCCTGTTCGATTTTGACAAGGCGCTGGAAGACCCGGCGCGTCCCGGTTGGCTTTTGCCGGGGCTGGGCATGGCCGACAATCTGCACCCCAATGACGCCGGGGCGGCCAAGATGGCGCAGTCGATCCCACTCACCTCTTTCGGATGGGCGCGCAAAGCCTGATCGCGTTTGATACCAACGGCCGAAGATGCTGACCGCATCCGGCCGTTGAAGACACGAGACTGTCTCATATGTGTCAGTGACATGAGACAGTCTCGAATGGAATACCAAGAGCCATTTTCAATGACCCTTAGTATTATCCCGCCTTTTTCAGCCCTTCACGCCACGACTCGGCGTCCAGATAGGCGGTAATGGCCTCACTGCGCATGGGTTCGGCGAAGTAATAGCCCTGAATATAGCGCGCCCCGATCTCTTCCAAACGGCACAGTTCCGCCGCCGTCTCGACGCCTTCGATGACGTGGTCGAGCGACAGGTTGCCGCACAGGTCGATCAGCGTCTTGACGATCTTGACCGTCGAATCGTGTCGCAGAAGCTGGGTCACGAAGCTGCGGTCGATCTTGATCTTGTCCACCGGCAGACGATGGATGTAGCCGAAGCTGGAATAGCCCGAACCGAAATCATCGAGCGCGATGCGGCTGCCCATGCCTTTCAGCAGGGCCAGAGCCTCCAGCGCCTGATCAAAGTCGCTGAGCATCGCCGTTTCGGTGATTTCGAACTCGATGCGCTTCGGATCGACGCCGGACGCTTTTACCGTGTCGCAGATGCGCGCAATGGCCGGCAGCGAGCGCAGGTCGCGCGCCGACAGGTTGAACGACACGCGCATATCATGCGGCCAGTCGCGCACCGCCACCAGCGCCTTGCGCAGCAGGATCAGGGTGATGTCGCTGATCAGGCCGGAGCGTTCGGCGGCGCGGATGAAGATGTCGGGACGCACCGGCCCCAGCTTTTCCGACTGCCAGCGGGCCAACGCCTCGAAGCTGACCGTGCGCTGCGCCTTGAGGTCGATCTGCGGCTGGAAGACGATATAGAGTTCACTTTCGAGGTCGGACGAACGCAGGGTCTGATCGACCGCGCCGAAATCCTGCATCTCGTTTTCGTGGCGGCGGTCAAAGATGACCGGCGCGCCGCGCAGGTTCTGCTTGGCGTAATAAAGCGCGTAATCGGCGCGCTCCAGCATTTGCGAGGCGCTCCACTGGGCATCAGGGTCCGAATGCACGAAGCCGACCGAGCCGGAAATATTGGCGCACACCCCGCCGCCCAGCACGTAGGTTTCGCGTAAGGAGTCACAGAGGTCTTCGCCAAAACGACGCAGATCGTCGTCAGGCATCTGCCCGTTGAGGATAAGGGCAAACTCGTCTCCGCCCAGCCGCGCCACGACACCGCGCGCCCCCACGACCGCGCGCAGACGCTTGCCGACCTCAATCAGCAAGGCATCGCCGATGCTGTGGCCATAGAGGTCATTGACCGGTTTGAAGCCATCGAGATCAATCAGGGCCAGATCAAAGGCATGGCCGTTTTTAGCCCCCACCAGCGCCACATCCAGCTCGGTGAAAAAGCTGCGGCGATTGGGCAGACCGGTCAGGGCGTCGTAATGCGCCAGAATCTGCGCCTCGTGGCGGTGCTTTTCGGCCACCAGCCGGGCATGAACGGCGCGGAAAATGGTACTGCGCATGATGCCAGCCATGCCCAGAGCCGTGACAATCCCGCCGATACCGACCCAGATATGCTGCTTGAGCACGGGGAAACCGGCATGATGAGCCATGACAAACATGGTGCCAATGGCCAGAAGCGAGGTCGGCACCACGACGCGCAGCGACACGGCGGAGGTGGCGAAGACCAGGGTCATCAGCACAAAATAGATCAGCTTGGCCGGCACGAAGTGCAGGTACTGAGACACCACCACATTGGCATACATCAAAAGGCTGACGATCAGGGTGGCAAGTTCCAGCCGGTGCACGCTTTCGGCCCCGCGCGTCCAACGGAAAAAGGACAGGCCGGTTATGGCCGTCAGCCCCCCCAGACAGGCCATGATCGGCAGGTCCATCCCCTTTTCATAGAAAAAATGGGAGATGAAAATGACGATATAGTAGCTGCCGACCACGCCGCACAGACCGCGCACGACCGGGCGCAAGGCAATGGCGCGCTGACGCTTCAACTCCGCCGTATCGACTTCGCTCTGTCTGTGGCTCGCCTTCAAACGGCGCCACAGCCGGTAAGCATACCGACGCAAGTCTCCGGTGCGTTCGGTCAGTGACAGCATAAGACCCCTGCAGGATGACGCGCAGTCAACAGAGCCTGCGCCACAGAGGTCACAACCTAAAGGAATGCCCTAAATATTATACTAATCTGTAGGAAATAATCCTGTAAAACAAGGTTATGATATGCTTTGCGGGGAATCGTTCCAATTGAGACTTGCGCCCCGCCCCCCGGCGCGCCTAAGAAAGACCTTATGCTGCACACGCAAACAGACACCCCCGCCCGCACCGATTCTACGGCGTTGCTTGCGCACGTCATCGGTCTGGCGCAGGCGCAGGGGGCGGATGCCGCCGAAGCCGTCTATTCGCAAAGCCGCTCGCTCACCGTCGGCGTACGCAAAGGGGCCGTCGAAACCGTCGAAAGCGATGAGGCCACCGATCTGGGCCTGCGGGTGTTTATCGGTCAGAAACAGGCCGTCGTCTCGGTCTCCGAATTTTCCGAGCGCACGCTGGCGCGGCTGGTCGAACGCTGCGTCGCCATGGCGCGGCTGGCCCCGGATGATGCCTATGCCGGGCTGGCCGACCCGGCGCGGCTGTGGCGCGGTGACGGCGTGGAACTGGATATTTTCGACCCCACAGAGCTGAGCGCCGATGCCTTGCGCGAACGGGCGCTGGCCTGTGAAGCCGCGGGCCTGATCGACCCGCGCCTGCAAAGCGACGCGGCCAGTGCGGGCCAAAGCTTCACCCGCTGGCAGCTTCTCACCTCGGACGGCTTTGCCGGCCACCACCGCACCAGCCTGTCGTTTCAGTCGGCGCGCCTTATCGCCACGGACGAAACCGGCGGTATGGAGCGTGACGGCGAAGGCCGCTCAACGCGCTACCTGTCCGATTTGCCGACGCCCGAAGCGACTGGGCGTATGGCCGCTGAGCGCGCCTTGAAAGCGCTGGGCGCGCGCAAGATCGACAGCCGCACCGCCCCCGTCCTGTTCGAACCCCGCACCGCCAAATCGCTGATCGGCCTGTTTCTGGGGGCCATTTCCGGCCCCTCGGTAGCGCGCGGCTCCAGCTATCTGAAGGACAGGCTGGGCCAGCGCCTGTTCGCACCCGGTGTACACATCATCGACAATCCGTTCCGCCCGCGCGGTTTGGGCTCGTGCCTTTATGACGACGAAGGCGTGGCGGTGCGTGAGCGCGCCCTGATCGACGACGGCATCCTGACCACGTGGCTGCTCAACAGCGCCGCCGGGCGGCAACTGGGCATGGCCTCGACCGGGCACGCCTCGCGCTCTCTGGCCCATCCGGCGGGCGTATCGGCGCACAATGTGACGCTGAGCCCCGGTTCGCGCTCGCCCGCCGACCTGATGGCCGCCGCCGGTTCGGGGGTGCTGATCACCTCGATGTTCGGCCCCAGCGTCAATTCGGACACCGGCGACTGGTCGGCCGGGGCGTCGGGCTTTGTGTTTGAAAACGGCGAACTGACCCACCCGGTCAATGAAATCACCGTCGCCGGCAATCTGATCGACATTTTTGCGCGCCTTGAGCCCGCCTCAGACCTTGAGATCAAGGGGACGCTTGATACCCCCTCGATTCTGGTCGATGGCCTGAGCATCGGGGGCAAGTGATGAGCCGGGCCGCGCCGACGCTTCAGGAAGAGCTTGATCTGCTGATCGACCGGGCGCGGCGCGCCGGGGCGCTGGCCCAGCACCTGAAGGCGCAGGGGCTGAATATCTCTTATAAATCCGACGGCTCCATCGTCACCAATGCCGATCTGGAGGTCGATCTGTGGCTGAAGGAGGCGCTTTTGGACGCGCGCCCCGGCTATGGCTGGCAGAGCGAGGAATCGCCCGACACGCCCGCCCGCCTGACGCAGTCGCACCTGTTCGTGCTCGACCCCATCGACGGCACCATGGGCTTTACCAAGGGCTCCCCCTACTGGACCATCGCCCTGTGTCTGGTGCAGGCGCGCCAGCCCGTCGCCGCCGTGGTCTACGCCCCCGACGCGCAGGAAATGTACAGCGCGGGCAAGGGGTTGGGGGCGTTTCTCAATGGTGAGCCCATCCGCGCTTCCGCCACCACCGACCTCAGCGTGGCGCAGGGCATCGGCGATGCCCGCCTGTTTGGCCGCGACATCTGGCCGGAGCCGTGGCCGAAGATGAGCATAACCTCTCGCCCCTCGGTCGCCTATCGCATGGTGTGCGTGGCGGCGGGCCGCGCCGATTTTACAATGGCCCTGACGCCCAAGCGCGACTGGGATGTGGCGGCGGCCACCCTGATCTGCCATGAGGCCGGGGCCATCGTCTCCGACCATCTGGGGCAGGCCTATGACTTCAATGCCCCCGACAGCCTGAAGGCCTCGCTGATCTGCGCCAATTCAGGTCTTTATCCCGAAATCCGGCGCCGTTGCGCCGCCCTTCCCTCCCTCGAAACCCTCTGAGAGTTTGACCATGAGCGACAAACAACTGCTTCACATCGTCATCGGCGGCGAACTGCAAGCCCCCGGCGGTACCGACTTCAAGGACCTTAAGGCGGTCGAATTTGTCGGTGCCTATGCCAGCTACGAAGAAGCCAAAACCGCCTGGCGCGCCAAGGCGCAATCGACGGTCGATAACGCCCTGATGCGCTATTTCGTCATCCATGCCCACCGTCTGCTGAATCCAGCGAACGATTAATTAGAGCGGAACGATTCCTACTGGAATCAATCCGCTCAAGCCGCCATTGAGGCGGCGGCCAAGGTGGTGCAAGCCACCGCCCGGCGAGGGGCTAAACAAAAATCTAGATCATTATGTTTCTGCCAGAAATCATAATGATCTAGCTCTCAGTTCTTCGTTGGGGTCACCGCCGTACCGCGCGGCAGCGGTTCAGGCCGCGAGGTATTATCCTTCCACATCAGCGTATTGAGACAGTCGGCGTCGCCCAGCACCAGCAGCGCCGATTGCTGGCACTTGGCCTGCGCCTCGGTGACGCAATAGCCCTTGCCATTGGCGTCTTTCGTAAAAACCAGATCGCGCGCCTTGCACGCCTTGGGCGACGGCAGGGTAGCCTGCGGGCTGCCCGCTACGAGTTCGGGCGTGGACGCACAGCCCGTCAGGGCCAAGGCCGCCAGCGTCATAGCGATGAATTTCAGCGACATAGCCATACTCGTTTTCCTTCGCAGTCGTGTCAAACCTTGCTCGAAAAACGACCTGCGCGCAACGGCCCCTACTCCCGGCGGAAAATCTTTTCGGTCAGCAGCGTGCCCCACCACGCCGCCTTGAAGTCCGACTTGATCTTCACCGGATCATACAGGTCCGACTGCGTCCATTCGACGAAGGACATGCCGCGCGGTTCGCCCTCGGCAAAATAGCAGTCGAAAATATAGTCGAGCACGCCCGTCTTGCCCGCCTTCATGTGCAGGGTACGCAGGCCCAGTTCGGAAACCGCCTCGCGCAGGGGGTGCTTGAGGTGCAGGTGGCGGTACAGCACGCTCATGATCCCGGCGCGGTCCGCCCCGGATTTGCAGTGCATCAGGGCCGGATACTGGATGCTGTCGAACAGCTTTTCGGCCTCAAGGATCGCTTCGGCCGACGGCACATCGCGCGAGGTGACGATGAAATCGACCAGATCGAGCCCTAGTTTTTGGCAGGCATGGCGCTCCAGCGCGAAAAATGCCCCCTGCCCGCCGCGCAGATTGATCACCGTGCGGATGCCGTCGTGCTTTTTGAACCAGGCGAGTTGAAACGGCCACGGCTGGTTGGTGCGCACCATCTTGTCGTCGATCCAATGGGCATTGGTGAAGCCCAGCCGCAGATAGGCGTGGTCGTTCCACAGAAAGGCCAGATAGGTCTTGAACAGCCCCCATGGGGTAGAGGTGTCGAAAACCTTGGGCGTTTTACGTTTCTTGAACAGCTTCACGGGGTACCATTTAAAAAATGAGCGCTCTAGATCGAAATGACTTTAAAAGGAATCGCCATTTCTCTCTAAATTTTTGTTTTGTCGCGATGTTTTTGCGGAAAACCGCTCACACTTTTCCGCACATCGCTCTGACCTCATACGCCCCCGGCGTGCCGGGGGAGGTGGCACGCCGCAGGCGTGACGGAGGGGGCTTGCGACGTTTCAACCCGTCGCGCTCGCCGAGCTTAAGAAGGCCCCCACCACCCCATCTCACCTGTCTTCGCCAAGGCTCAGACAGGCTCGTGCGGTCCCCCTCCCCAACAAGTTGGGGAGGTATGAAGATGATCCAAGCGCGCCATATACAGATTTCCACGCCGGAAGACAAACTATTGGCTTTGCCCGTCAGGGGCATATCCCTATATAGTTTGAGGTTCAGAGAGTTACACGTTTTCATGACCCCCATTGCCGCCGATACCCCTGCCCTGCCGGAGACCGGCTCGCGCGCCGTCATGGCGCGGGTGTGGCGTGATTATCTGCAAAAATACAAAGGCTTTCTGGGGCTGGCGCTCGTCTGCGCCGTCATGGTCGCCGTTTCGACCTCATTCGTCATCTGGTGCCTGAAGCCCGGCATCGAACTGTTGTTCGGCGAAAGCGATTCGGCGGCCGCCTCCGAAGTCCCGGCCTTTGTCGCGGCCCATCCGCTGATCTGGGTGCCCGCCGTGATGATCGGGGCGACGCTGGTGCGGCTGGTGTCGCAACTGGGCTTAGCCACCTCGGTCAACCGTGTCGGGCACCAGCTTGTCGGGCGCATCCAGTCGCAACTGTTCGGCAATATGGTCCATGCCGACCTCGGTCACCTCAACAAGGCGCATTCGGGCAGCTACCTGTCCTCGGTGCTGTTCGACGCCGGGCTGATGCGCGAAGCCACCACCAACGGCGTCGTCAACTATGTCCAGCACGGCGGCATCGTCATTGGCTCACTGGCCTATATGGCCTTTATCGACTGGCGCATGACGCTGGGCGTGCTGATCGCCGGACCGGTCATCGCCGCCGTGCTGGGGCAGTACAACCGCCGCACCAAAAAAGCCGCGCAGGGCGCCATGGACGAAACCTCGTCCCTATCGACCGCCATCATGGAAAGCCTCGACGGCGTCAAGATCGTCAAGATCAACAACCGCGAAGCCTATGAGCAGGGCCGCGTCGATGCCGTTATCGCGCGGCGTCAGAAGCACATCATCAAGGGGGCCAATGCCCGCGCTGCCGCCGCCCCGGTGACCGAGGCCCTGACGACAATCGTGCTGGCGCTCGTTGTTGTCTATGCCGGCTGGCGCGCTCAGTCGGGGGCCATGACGCTGGGCGGGTTTACCGCCTATATCTCCTATCTGGGCGCGGCGGGGCAGTCCCTGCGGCAACTGGCCAATCTGCAAACTGTGATGGCCGAAGGCTTTACGGCGGCGCGCCGCCTGTTTGCCGCGCTGGACGTCGCCCCGGAAATCGCCGATGCGCCGGATGCGCAAGCGCTGAAACCCTTTGACCGCGTGACGTTTGAGAATGTCGCCTTCGCCTATGGCGACAAGCCGGTGCTGGACGGGGTGAGCTTTGAGGCGCGGGCGGGTCAGTCCGTGGCGCTGGTCGGGCCGTCGGGGTCGGGCAAATCGACCCTGCTCAACCTCATTCCGCGCTTTTACGACTATACGGGCGGCGAAATTCGCTTCGGTGAGACGCCGCAGCGCGCCGTGACGCTCAAATCCCTGCGCGCGCACATCGCTTTGGTGTCGCAGGACCCGTTTCTGTTCGACGACACCATTCGCGCCAACATCGCCTATGGCCGCCCCGAGGCCACCGAGGCCGAGATCGTACAGGCGGCGCGCGACGCGGCGGCGCTGGAATTTATCGACGACCTGCCCGATGGCCTTGATACCCGCGTCGGTGAAGGCGGATCGCGCCTGTCCGGCGGGCAGAAGCAGCGCATCGCCATTGCCCGCGCCTTCCTGAAAGACGCGCCGCTGCTGCTGCTCGATGAGGCCACTTCCGCCCTCGACACCCAGTCCGAGGTCAAGGTGCAGCAGGCGCTGGAGCGGCTGATGGCCGGGCGCACCACCCTGATGATCGCGCACCGCCTTTCGACCGTGCGCCACGCCGACCTGATCCTGGTGCTGCGCGAGGGGCGCATCACAGAGCGCGGCACGCACGACGACCTGCTGGCGCGCGGCGGCCTCTATGCCGAGCTTTACCGCACGCAGTTCGATCGGGTCCCGGAAGGGGCAAGCGCATGAAGTCCCTGCTCGAATCCGATGGCTTTCAGGCCTTTATGGCGCGGCTGATCGTCGGTTATCTGAAATTCTGCTACCGCACGACACGCTGGACCCACGAAGGCCGCGAGGCCGCCGAAGCCGTGTGGGCTCAGGGCGGCCCGGCGCTGTTGCTGCTGTGGCATCAGCGCGTGCACTATGCCCCCGCCTGCTGGCCACTCGACCGTGCGCAGAAGATCGCCATACTGGTCTCCTTGTCGAAAAGTGGTGATTTTTCAGTCCGTACCAACACACTCTTCGGCTATCACATTATCCGAGGATCGGCCGCCAAGAAGACAGACCCGACGAAGCAGAAGGGCGGCGCGCAGGCCTTCCGCGACATGCTGCGCTGGATTCGCGCCGGCAATGCCGTGGCCCTGACACCCGACGGCCCGCGCGGCCCGGCGCGCGACATGACCGAGGGGTCGCTGAAACTGTCGCAGATGTCCGGCGCGCCCATCATCCTGATCGGGCAGTCGTCATCACGCTACCTGTCGCTGAATAGCTGGGACCGTCAGCGCATCCCCCTGCCCTTCGCCGTGGGGGCCATGCTGTGGGAGGTGCGCCCACCCATCGCCCCCGATGCGGATGAAGCCCAGCTTGAGGCGCGCCGGGTTGAACTGGGCGAGCGCTTAAGCGCCCTCACCGACCGCGCCGACGCCCTGACCGGTGCCGCTTCGGGGGCCGCATGACCCTGATGCTCCGCCTCTACGCCGCCGCCATGCAGGCCTTTCACGCCATCGCGCCCAACCTGTTGTGGCACCGCGCGGCGCGCAACAAGGAAGACCCGGCGCGCCTCAATGAGCGGCTGGGTATCGCCGGAAAGCCGCGCCCGGAGGGGCCGCTGATCTGGCTGCACGGCGTCAGCGTCGGCGAAAGCCTGTCGGCCCTGCCGGTCATTAATCAACTGTTGAACGACCACCCGGACCTGCACATTCTTGTCACCACCGCCACCACCACCTCGGCGGAAATCCTGTCGCAGCGCCTGCCGGAGCGCGCCGTGCATCAGTACGCGCCGCTCGATACGCCGCAGGCGGTGACGAAGTTCCTCGACCACTGGCACCCCGATCTGGCCGTCTTTATCGAAAGCGACCTGTGGCCAAACCTGCTGAAGGGGCTCGATCAGCGCGGCATCACCCGCCTTTTGATCAGCGCGCGTATCACCGCCAAAACGCATCAGGGCTGGCAAAACATCCGCCGTTCGATGCAAAGCCTGCTGAAGGGCTTTGCCCTCATCCTGCCGCAGGACAGCGGCTCCGATCAACGGTTGATAGACATGCTTGGGGCCGAGGCCGAACAGATGGGGCCGCTGGCCAATCTGAAGACCATCGGCGCGCCCCTGCCCGATGACGCCCAAAAGCGCGAGGCGCTGGAGGCCCTGTTTGCCGGGCGCACGGTCATACTGGCCGCCAGCACCCACCCCACCGAAGAGGCCTATATAGCCACGGCGCTGGACGACATCCTGCGCCAGACGGGGGCGCTGCTGATCATCGCGCCGCGCCACCCGGTGCGCGCCGAAGCCATCCGGCTTGATCTGGAAGCCCTCGGTTTTCGCGTGGCCCAAAGATCAAAATTGGGATCAAAACTGGACAGCCCGACCACAGAGACGCATATTTATCTGGCCGACACGCTCGGCGAACTGGGCGTGTTTTTCCGGCTGGCGGACATGGTCATCATGGCAGGAAGCTTCTCCGAAAAGATCGGCGGCCACAATCCGCTGGAGGCCGCGCGGCTGGGCAAGGCCGTGATCACCGGCCCGGACCTCTATAACTGGGACGCGGTCTATCAGCAGATGTTCGACGCCGGGGCCGCCTTCCGCGTCGGCGGGCGGCAGGAGTTGGGCTTTCTGGCGCAGGGGCTGATCGACAATCCGGCAGCCCTGCTTGATGCGCACCGTATCGCTCAGGCGCTGGCGCAGCGTGAGGCCGGGACGCTCGATACCGTCATGGCGCACCTCAAACCCTTCCTGCCCGGTAACGCCCCCACCCCGGACGACAAAAGCCATGAGGCGGCGGATGCCGCTTAAAGCCCGCCGATTAAAGACCCCCGACTGGTGGTATAAGCGCGAGGCGAAGGGCGCGCCGGTTACCCGCTACGCCTTGGCCCCACTGGCCTGGATCTGGGAGGCGGTGACGATCACGCGCTTCCTGACGGCCAAGCCCTATCGCTCGCCCGTCTGCGTCATCTCGGTCGGCAATGCGACGCTGGGCGGGTCGGGCAAGACGCCGATCGAGCGCGAACTGCTGCGCCGCCTGAAAAAGCTGGGCCGCAGGGCCAGCGGCCTGTCGCGCGGCTATGGCGGCTCGCTGAGCGGCCCGGTCAGGGTCGATCCTACCGTCCACAGCGCTGCCGAAGTGGGCGATGAGGCCCTGATGCTGGCGCGCGACTACGACATGGTGATTGCGCGCGACCGCGCCGAAGGCCTGCGCCTGATCGAAGGCGAGGGTTTTGAAATCGCCATTGCCGACGACGCGCATCAGAATGTGAAGATCGCCAAGGATATTCACCTGCTGGTCGTCGATGGCGACACCACGCATGACGGCTGGCCGTTTGGTGACGGGTCTGTCTTCCCGATGGGGCCGATGCGGGAACCTCTGGCCATCGCCTTGAAACGCGCCGATATCGTCGTCCTGTGGCTGCCCGATGAAAAATCCGTCGTCGATCAGAAGCTGTTGCGCCTGTTTGGCGACCTGCCGGTGTTTGTGGCGCGCCTGATCCCGATGCCGGTGGGCGAACCGGGCAAGGTGGTGGCCTTTGCCGGCATCGCCAAGCCGTGGAAGTTCCGCGCCACGCTGGAGGGGCTCGGCTATGCGGTGGCCGATTTCCACGCCTATGCCGACCATGAGCCGCTGAGCGAGGCCGATCTGAGCGCGCTGGAAACGCAGGCGCAGGCGCGTGGGGCGACCTTGATCACCACGGAGAAGGACTGGGTGAAGCTCAGCCCGGCATGGCGGGAAAAGATCGCCTTCCTGCCCATTACCGCCCGCTTTGACGATCAGGCGGGGTTCATGCGGGCACTGACCGCGCAGATGCCGGGAACACAGATCGGCGAAAATTAATGACAAATCGTTCACTTGGGCCGCGCGCCGCCCTGTGAGAAAGAGGTTTCAAAAGCGATAGATCATTCGTCGGCTCGGTTGAGCCTCCGGATGATTTGTTTTTTGCAACGCCTCATGTTTTTCCGAAAAGTGGTACCCACTTTTCGGCATGAGGCTCTGCCCTCTTTCCGACAGGATGTTCATGCCCTTCCCCAAGGCCCTGATGTGCGCCGCCGCCCTTGTGTGCGGTCTGCCGGTCATTGCACAGGCTCAGACCCCCGACGCCCCCGCCTCGCGGCAGGTCATCCCCTATGATCAGGCCTTTTTCAGCGCTTTTCAGGTGCAGTCGGCGCTGGACATGGTCAATCGCGTGCCGGGCTTTACGCTGAAAAACGTCGATCAGGTGCGCGGCTTTGCAGCGGCGGCCGGCAATGTGTTGATCGACGGCCAGCGCCCGACCAGCAAGACGGACAAGCTGACCGACATCCTCAACCGCATCCCCGCGGGCACGGTGGAGCGCATCGACCTGATCATCGGTGGCACCGAAGGCATCGACATGCAGGGTCAGACGCAGGTGGTCAATATCATCCGCAAGGCCTCGGCAAAGCCGACCCTGACCGTCATCGCCAGTGCGCGTTTCCTGAGCAATGGCTGGGTCAAGCCGACGGGGCGCATCACCTATAGCCGCAATGCCGGGGACAAGACGCTGGAGCTGTCGGCCACCGTCTTCAACAGCTTCGACGAAGAGGCCAGCCCCGGCGACAAGACCGTCTATCCCACCAACGGCAGCCCCCCTCGCCGCACCCAAATCCTCAGCGAAGCGGGCGGCAAGGGCGTGGAACTGAACGCCATCGCCTCGCATCCCCTGTGGGGCGGCAAGCTGACCGTCAATGGCAAGTGGACGCCCGACACCTATACCGGCAATTACCGTTTCATCACCGACACCACGGCGGTGGAAAATCTCGACTATAGCGAAGACCTGCGCGAAGGGGGTTTTCAGTACGTCCGCCCGCTGGGCAAGGTGTTTACGCTGAAACTCAATGGCCTGTCGAAATATACGCACGAAGAAGGTGACGACCTCTATATCAGTCCGTCGGAAGAGACGCGCTTCCGTGAAGATTCGGTCGAGAAGGAAAACATCGTCTCCGGGCAACTGATCTGGACGCGCAGCGAGCGGCTGACCTATGAGGTCGGGCTGGAAAAGGCCTATAATTCGCGCGACAGCGACACGGGCCTGACGGTCAATGGCGCGGTGGTCGATCTGCCCGCCTCGCGCGTCAAGGTCGAGGAAGACCGCACCGAAGCCTCGTTTCTGGCCACCTGGCGCGCCACCCCGGCGCTCAGTGTCGAAACGGGCCTGAAATACGAATGGTCCACCCTGTCGCAAACCAGCGAACGCCCGGACGAAAAGCGCTTTGGCTACGCCAAGCCCAAGGTGCAGGTGACGTGGTCACCCAAGGGGCCGTGGCAGTACCTGCTGCGCGTTGAGCGCGTACTGGGTCAGCTCGATTTCGACGATTTTGTCTCCTCGATCGACCTGATGGACTCGACCGTCAAGGCCGGCAATGTCAGCCTTGAGCCCGACAAGCGCTGGGAAACGGAGCTGAACGCCAGCTACCGCTTTGGGGACAAGGGCGCGCTGATGCTGAAATACATCCATAAGAACGTGTCGGACGTCATCGACCGCGTCCCCATCGTCGCCGCCGACGGCAGCGTGTTCGACGCCAAGGGCAATATCGGCGACGGCACGGCTGAAGAGATCGGGGCCACCCTGACCCTGCCCATGGACCGTTTTCGCATCCCCGGCGGCCTGCTGAAATTCAACGGCAGCGTCTTCCTGTCGGAAGTGACCGACCCGGTGACGAAGGAAAAGCGCCGCCTGTCGCGTCAGACCGAAACCGACTGGTTGCTGGAGTTTTCGCAAGACCTGCCGGTGCGTCGCACTCAATGGGGCTTTTCGGTGTGGAACGGCTATGACGAAAAGGTCTATCGCGCCTCGGAAATCTCCTACGCGCGCGGCAGCGCCAAGCTGAACCTGTTTGCCGAATATAAGCCCACCCCGAAGCTGTTGTGGCGCGTTGAGCTGAACAACCTGCCGGGCCGCGTCTATGACTACGACCGCGTGCGCTATGACGGCGACCGCGCCACGGGCACGGTGCGGGCGCTGGAACTGACGCGCAACCGCTCAAAACCGTGGTTGTTTATCCGGGTGCGCAAGGAGTTGTAAGGGCGTGGCCTATCCGAAACGCCGCGTCTCCAAGCACTTAAACCAGATGTCACTATCCGTCTTGGAGATAGCCGATAAGGGAATACGTCCCAATTCGCGTCCCGTGGCTGTATTGCAGACAACCAAAACAGAAGTGGACAATATTTGAACCTGCCTTAGTTCCATTGAGTCACAGCCCACGGACCAGAACGTCAATCCATACCGCTTTTCCTTCACCTGCCCCTGCTCGTAAATCAAGCGATAGGTCTGAAAATAAAGGCATAAGGCCGCAAAAAAGGCATATAAAACAGAATACCAGAAAACGTCTTCCCGTTCTAATTCATGAGACAGGAAGTCAGAGATCACCCGGCATGTCAGCAAAATGGGAATGAAGGAAAGAGTGGCA
Source organism: Asticcacaulis excentricus (assembly GCF_003966695.1). Lineage (NCBI taxonomy): Bacteria > Pseudomonadati > Pseudomonadota > Alphaproteobacteria > Caulobacterales > Caulobacteraceae > Asticcacaulis > Asticcacaulis excentricus. The sequence continues at coordinate 1,064,373 of NZ_AP018828.1, forward strand.
TAGGTCACCGCTAAACTACGTTTTGCGTATTTCAGGACGGCGCGTTGGGGTTCCATTTAAAGTGCGCGCCAGCCGATGTCCGAGCGATAAAACCCCATCGGCCAGTCGATCTTGGCAATGGCCTCATAGGCGGCGTCGCGGGCTTCCTGAATCGTCGCCCCACGCGCGCAGATATTGAGCACACGCCCGCCGGCGGCCGCCAGACGCCCGTCGTCCAATCGCTTGGTTCCGGCGTGGAAGACGCTGACATGCGGGCCAAAGTCCTGCTCGGCCCCGCGAATGATCGAGCCACCGACCGGGCTGTCCGGATAGCCATTGGCGGCATAGACGACGCAGACGGCGGCGTCTTCGTACCATTCCGGCGCGGGCATGTCCTTCAGGCGGCCCGTCGCGGCGGCCAGCAGATAGGGCACCAGATCGCTCTTGAGGCGCAGCATCAGCACCTGACATTCCGGATCGCCGAAACGCGCATTGTATTCGACCAGACGCGGGCGGCCATGTTCGATCATCAGACCCGCATAGAGGACGCCCGTATAGGCGTTCCCCTCGGCCTTCATGCCCGCCATGGTGGGGGCCAGAATCTCACGCTCGGTAATGTCGAGAATATCCTGAGTGACCACCGGGGCCGGGCTATAGGTGCCCATGCCGCCCGTATTGGGCCCGGCATCGCCGTCAAAGGCGCGTTTGTGGTCCTGCGCATAGCCGAACAAAAGGGCCGTTTCGCCATCGGCAATGGCGAAGACCGAAGCCTCTTCGCCCGCCATGAATTCTTCGATGACCACGGTTTGCGACGCCGCGCCGTAGCGCCCGCCGAACATGGCCTCCAGCTCGGCATAGGCGTCGGGCAGGTCGGGCGAAATCGCCACGCCCTTACCGGCCGCCAGACCGTCGGCCTTGATGATATAGGGCGCGCTCTGGGTTTTCAGATAGGCCTTGGCGGCATCGAGGTCCGTGAAGGTCTCGTAGGCCGCGGTGGGGATATTATGGCGCTTGCAGAAATCCTTGGTGAACGCCTTGGAGGATTCAAGCTGCGCCGCCTTTTGCGTCGGGCCGAAACAGGGGATGCCGACGCGCTTTAAGGCATCGGCAATGCCTTCGGCAAGCGCCGCCTCCGGACCCACCACGACCAGATCGGCCTGCATTTCGACCGCCAGCTTCGTCAGGCCGGCCACATCAGTGACCTTGAGGTCGTGCACCTCGCCCAGCGCCGCCATGCCGGGATTGCCCGGCGCAATGGCCAGACGCGCCACGCGCGGCGACTGACGGATTTTCCACGCGAGGGCGTGTTCACGGCCGCCCGAACCGATCAGCAGGATGTTCATGGGGGTGACTTCCGACAGGACGGCCCTTGGGTCAAGTGGAAAATGGCAAACCTGTGCCTCCCCAACGCCGCCGGGGCCCGGGAGGCCGGATTAGGCTTGGCATTTCAAAAATAGCGATTAATAGTCAGACAAATTGAAAAGAGGAATCCGCCATGTCCACGCTGAATCGTCGCGCCCTGTTTGCCGCCCCGGCCCTGATCGGTGCCGCCACCGTCCCCGCCGTCGCGGCGACGCCGCCGAAGTCACCGACTTTGCGTGCGCCCAAGCCGCCTATGGGTTGGAATAGCTGGAACAGCTTTGCCACCACCCTGACCGAGGCGCAGGCGGTGGAGACGGCGAAGATCATGGCCGACAAGCTCTTACCCGCCGGCTATGACGTGTTTACCGTGGATATTCAATGGTATGAGCCCAATGCCACGGGCTATGAGTACCGTCACGGGGCGGAGCTGGCCATGGATGGCTATGGCCGCCTGCTGCCCGCGCCCAACCGCTTCCCGTCGGCCGCCAACGGGGCGGGGTTCAAGCCGCTGGCCGACAAGGTGCACGCTCTGGGCCTGAAGTTCGGCGTGCACCTGATGCGCGGCATTCCGCGTCTGGCCTATGAGAAGAACCTGCCGGTTCTGGGCACCAAATACACGGCGCGCGACGTGGCCAACCCCAACTCCGTCTGCACCTGGAACACCGACATGTACGGCGTCGATATGTCGAAGCCGGGGGCGCAGGCCTATTATAACTCGGTGTTTAAGCTGTTTGCCGACTGGGGCGTGGATTTCGTCAAGATGGACGATATGAGCCGCCCCTATGACATCAACTGGCCGGAAATCGAAGGGGCTCAGGCCGCCATCGCCGCGTCCGGCCGCCCGATCGTGCTCAGCCTGTCGCCCGGTGAAACGGACCTCAAATGGGCCGTCCACGCGCAGAACAATGCCCAGATGTGGCGTATTTCCGACGACTTCTGGGATAGCTGGGACATGCTGAAGGCGCAGTTCAAGCGGCTGGCCGACTGGAGCCCCTATCGTCGTCCGGGCGCATGGCCCGATGCCGACATGCTGCCGCTGGGCCTGCTGGCGCTGGGGCAGCGCAAGACAAAATTTACGCCGGATGAGCAGCAGACCCTGATGACCCTGTGGTCGATCGCGCGCTCCCCCTTGATCATGGGCGGTGATCTGCGCGCACTCGATGAGGCGACGCTGAAACTCCTGACCAATAAGGAGGTGATTGCGCTTAATCAGGATAGCGTGAACAATGTCCCCGTCTCGAACGACGGCGCGCAGGTGGTCTGGACGGCGGAAACCACGGACGGAAAAGCAAGCTATCTGGCCATCTTCAACATCGGCGACCAGCCGCTGGTGGTGACCCAGCCGCTGAAAGCCATTAATGCGCCCGAAAAAGCGCGTGTGCACAATCTGTGGACCGGGGCCGTCTCAACGGCGGACGAAGAGATTTCGCTGGAGCTGCGCGGCCACGCTAGCGTCCTGTACAAATTGACTCCGATTTGAACGTGAGATTAGCTCAACGACGGCACGCTCACTGGACAGTCAGCACAACCTAATCCGTTTTTACCCGACGCAGCGTCGTCGTGTCGAAAATCTGAATTTCCGAACCGTAGTCGATATAGGCGACATAGGCCGGGTCCTCCGGCAGGACCTCAAAGACGCGCGAGCCGGCCATACCGACGCCCAGCGGGCCGCACGGCAGGGCCTCGCCAACCCCTGAAATCAGGGGAGGTGCTTTAAGTCAAATCCGACGCACCGGCTGGCGCAGGAGGGTCTTCAGCTTTTCGGGGGCGGTGCGGCGCGGGTCGGACAGATAGATTTCGTGGTGGTGGCCGGTTTCGCTCAGGCCATTGTCGGCAATCCATTGATGCAGGCGCGCGATCAGCGGGCCTTCGTCGTCGTAAGAGCCCACATGCAGGGTCTGAACGCTCAAGCCCTCGGCCCAGGTGTCGAGCCGTAACCGCCCCAGAGCTGTGCCCCCTTTGCCCTTGCGCCCGGCCCCGACCACGGCGCGGGCGAACATATCCGGCGTGATGGCGTCCGGCTGCGGCACCATGATCCGCCACGACCACAGGTCCTTGTCGCGGTCATAGAAGCGCTCGAAACGATCGGCCCACCACAGCCCCTCCATCGGCGGCACGCTGTAATCGAGGTCACATTCGACCTTGCTCATGAATTTCAGCCCATAGGCCACCGAAAACAGGGCCTGCATGGCCTCGGCAAAGCCATCGCTATTAGGATCGCCGTGGCCGTCAATCATCAGGAACGGCAGCGGCGGCACGTCGATCAGCACAAACTGACCGGCGGGCGCGGTATAGAGCGGCTTGCGCTCGCGTTTCAGATCGACCTTGCGCATGGGCACCTCCTGAGCGGGAGGTTACAGGTATTGCTGACAGTTTTTGTCAGGACTGACTCGAATCTATACCTCCCCAGCTTGCTGGGGAGGGGGACCGCACAACTGAGCGCAGCGAAGGCGATGCGGTGGTGGGGGCTGGCGTGGGCACTCTTTCCAGCCCACCATAAGCGCGCCCACTTTTCTTTCCCTGTCTTTGTTTGGCCCCTCGCCGGGTGCGGGCTTCACCACCTTGGCGGTTTGAGCGGAATGTCTATCAGAAATCATTCCGCTCTAGGCAATCCCGGCGGCCTCTGATAAACGCTGCCTCCATGTTGACGATACGGGCGCAGCTTCGAATTTGAAGCCCAGCGTAAGCCACCCGCACCGGGTCTTGCGCTGGGAGTACATCGCCACGCCTTATTTGACCGTATCCCCTCCCAGAGATATCAGGATTCATGTCCGAACAGCCTTCACGCGATTACCGCGAAACCGTCTTCCTGCCTGAAACCGCCTTCCCGATGCGCGCCGGCCTGCCCAAGGCCGAGCCCGAAATGCTGAAAAAATGGGAAGAGTCCGACCTGTACCACAGCGTGCGCAAGGCGCGTCAGGCCAAAAACGCCCCCCTCTTCGTGCTGCACGACGGCCCGCCCTACGCCAATGGCCATATCCATATCGGTCATGCGCTGAACAAGATCCTCAAGGACTTCGTGGTGCGCTCGAAGTTCCTGATGGGCTATGACGTCGATTACGTCCCCGGCTGGGACTGCCACGGCCTGCCCATCGAATGGAAGATCGAGGAGCAGTTCCGCGCCAAGGGCCGCAAGAAGGACGAGGTGCCCGCCGCCGAGTTCCGTAAGGCCTGCCGCGAATACGCCGCCGAATGGATCGGCGTGCAGCGCGAAGAGTTCAAGCGTCTGGGAGTCTTAGGCGACTGGGACGAACGCTACGCCACCATGGATTTCGACACCGAAGCCAAGGTGACGGCGGAATTCCACAAGTTCCTGATGTCGGGTCAGCTCTATCGCGGCTCAAAGCCCGTCATGTGGTCGCCGGTCGAACGCACGGCTCTGGCCGACGCCGAGGTCGAATACCACCCGCACACCAGCCCGACGGTATGGGTGAAATTTCCGGTGAAGTGGGACAAAAGAGATAGTTCAATCGAAACCGTTTCCCAAATAATTGGTGAAAAATTTGAAGACGGCAAGCGCTGGTATGAAGGGGCATCCGTCGTTATTTGGACAACGACCCCTTGGACTATTCCCGCGAACCGAGCGATCTCTTTCAACCCACAAATAAGGTACGGCGTATACGAAGTTGTAACCGTTAAATCAGCCGAAGAGCTTGGATTCGACCCTTGGGTCAAAGCCGGTGAAAAGCTGATTGTCGCTGTCAATCTTTCCGAGGCTGTGTTCAATGCCGCAAACATACTAGACGCAAAACTCCTTCTGGAGTTACCCGTCGCGTCTCAAAAAACGAATGGAACACCTGCCATTCATGAGTTGGGTTATCTAGTCTGCTCCCATCCTCTCGCCGCGTTCGACGAGGGCTACGGTTTCGACGTCCCCATGCTGGCCGGTGATCACGTCACGGATGATGCCGGTACGGGCTTTGTGCACACAGCGCCCGGCCACGGTGCGGACGACTATCTGGTGTGGCTGAAATCCGGCTATTCGCTGGATTCCATCCCCGACACCGTGGATCCCGACGGGGCCTACTACCCGCATGTGCCGCTGTTTGCGGGTCTGAAAGTCCTTGAAACCGAGGGCAAGAAGGCCGGCAAGTTCGGCGACGCCAACAAGGTGGTGATGGAAAAGCTGATCGAAGCCGGGAACCTGCTGGCGCGCGGTCGCGTCGATCACTCCTACCCGCATTCGTGGCGCTCCAAGGCCCCGGTCATCTTCCGCAACACGCCCCAGTGGTTCATTCGGATGGATGGCGACACCAACCTGCGCGCCACGGCGCTGAAGGCCATCTCCGAGACCGCCTTCTACCCCGATCAGGGCCGCAACCGTATCGGCAGCATGGTCGAAACCCGCCCGGATTGGCTGATCAGCCGTCAGCGCAACTGGGGCACGCCGCTGGCCATGTATGTCGATAAAAAGACAGGCGAGCCGCTGAAGGACGAGGCCGTCAACGACCGCATCATCAAGCTGATCGCGTCTGAGGGGGCCGACGCCTGGTTCACGCGCCCGGACGAGGATTTTCTGGGCGATGGCTACAATCCGGCGGACTATGAGAAGGTCACGGATATCCTCGATGTGTGGTTCGACTCCGGCTCGACCCACGCCTTTACGCTGGAAGGCCGCGAAAACACCCATAGCCCCGCCGACCTCTATCTCGAAGGCTCGGATCAGCACCGCGGCTGGTTCCAGTCGTCGCTGTTGGAAAGCTGCGGCACGCGCGGCCGTGCGCCGTATAAGGCCGTCCTGACCCACGGTTTCGTCCTCGACGAACAGGGTGAGAAGATGTCGAAGTCCAAGGGCAATGTCGTCGCCCCGCAGGACATCGCCAAGGAATCCGGCGTCGAAATCCTGCGCCTGTGGGTCGCCCTGTCGGACTATTCCGACGACCTGCGCATCGGCAAGCAGATCATCCAGACCACCGTGGACGCCTATCGCAAGCTGCGCAATTCGCTGCGCTATCTGCTGGGTGCGCTCAACGGCTATACGGACGCGGAGGCCGTCGATTATCAGGATATGCCGTCGCTGGAACGCTATATCCTGCACCACGTACATGAACTGGATGCGAAGGTGCGCGCCGCCTATGACGCCTATGACTTCGCCGGCGTCATCCGCCCGGTGGCCGATTTCGCGTCCCAGACCCTGTCGTCGCTCTATTTCGACATCCGCAAGGACAGCCTCTATTGCGACAAGCCGTCGGACGTGAAGCGCCGCGCCTGCCGCACCGTGCTCAACATCCTGTTTGAGCGCCTGACGGCCTGGCTGTCGCCCATCATGGCCTTCACCACCGAAGAGGCGTGGAGCTATCGCTATCCGGAGGCACCGGAAAACCTCTATCGCACCCTGCCCGCCGTGCCCGCCGAATGGCACAATGGCGCCGAAGCGGCGCGCTGGGGCAAGATTTTGGCCGTGCTTGAGAATGTGAACTTTGAACTTGAGGCCGCTCGTCGCGAAAAGTCGATTGGTTCTACCCTTGAAGCTGCACCACTCATATTGTTCCACGGCAGCGAGCCCGAATGGCAGAATGCTTTCCGTGATGGAACTTTTGATCATGTAGATATGGCTGAAGTTTTCAGGACCAGCGATGCTGAACTTCGGTTACTCAGCTACCCCCTTGATGACAGCGCCAATGAGCAGTGGTTGAAGGCGGCAAAGGAACCGCATATGGACATTGCGGTGGTGCCGTTGTTTGCTCAGGGCCATAAATGCGACCGCTGCTGGAAGATACTCCCAGAGGTCAAGCCCGAAACCAAACTCTGTTTGCGTTGCGAGGAAGCCGTGGCCGAATGGGATGCCACGCATGGACACTAGCCCCCTCTCCCTTGAGGGAGAGGGTTGGGGTGAGGGGGAACTGCCAATTGCGCACGTTCTGCCTTTTCCCCCTCACCCGGCCCTAACGGGCCACCCTCTCCCTCAGGGAGAGGTGAGGATAGATTTAAACCGGTAAATCCATGTCTGATTTCCAAGCCAAACTCAAAACCCACTTCGCCCCGCCGCACACCACACCGCTGGGGCGGCAGATGCTGCTGATCGGGCTGATCGGCCTGATCCTCGATCAGATCAGCAAGAACTGGATTTTATACGGTCTGCAACTGCCCAGTCTCGGACAGGTCAAGATTTCGCCCATCTTCTCGTTCAGCATGGTGTGGAACAAGGGCGTCAGCTTCGGTTTCTTCCATTCGGAAGGGATCGGCCGCTGGCTGCTCACCCTGTTTTCGCTGGTCGTGTCGGCCTTCCTGATCGACTGGGTCCGCCGCACCAACCGGCGCATCCTCGGTCTGGGGCTGGCTCTGGTGGCGGGCGGAGCCATCGGCAACGCCATCGACCGTATCATCTACGGCGGCGTGGTCGATTTTCTCGATTTTTCGGGGCTGGGGTTTCCGTGGGTGTTCAACATCGCCGACGCCGCCATCAATATCGGCGTGGCCCTGTTGTTCATCGACGTCTTCTTCCTCAATCGGGAAGAGTCGAAACAAGGTTAAACGCGGACCCTTGGCAGGGCGGCGAAAAGCAAGTAACACTCTCCGGCCCCTTCTGAAAAAGGGCACGGATAATGCGGAGCGAAGAATGAAGTCGGTCAAAGTAGTGGCGGGTCTGGTGCTGATCGCCGGCGTCGGTCTGACGGGGTGCGAATCGACCAAGAGCGCGCTGGGCCTGAACAAGGTCGTGCCGGACGAATTTCGCGTCGTGACCAAGGCGCCTTTGGTGGTGCCGCCGGATTTCGCGCTGCGTCCGCCCGCGCCGGGTGAGCCCCGCGCTCAGGAACTGCAACCCGAAAGCGCGGCGCGCGAAGCCCTGTTGGGGCAGCGTCAGGCCATCACCCGCTCGGAAGGCGAAAAGGTTCTGGCCAGCAAGGCCGGGGCCGATAAGGCCGATCCGCTGGCCCGCTACGTCGTGGACGATGAATTTGGCGATCTGGCCTATAAGGAAGAGAGCTTCGCCGACAAGATCCTGTTCTGGAAAAAGGACGCGACCCCGGCTCCGGTGCCTTCGACCAACTCGGTGCTGGCCGGTGAAGTCAACGCGCTCGATCCGGAATCGGAAGCGGCGCGCATCAAGACGTTGCTGGGCAACGGCAAGGTGACCATAGAGCAGAAGAAGGAAAAGTCCTTCAAATTGCCCGGCCTGTAAGCCGTAAGACATTGAGGTTTCAAAGGGCTGCTGCACGGCGGCCCTTTTTCGTTTGGGTTTATGCTTAAGATCGAAACCACAGATTTCACAGATTCCACAGATTATCTGTGCCCGTGTCACCCGCCCGGCGCGCAGCGCCCATCTGTGAAATCTGTGGTTCACACCTCTTACTGATATCCGGCGCGGGACTGTTTTTTGAACCACGGATACACACCGATGAAGAAGGGCGTTCATCTGGCACGGATATCCGTGTCGGCGGGCAAAGCCCGCCATACGTGTGCATCCGTGGTAAAGCCCTTCAACGTTACGTCCCGGCGTTCGTGATTTTTGTGTTTTTCGTGGCCAAATCCTTCCCGACATTGCCCCCATCGCCGGACTCACCTAAATTGGGTCAATGGCCCATATTTCCCGCCTGCCTCAGGACACCATTAACCGCATCGCCGCCGGTGAGGTGGTCGAGCGTCCGGCTTCGGCCATCAAGGAACTGGTCGAAAACGCCATCGACGCCGGCGCGACGCAGATCGACATTTTCGCCGATATGGGCGGCCTGTCGCGCATCCTGATCGAGGACAACGGCCGCGGCATGGACGCCGACGACCTGCCGCTGGCGGTTGAGCGCCACGCCACCTCCAAGCTGAAACCGCAGGCCGACGGCACCTGGGACCTGCTGCATATCCAGACGCTCGGTTTTCGCGGTGAGGCCCTGCCGTCCATGGGGTCGGTGGCGCGTCTCGACATCACCTCGCGCGCCAATGGTATGGACGGGGCGATTGCCATTACGGTCGATTCCGGGGCGATGTCGCCGCTGCGGCCCGCCGCCTTTTCGCGTCCGCACGGCACGCGGGTCGAGCTGAAGGACCTGTTTTACGCCACCCCAGCGCGCCTGAAGTTCATGAAGACCGACCGCGCCGAGAACATGGCCATCAGCGAAGAGGTCAAGCGGCAGGCCATGGCGCACGAAGATGTCGGCTTTTCGCTGACGCTGGATGGCAAGCGGTCCCTGCGCCTCTACCCCGAAGAGGCGGGGTTTGAGGGGCGTCTGAAGCGCCTTGCCGCGCTTCTGGGCGATGATTTCGGCCACAATGCCCTGCTGATTGATCAGCAGCGTGAGGGCGTCCGGCTGACCGGCTATGCGGGCCTGCCGACCTTTTCACGCGGCAATGCCCAGCATCAGTACCTGTTCGTCAATGGCCGCCCGGTGCGCGACAAGCTGCTGACCGGGGCGCTGCGCGGGGCCTATGCCGATTTTCTGGCCCGCGACCGCCACCCGATGGCGGTGCTCTATGTCGAGACCGACCCGCAGGATATCGACGTCAACGTCCACCCGGCCAAGGCCGAGGTGCGCTTCCGCGACCCCAATCTGGTGCGCGGCCTGATCATCGGTGCGCTGAAACATGCGCTGGCCTCGGCCGGGCACCGCGCCGCGACCACCGTTGCCGATCAGGCGCTCAGCGCCTTCAACCCGCTGTCGTCCGGCTATCGCGCGCCGATGCAGCCGACCTTGTCCCTGAATGGAGGGTATCAACCCCGCGCCTTCACCACGCCGGACCAGCCGCACCCCAACTATCAGCCGGCGTGGAATGCCGACCTGACCTTTGCCCCGTCGGCCAGAGTCGAAAGAGACGCTGTTGCCACCGCTCCGGCCATGGATATGCCCGCAGATATCGGCGTCGCCGAATTGGGCATTGATCTGTCGGCCCTGACGCAACCCCTGCCGCCGGAATTCGAAGCCTATCCGCTGGGGGCCGCGCGGGCGCAGTTGCACGAGACCTACATTCTGGCGCAGACCAAAGACGGCCTGATCATCGTCGATCAGCACGCCGCCCACGAACGGCTGGTCTATGAGCGCATGAAGACCATGATGGCCGAAGGCAATGTGGCGCGTCAGACCCTGCTCATCCCGGAAATCGTCGATCTCGACCCCGCCGATGTCAGCCGCCTGATGGCGCGGCGCGGCGATCTGGAAGGCTTTGGCCTGATGATCGAAAGCTTCGGCCCCGCGACGATTCTGGTGCGCGAAGTCCCGGCCCTGATCGGCGATGGCGACGTGGCCGGGCTGATCCGCGACCTGGCCGACGACATTGCCGAAAACGGTCAGGCCCTGATCCTGAAAGAGCGGATGGCCGAGATCTGCGGCAATATGGCCTGTCGTAATTCGGTGCGCGCCGGGCGGCGTCTGTCGGCCTCCGAAATGAACGCCCTGCTGCGTCAAATGGAAGCCACGCCCCATTCGGGCCAGTGCAATCACGGCCGCCCGACCTATGTCGAGCTGAAGCTGAAAGATATCGAAAAGCTGTTCGGCCGTAGATAGGGTTTTGCCACGAAAAACACGAAAAGCACGAACGGCGTCACAGCGCTTTTTTGCGCGAAGCGCCTGAAAACAGGCGTGTCGCACGCTGTGCAGCGGCTCGTCGGCCGAGGCATATCCGCTATTCGAATATTCGTGTTTTTCGTGGTCAAACCCATCAAAAAAGCGGCTGGTTAAACGGTATTATTTAGCCACGGATGGACACGGATGACGAACTGCGTTCGTCTGGCACGGATATCCGTGTCGGCGGCGAAGCCGCCATCCGTGTCTATCCGTGGTGAAAAAGAGCCCCGCCCCCGAAAGCACAGAAGGGTGCTGCGCGCCGGTACTGGCTCCGCAGCACTGTTAATCTGTGCAATCTGTGAAATCTGTGGTTTCTACCGCTTTGAACACAGGTGGGCAGTCTCAAGCGGAAAAGCTTTCACGACCTATATTCGCCTTGTGGTTTTTACGGGCGATCAGGGTGAGCGCGCCTCATCCGGCGCACTCACCCTAAGCCCCACTCCCCCGTCGGCTCATGCGGTCTGATGTCCCGTCAGACCGGAGCTTATAGGTCAGACCCACGACCGGGACGGCAAGGTCAGTTTCCCCCTGAACCTCGCCCCCGGTCGAAATCAGCCATAAAAAAACCCGCGGCAAACGCCACAGGCTACAAAAATCAACGCGTTACGTTGAGAACAATAATCCCGACACCCATCAGGAAGGCCCACGCCTGAACACTCAGACCAGCCATCAGAATAACCTTCAGGCCGTCGCGGCGCTTCTTGCCGCCTTCAAGCTTGATCGCTTCTGCCGTCATAACATCACCCCATTTATAACAGTTCAGTCCCGCCCCTTGCTGGGGCTTCGGTGCATTAATCGTGCCTGACGGCGCGGTTTACACCTTGTTAAGGACATATTGGGGACACAATAAAAAACTCGTCAATATGAAAAATCCGGCCAATGGGTTAATTTGGCCACACAAATACGATGGTTTTTGAATTAAATTATATAAATCAATAATTTGATCAGTTAAAAATTCGTAAGAATTTTTTGTTTCAAGAACAAAACCTGCGCCGGACCATAGGTTCGAGTGTCGATTATCTGCCACAGTTCCGTGGCAAAAAAGTCCTCATCGGTGGCCATCTCAACCACAATCAGGGCCTCATCGCTCAGCCAGTTCCCGTTTCGCAACGCCTCCAGCGCCGGCTGTACCAAACCCTTACGATAGGGCGGATCCATAAACACCAGATCGAAGGCTTCGGACGCGCCACCGGGGCGCACGCCCAGTTGCGTTGCGTCGCGGCGGTGGATGCGCGTGACACCAAACAGGCCAAACGCTTCGACATTGTCGCGGATGGCGCCGCGCGCCGCGTCATCCGTATCAACAAACAGACAAAACGCCGCCCCGCGCGACATGGACTCAAGCCCCAGCGCGCCGGAGCCGGCAAAGACGTCCATCACCCGAGCCCCGTTGAGGTTGGGGGCGAATTCGGCGTGCTCCAGAATATTGAACACGGCCTGACGCGCCCGGTCCGAGGTCGGGCGGGTGTTCTGGCCTTCGGGGGCGCTCAGGGCGCGCCCGCGAAACTCACCACCGACGATACGCATACGGACCTACTCCGGACGCGGCTTGCGCGGCGCGCCCTTACCGGCGAAGCCGCCCGGACGGCCACCGGGTTTAAAGCCACCCGGCTTGCCCCCGAAGGATTTGCCGCCACCGGGCTTGCCGCCAAACGACTTGCCTGCTGGACGATCACCAAAGCTGCGTTCGCCGCGGGGCTTGAAGTCGCCTTCACCGCGCGGTTTGAAATCGCGCTGCGGACGGTCACCCGCCGGGCGTTCGCCACGCGGCTTATCAAAGCGCGGCTTGTCGCCAAAGTTACGATCACCACGCGGCTTGAAATCACCCTCACCGCGCGGTTTGAAGTCGCGCTGCGGACGGTCACCCGCCGGACGCTCGCCACGCGGTTTGTCAAAGCGCGGCTTGTCGCCGTAGCTGCGTTCCCCACGCGGTTTAAAGTCACCTTCACCGCGCGGCTTGAAATCACGCTGCGGACGGTCACCCGCCGGACGCTCGCCACGCGGTTTGTCAAAGCGCGGCTTGTCGCCGTAGCTGCGTTCCCCACGCGGTTTGAAGTCACCTTCGCCACGCGGTTTGAAGTCGCGCTGCGGGCGGTCGCCACGGGGCTTGAAGTCCCCCTCACCGCGTGGCTTGAAATCACGCTGCGGGCGGTCGCCACGCGGTTTGAAGCTGCCTTCGCTGCGCGGCTTGAACTCGCCGGTGTTGAAGTCTCGTCTGGGACGCTCGGCGCGCGGCGTCCATTCGCGCTCTTCGCGTTCCGGACGGCGATCACGGGCCTGCCCGTCACCTTCAAAGCGCGGGCGCTCATCGAAATCGCGCTCGCCAAATTCCTTGGCCTCGTACTTGCGGCGGAAGGCCTCGTCGCGGCTGAGCGGGCGCTCACGGCGTTCCTCACGGCCTTCGCCCTTCGGCGCAAAGCGTTCACCACCCCCGCGACGGCCGGTGCGCGGCGCGCCCTCGCCTTCGGTCCGGCGCAGGCGCATCGGCGTGCGCGTCTGGGTCTCGCTTTCCGACGGCAGGTTGCGCGGGTCGATCTTGTCCCCCAGCAGTTCGCGCACGACGCGCGGGCCGATTTCCTCAACCTCGCCCGGCTCGATATCGCCGAGCTGGAACGGGCCATAGGCCAGACGGATCAGGCGGTTGACCTTCAAGCCCAGGCTGTCGAGCACCTTACGGACTTCGCGGTTCTTGCCTTCGTTGAGCGACACGGTGATCCACAGATTGGCGCGGCCATCGGCCTTTTCCTGCGCTTTGTCCAGCTTGGCTTCGATCGGGCCGTATTGCACGCCTTCGACCGTCACGCCGGTTTTCAGCGTGTCGAGCGCCGCCTGCGTGGTGCGCCCCAGCGCCCGCACGCGATAGACGCGCGTCCAGCCAGTCGTCGGCAGTTCCAGCGCGCGCGCCAGTTCGCCATCATTGGTCAGCAGCAGCAGGCCTTCGGAATTGATGTCGAGGCGGCCCACCGAAATCACGCGCGGCAATTCCTGCGGCAGCGAATTGAACACTGTGGGGCGGCCCTGCGGGTCCTGATGGGTGGTCATCAGGCCGACCGGCTTGTGATAGCGCCACACGCGGGTGGACTCGGCCTTGCGGATCGGCTTGCCTTCGACGGTGATCAGGTCATCGGGCGATACGGTGGTCGCCGGGGTATCGAGCAGGCGGCCATTGACGGCGATCTTACCCAAACCAATCAGGCGCTCGACTTCGCGGCGCGAGGCCAGACCGGCACGCGCCAGCACCTTGGCGATGCGCTCCGGCGGGCGCGCGGGCTTACCAAAGGACTTGTCAGCCGGGCCTTTTTTGGCCGCAGGCTTTTTGACGTAGGATTTTTTGGGGGTGGCGTCGCTGGCAACGCTCTCGGTCGGAGCGGCGGATTCGGGGGTATTATGGTCTTCAGACATCATCATTTTCCTGACTGGGCCTGCTCACGCAGGGCCTTTTAACTTGACGCCGCAGCGGTTTGCCGGTCATCAACCCCTATGGACTCTCCACAGGACATGACTGACGAAACCCTGATGCGTCTGGCGCTGGACGAGGCCGAAAAGGCCGCCCAGGCCGGCGAGGTGCCGATAGGCGCTTTAATCTACGATCCGTCAAGTAAAACCATCATTGCGCGCGCAAAAAATGCACCCATTAGTCTTAATGACCCTTCGGCGCACGCTGAAATACTGGCTTTACGCGCGGCAGGGCAGGTTGTCGGCAATTATCGCCTGACCGATCTGTGGCTCTATGTGACGCTGGAACCGTGCGCCATGTGCGCCGGCGCGCTGTCGCACGCCCGTATCGGACGGGTGATATATGGAGCCTCTGACCCCAA